>NZ_JBHSOF010000006.1:0-216370 GCF_042656005.1 Kitasatospora misakiensis | reverse complement strand
ACTGACGAGAAGCCGTCGAGGTGCGTGCCCCGGCGTCGGCCCGCAGGCGGGGGTTTGAAGACGGACCCTAGGCTGTCTGTGACGGTTCTCACCAAAGACTGGCAGGCCCCGGGCGAAAGACGCCCGTCCAGCGGGGATAACCTGCCAGACGGACGTGACGCGCGTGTGAATTGACGTGTGCGCCCGTGGCTGTGTGGGCCGCAAGGCCGTACCTCTGTGTACCCGCACCGCCCCGACGACCCGCAGCGAAGATCCTGCCGTGGCACGCTCGTAGAGACACAATCCGCGACCACGAACAAGGACAAACACGTGGACCTGTTCGAGTACCAGGCGAGGGACCTCTTCGCCAAGCACGGGGTTCCCGTGCTTGACGGTGATGTCATCGAGACCGCCGCAGACGCTGCCGCCATCGCGGAGCGCTTCGGCGGCCGCGCCGTCGTCAAGGCTCAGGTGAAGGTGGGTGGCCGAGGCAAGGCCGGTGGCGTGAAGCTCGCCGCCGACCCGGCCGACGCCGTCGCCAAGGCCGAGCAGATCCTCGGCATGGACATCAAGGGCCACACCGTGCACAAGGTGATGCTGGCCCAGACCGCGGACATCAAGGACGAGTACTACGTCTCGTTCCTGCTGGACCGCACCAACCGCACCTTCCTGGCCATGGCCAGCGTCGAGGGCGGTGTGGAGATCGAGGTCGTCGCCGAGCAGAACCCCGACGCGCTCGCCAAGATCCCGGTCGACGCCAACGAGGGCTGCACCCCGGAGAAGGCCGCCGAGATCGTCGCCGCGGCGAAGTTCCCGGCCGAGGTCGCCGACCAGGTCGCCGAGGTCCTGCAGAAGCTGTGGACCGTCTTCATCAAGGAGGACGCCCTCCTCGTCGAGGTCAACCCGCTGATCAAGTCCGGTGAGGGCAAGATCATCGCGCTCGACGGCAAGGTCTCCCTGGACGAGAACGCCGAGTTCCGCCAGCCGGACCACGAGGCGCTCGAGGACAAGGCCGCCGCCAACCCGCTGGAGGCCGCGGCCAAGGCCAAGGGCCTCAACTACGTCAAGCTCGACGGCGAGGTCGGCATCATCGGCAACGGCGCGGGTCTCGTCATGAGCACCCTCGACGTGGTCGCGTACGCCGGTGAGAACCACGGCAACGTGAAGCCCGCCAACTTCCTCGACATCGGTGGCGGCGCCTCCGCCGAGGTCATGGCGAACGGCCTGGAGATCATCCTCGGCGACACCGACGTCAAGTCGGTCTTCGTCAACGTCTTCGGCGGCATCACCGCGTGCGACGCGGTCGCCAACGGCATCGTGCAGGCCCTCGCACTGCTCGAGGAGAAGGGCGAGGCGGTCACCAAGCCGCTGGTCGTCCGCCTCGACGGCAACAACGCCGAGCTCGGCCGCCAGATCCTGACCGACGCCAACCACCCGCTCGTCGAGCAGGTGGACACCATGGACGGTGCGGCCGACCGCGCCGCCGAGCTGGCCAACAAGTAAGGAAGGGGACTTTCACACCATGGCTATCTTCCTTACCAAGGACAGCAAGGTCATCGTTCAGGGCATGACCGGCTCCGAGGGCATGAAGCACACCCGCCGCATGCTCGCCTCCGGCACCCAGATCGTCGGCGGTGTCAACCCGCGCAAGGCCGGCACCACGGTCGACGTCGACGGCACCGAGGTGCCCGTCTTCGGCTCCGTCGCCGAGGCCATCGAGAAGACCGGTGCCGACGTCACCGTCATCTTCGTGCCGCCGAAGTTCACCAAGGACGCCGTCGTCGAGGCCATCGACGCCGAGATCGGCCTGGCCGTCGTCATCACCGAGGGCGTCCCGGTGCACGACACCGCCGCCTTCTGGGCCTACGCCGGTTCGAAGGACAACAAGACCCGGATCATCGGCCCGAACTGCCCCGGCCTGATCAGCCCCGGCCAGTCGAACGCCGGCATCATCCCGGCCGACATCACCAAGGCCGGCAAGATCGGCCTGGTCTCGAAGTCCGGCACCCTGACCTACCAGCTCATGTACGAGCTGCGCGACATCGGCTTCTCCTCAGCCGTGGGCATCGGCGGTGACCCGGTCATCGGCACCACCCACATCGACGCCCTCAAGGCGTTCCAGGAGGACCCGGAGACCGAGCTCATCGTCATGATCGGTGAGATCGGTGGCGACGCCGAGGAGCGTGCCGCGGCCTACATCGCCGAGCACGTCACCAAGCCGGTCGTCGGCTACGTCGCGGGCTTCACCGCGCCCGAGGGCAAGACCATGGGCCACGCCGGCGCCATCGTCTCCGGCTCCTCCGGCACCGCCCAGGCCAAGAAGGAGGCCCTTGAGGCCGCCGGTGTCAAGGTCGGCAAGACGCCGTCCGAGACCGCCCGCCTGGCCCGTGAGCTGTACAAGGGCTGACGCCCCCGCTCGCACCCAGCGCCCCCGCCCGGCCTCGCCGGCGCGGGGGCGCTGCCGTTCCCGGTGCTGTTCCCGGTGCCGCGCTCAGCCCTGCTCCCGGTGCAGGTCCGAGTGCTGTTCCAGCTGCTCCGCCGGGCAGGGGCGCAGCACCCACGGCGCGCAGCCGCGCGGTCCGGCGGCCACCGCGCCCGGCGGGGGCAGCGCCTCGCCGGCCCGCCCGCCCGTCGGCGGCCGGTACGGCCCGTCCGCCCGGGGCGGCGGCGGATCCACCACGACCGGCTCCAGCCCCGGCGTCGGCGAGCACCAGAGGCTCTGGATCCCGGACGGCGCCCCGTCCGGCAGCAGCGGCAGCAGCGCCTCCGGCTCGGTCGCGAGCGTCGGGACCGCCGCGCAGAGCGAGGGCGGCGGCGGATCCGGCTGCCGGAACAGCTCGCCCGGCCCGCCGCCCGCCAGCGTCGCCACCACCGCACCGCCCACGGCCGCCGTCAGCAGCGCCGCCGCCCCCGTCCGGCCCGCGTTCACCAGCCCGTGGCGGGCCCGCAGCAGCGGCACCGGCGGCCGGTGCGGCTCCGGCGCCCCGCGCACCGCCGCCCGGTGCAGCAGCGCGCACAGCCGGTCCGCGAACCCGTCCGCCGCCGGATCCGGCCCGACCAGGTCCGGCACCCACTGCGCCAGCGCCGCCCGGGCCGTCCACACCCGCCCCTCGGCGGCCGCCACCGTCGACTCCACCTCCACCGCCACCGCGGCAGCCGGCAGCCCCAGGCCGTCGTGCAGCACCAGCGCCCGGCGCTGCGGCCGGGAGAGCCGGCGTAGCGCCTTGAGCAGCGCCCGGTCCCGGTCGGTCAGGCGGTCGTGGTCCGGCAGCACCGCCTGGCCCTCGTCCGCCGGGCGCACCTTGATCCGCCGGTGCGGCAGCCGCCACACGTGGGCCCGCCGGGGCCCGCCCCGGTGCCACGGCGACAGGGCCAGCTCGAACGCCCGCGCCCGCACCCACTGCTCCGGCTCGGCCGCCGCGACCACCTCCGCCCACCGCCGCCGCGCCTCCCCGAACGCCCGGCCGACGCAGTGCACCGCCCGGTGCTTGCACGCGGTGAGCAGGAACACCTGCTGCACCAGCCGGGTGTGCCCCGCCTCGTACACCTCCTCGAACACAGCCTCCCGACGCGCCCCACCCCCGGCGTCCACCACCCACCCGACGGCCCCGACCGGCGCCCCCGCCTCGCCCGCCCCGCCCACCTGCCCCGGCCCGGCCGCTCCGCCCACTCCGCCCACTCGCGACGGCCCGGCAGCCCTGGCTGCCCCGGCCACCTGCGACGGCCCAGCCGCCCCAGCTGCCCCAGCCGCCCGGGGCGGCCCGGCCGATCCGCCCACTCGCGACGGCCCGGCAGCCTCGGCCGCCTGCGCCGGCCCGGCAGCCCTGGCTGCCCCGGCCACCTGCGACGGCCCAGCCGCCCCAGCCGCCCCAGCCGCCTCAGCTGCCCGGGACGGCACGGTCGGCGCCTTTGTCGGCCCGCTCCGCCGCGGCTGCCCGGCGGCCGTCGCGGCCGTGGGGACCGTGGGGGCCGTGGGGACCGACCCGTCCGTCCGGGGCTTTCCGGCCGGCGGACCGACGCTCCGCCCGGCCGCTGCGGCGGGTGGTCCGGCCGGGGCCGCCCCGCCCGCCCGACTCGTCGGCGCCCCCGCCGCCGCGTCGGAGCCGGGACCGGCCTTGCCGTGGTCGTGGTCGGCCTTCGGGTTCGGGGTTGCCGCCACGGCGTGCGTGGGTGCGACTGCTCCGGCTGCGGTGTCGGCCGCCGCTTGGCCGGTGCGGGTGCCGGGTGCCTGCTGGGGGTGGTCGGTCTTCGAACCCGGGGTGGCCGGGTGCCCGGGTCTACCGGAGGGTGCGTCATGGGCGCGCCGACGGCCGTCAGCCGTCCGGTCCGGAGCGGCCGTGGCCGAGGCCGGGCGGCGCGGGTCGGTCGCGTCGGCTGTGGTGTCTTCGGCTGCTGCGGCCGCCACCGGCGGACGGTCGGCGTGGGGGTCGTCCGACCGCTGCCGGTGGCCGGCGTTCGCCGTCGGGGCGGCCTTGGCCGCCGGAGCCGGAGCCGGAGCCAAAGCCGCGGGCAAAAGGGCGGCGAGGGCGGTGATCTCGGCCTGGGTGCGGGTGCCGAGTTTGCGCAGGGCCCGGTGCTGGTAGCTGCGGGCCGTGGCCGGGGTGACGCCGAGTGCGGTGGCGGTCTCGGCGAGGTCCCGGCCGGCCGCGAGGTGGGCGAAGGCCTCCGCCTCACGTGCCGTCAGGCGGCGCAGCAGCGCCGCCGCGTCCGCGGGCGGCGCTGTCCCACCGCCGTCCTGCGCGGTCCCGGTGGTGGCGCCGGTCCGGCCGCGGTCGCCCTTGCGCTTTCCGGGGCGCCCCTTCCCCCTGCGGCTCTGCGAAGCGGGCCCAGGCCCGGACGCGGGCCCGGGCGCGGGGGCGGGCGCGGGCGCGGGCTGGCTGCCGGGGCGGGCGGCGGTCGGGGGCTTGGTCATCAGACGCTCCTGGCCGGATCGGTCGCGGCGGCGAGAGGGCATGGTCTGAAAATGCGCATAAGCCAATAATCTGGGACACCCCGGCCGTTTGCCTCTTCACGGAGCATGGCGAGTCGCCTTGGCACGATGAGGCCCATGACGCAGCTGACGGGTCGTCCGATTCTGGAAGCGCCGGGCGAACTGGGCGGCAGGCCCGTCCTGTCCGCCCTGCTCACCGGGGCCCGGACCGCCCTGCTCGGGCTGGCGGTGGTCACCGTTCCGGTGCTCGGGCTCTGGGTGGTGACCCCGTTCGCGGACGACGGCGCGGCCGGGGCGTTGCGGCTGGCGTCGGCGTTGTGGCTGCTCGGGCACGGTGCGCCGGTGCTGCGCGGGGCGGCGGAGGCGCCGCTCTCGGTCACGCCGCTGCTGCTCGGACTGCTGGCGGTGGGCCAGTTGTACCGGGCGGCCGGTCGGGTGGCGGCGCGCGGCGCGGGACGGCCGGGGCGCGGCGGGGCGCCGGCGGTCTGGGCGGGGTACTGCGCGGTGGCGTGCGCGGTGGTGGCCCAGTGCGCGGGGGCGGGGGAGTTCCGGGCCCGGGTGCTGCCGGACCTCGTGGCGGTCGCGCTGGTGGCCGGGGCGGCGGTGGCGGCCGGTGCCCGGCGGACCGGGGCGGCCCCGGTCGGGGTGGACGCGCTGGAGCGGGCCCTGGACGGGTTGCCGGAGGCACTGCGGCCGACCGGTGGCGGGTCGGCGGTCCGGGTGGCCGTGCTGGCGGCCGGGGCGGGCCTGCTGGCGGCCGGCGGGCTGGTGGTGGCGGTGGCGGCGGTGCTGGCCGCGGTGGGCCGGGGCGGGGGGTCGGCGGTGTTCGCGGGCGGGCCGGCGGCGGTGGCGGGCGTGCTGCTGGTGAGCCTGGTGCTGCTGCCGAACACGGTGCTGTGGGGCGCGGCGTACGCGCTCGGGCCGGGGTTCGCGGTGGGCGCGGGGACGGTGGTGTCGCCGGTGCGGACGGTGCTGGGCCCGGTGCCGGAGTTCCCGCTGTTCGGGCTGCTCCCGGAGCCGGGTGCGGGCGGCTGGCGGCTGGTGGTGTGTGTCCTGCCCGCGCTGGCGGGCGTGGTGCCGGGGCTGCTGCTGGGCCGGGCGGCCGCGGCGGGCGGGGGGCGCGGCGTCGGGCCGGTCCGTCCGCCCGCTCCGTGGCCGAGGGCGGCGACGGTGGCGGCGGCGCTGGTGGCCGGACTGCTGGCGGGTGCCGCGGCGGCGGGGCTGGGGTGGTTCTCCGGCGGGGCGCTGGGGGCGGGCCGGTCGGCGGGGGTGGGGCCGGTGCCGTGGTGGACGGGCTTGGCGGCGGCGGGCTGGGTGGCGGTGGTGGCGGCTCCGGCCGCCCTGCTGGCGCGCTCGCGTGCGCTGCGCCCGGCCGGCGTCCGGGCCCGGTGGCTGCCTCGCGTCCCGCTGGTGCCCGGGGCGCTCGCCGCGACCGCCCGCCGGGGCGCACTCCTGCTGCGCGCCCGCGCTCACGCGGCGGTCACCCGCCTGGCGGGGACCCCCGGTGGCCCGGGCGACCCCGGCGCCGTCTGAACCCCGGCGCCGCCCGGACCTCAGGCGGACCTCAGGCGGCCCGGCGCGCGGCCTCGCTCACTCGCTCGTCTTGGTGATGTCCACGTACCACTGCGGCGCGAGCCGGTCGCAGCCGTCGGCGCCGCTGGAGGTGAGGGAGTCCTGCACACAGGTCACGTAGTCGTTGTAGTACAGCGCGAGGCCGAGCACCGAGGAGACGAAGACGACCGTCATCGCCCCGGTGAGGATGCCGGCCAGCGCGGCCGGAGTGAGCGGGTTCGGCGTGACAGGCCCGACAGGCCCGGCGGGCGCCGAGGTGCCGCCGCCGCCGCCGGCGGCGTCGCCGACGGCCGGCCGGGGGGCGCGCATCGCGGAGACGCCCCAGACGATGGCGAGCGCGCCGACGAACAGGGCGACGTAGTGCAGCGCCGCGAACGCGCAGACCAGCGCGCCCATGCCGGCCAGCGCGGCGTTGCGGGCCTTGCGCTGGGCGGGGTCGTTCGGGTCGATCCGGGGCGGCTGCGGTGCGGGCGGTCGGGGGTGCCAGCCGCCGCCCTGGTAGCCGGGGCTCCAGGGGTGGGGCGGCGGGACGAGCGGGCGGTCGTCCGGGTCGCCGTCCTGCCCCTCGGGCCGGTCGGGGTCGCCGGTGGGGTGGGGAGCGCGCGGTCGCCACGGCTGCTCGGGGGCATCCGCCGGCGGCGGCGCGAAGGGGTTGCGCTCGCCGGTGTCGTCACCGCTGCTCATGGTTCGGCCATTCCTTCTCGGTCGGTGGGGCGGGTGCCCGCGCCACCCTATGATCCCGCAGGCCCCTGTGGGGGTCCCGGGCGCGTCCGGATTCGCCCGGGCTCCGGCGGTCCGCCGGAGCCCGGGGCGGGGTTCGCGGGGCCCGGACCGGGGTCTGCGGGGCCCGCGAGATCCCGGTCTCAGCTACGCGCGTAGCCCCCGACGGCGTTTCGGAGGGCGTCCGACCAGCCGTTATGGTGGTGACGGTCAGCAGCTCCCACGGGTTCCCCGGGGCCCGCGTCGAGGCGGGATTTCCCGGAGTTCCTCCTCGCTCGACCTGCCGTTCGTAGTGGCCCCACCGCCGGTGGATGTACCAGCGGGCGGCGCCCGACCAACGGAGAATCGCGCAGTGGCCGCCGCCCCCGCTCAGCTCTTCCCGCCCCGCACGCCCGGACCGGCCCGTCTGGTGGTGCTGGTCTCGGGCTCCGGCACCAACCTCCAGGCGCTGATCGACGCCGCCGCCGACCCCGCCTACGGCGCGGAGATCGTCGCGGTGGGCGCGGACCGGGACGGCATCGCCGGGCTGGAGCGCGCCGAGCGGGCCGGCCTGCCGGTCTTCGTGCACCGGGTGAAGGACCACCCGGACCGGGCGGACTGGGACCGCGCGCTGACCGCCTCCGTCGCCGGGTACGAGCCGGACCTGGTCGTCACGGCCGGGTTCATGAAGATCCTCGGGCCCGAGTTCGTCGCGGCCTTCGCCGGACGGATCGTCAACACCCACCCGGCGCTGCTGCCCTCCTTCCCCGGCGCCCACGGCGTCACCGACGCGCTGGCGTACGGGGTGAGGGTCACCGGGTGCACCGTGCACCTCGTCGACGCCGGCGTCGACACCGGGCCGATCATCGCGCAGGGCGTCGTGGAGGTCCACGACGCCGATCACGCCGATGGCGGCGAGGCGCTGCACGAACGCATCAAGACTGTCGAGCGCAAGCTGCTCGTCGACGTCGTGGGCCGGCTGGCCCGCGAGGGTCACCGCATCGAGGACCGAAAGGTATGGATTCCGGCATGAGCGCCGCCCCCACCACGCCCGTTGTCTCCGAGGACGTCCGGCCGATCCGCCGCGCGCTGATCAGCGTGTACGACAAGACCGGTCTGGAGGAGCTGGCCCAGGGCCTGCACGCCGCCGGGGTCGCCATCGTCTCCACCGGCTCCACCGCGGGCCGGATCGCCGCCGCCGGCGTCCCGGTGACCGAGGTCTCCGAGCTGACCGGCTTCCCGGAGTGCCTGGACGGGCGCGTGAAGACCCTGCACCCGCGGGTGCACGCCGGTGTGCTCGCCGACCTGCGGCTGGAGTCGCACCGCGCGCAGCTGGCCGAGCTGGGCGTCGAGCCCTTCGACCTGGTCGTGGTGAACCTCTACCCGTTCAAGGCGACCGTCGCCTCCGGCGCCACCCCGGACGAGTGCGTCGAGCAGATCGACATCGGCGGTCCGAGCATGGTCCGCGCCGCCGCCAAGAACCACCCGTCGGTGGCCGTCGTGGTCGACCCGGCCCGCTACCAGGACGTCCTGGCGGCGGTCGGCGACGGCGGCTTCGACCTGCTGACCCGCAAGCGCCTGGCCGGCCAGGCCTTCGCGCACACCGCCGCCTACGACGTCGCGGTGGCCAACTGGTTCGAGGAGTCCGGCTACACGGAGACCGAGACTGCTGACATCAGTGGCTCTGCCACGGGCTTCCCGGCCTTCCTCGGCTCGGCCTTCGAGCGCCAGAACGTGCTGCGCTACGGCGAGAACCCGCACCAGGGCGCCGCGCTGTACACCGACGGCAGCGGCGGCCTGGCCGGTGCGCGGCAGCTGCACGGCAAGGAGATGTCGTACAACAACTACGTCGACACCGACGCCGCCCGCCGCGCCGCGTACGACCACGCCGAGCCGGCCGTCGCGATCATCAAGCACGCCAACCCGTGCGGCATCGGGACCGGCGCCGACGTCGCCGAGGCGCACCGCAAGGCGCACGAGTGCGACCCGGTCTCCGCGTACGGCGGCGTGATCGCTGTCAACCGCCCGGTCACCGTGGCGCTGGCCGAGCAGATCGCCCCGATCTTCACCGAGGTCGTGGTGGCTCCCGGGTACGAGGACGGCGCCGTCGAGGTGCTGGCCCGCAAGAAGAACCTGCGGGTGCTGCTCGCCCCGGAGGCCCCGGCCAACCGCCAGGAGGTGCGCCCGATCTCCGGCGGCGTGCTGCTCCAGGACGCCGACCGGGTGCACGCCGAGGGCGACGACCCGGCGACCTGGACGCTGGCCACCGGCGAGGCGCTGTCCGAGGCCGAGCTGGCCGAGCTGGCGTTCGCCTGGCGGGCCTGCCGGGCCGTCAAGTCCAACGCGATCCTGCTGGCCAAGGACGGTGCCTCGGTGGGCGTCGGCATGGGCCAGGTCAACCGGGTTGACTCCTGCAAGCTCGCGGTCGAGCGGGCCGGTGAGCGGGCCAAGGGCGCGTACGCGGCCTCCGACGCCTTCTTCCCGTTCGCGGACGGCCCGGCGATCCTGATCGCCGCCGGGGTGCGGGCGATCGTCCAGCCGGGCGGCTCGATCCGTGACGAAGAGGTGATCGCCGCCGCCGCCGAGGCCGGGGTGACCATGTACCTCACCGGCACCCGGCACTTCTTCCACTGACGCGCCGACCGGCCCGGACGGGTCGGCGGAACGGTGTGACGGCGGAACGACGTGACGATGTGACGACATGACAAACGGAGCGGGCCGGCTCCCTCCACCGAGGGGGCCGGGCCGCTCCGCCGTGCGTGCCGTGCGGCGTTACTTCTTGATCACCAGGGTGCCGGCGGCACGGTCGTGCCAGCCCTGCAGCTTCCCGGAGTTGTCGAAGAACGGCGACAGGTAGACCAGCAGCGCGCCGATGTAGCAGAGGAACACGCCGACGATCGGGATGATGAAGCGGATGAAGCCGCCGCCCAGGCCCGGGGCTTGGCCGTTGCTCTCCTTGACCACGCGCAGGCCCATGGCCATCTTGCCCAGGGTGGCGCCGGCGAAGGACACCAGCAGCCACTCGTAGAGCAGGTTGAACAGCGACAGCACGCCCATCATGACCATCATGGTGACGAGGAAGCCGGCGGCGGCCTCGTTGTTGTCGTTCACGCAGTTGAGGTACGCGGAGTTCGAGCCGTTGAACGAGTACAGGCTGCTGCAGTCCTTCTGGTCCTTGGCGATGCCGAGCGCGCTGGCCAGGCCGAGCGCCATGACCAGGGCGATGACCGCGCCGATCGCCAGGCCGTCGATCAGCCGGGCCAGGAAGCGCTGGCCCATGGTCGCGACCTTGACGGTGCCGAGCTGGGCGATGTTGATGTAGCCGTTGTTCGCCTGGATGGTGCCCGGCATCGGCGCGTACCCGTAGGCCGGCTGCTGCGGCACGCCGTAGGCCGGCTGCTGCGGGGGCTGCTGCGGGTAGCCGTAGCCGGCCGGCGGCGGAGCCTGCTGCGGGTAGCCGTAGCCGGGCTGCGGCGGCTGCTGGGGCTGGCCGTACGGGTTGTTGGGGTCGGGCGGGTAGCTCATCGATGCCTCCGGGCAGATGGGGACAAGTGGGGACGGGACAGCGGAGGCCCCGGAACGGACCGGCTGGACGGGTAGCCGGTCGGACGGGACGTTAGCGGAGCACGCTGACACCGGGGGCGTGTGCGACCCGGTGCGCGCCCCCGCTCAGGTCCGTGGGAAGGGTGCGAACGGGAGCCTGGACGGTTCGATGGCACGCGGCAACCCGCGTCGGCGGTCGGTCGTCGGCGCGGTGCGGTCTGGTCGGCTCACTTCGTTCTTCCCCCGGGTACGCCCCCGCCGGGTCTGTCCGTCGGCCCGTCACCGGGCCGGATGCGGCGGGGAATGCCCGCTTATCGTCGACCGGACGGCAGTACCGTGTCCAGCCGCGTTCGCGCGTCGGGCCGGACTGTGGCGCAACCGCAATACGACCCGAACGTTCCGTGTCCGCCCCGCCGCCGCCGGGACCGCCCCGCGGCTCCCCCCGCCAGGGCCCGTCCGCCGCCCGTCGGCCGACCCTCCGCCGCCCGTCCGCCCGCCCGTCCGAAGGCTCCGGCCGGGGCCGCTGTGCCGGACCTGTGCCGGTCCCGTGCCGGCCCGGGACCGGTGGCACGGACGGCGGTCCGGATCCGGGAGAATGGGGTCATGACTGCGCAGATTCTCGATGGCAAGGCGACCGCGGCCGCGATCAAGTCCGAACTCGCCGCCCGCGTGGCGGCCCTCAAGGCGAAGGGCGTCACGCCCGGCCTCGGCACCGTCCTGGTCGGCGACGACCCGGGCAGCCGCTGGTACGTCAACGGCAAGCACAAGGACTGCGCGGAGATCGGCATCGCCTCGATCCAGCGCGAGCTGCCCGCCACCGCCACCCAGGAGGACGTCGAGAACGTCGTCCGCGAGCTCAACGCCGACCCGACCTGCACCGGCTACATCGTCCAGCTGCCGCTGCCCAGGGGCCTCGACCAGAACCCGGTCCTGGAGCTGATGGACCCGGACAAGGACGCGGACGGCCTGCACCCGACCTCGCTCGGCCGCCTCGCCCTGGGCATCGAGGGCCCGCTGCCCTGCACCCCGCTCGGCATCGTCGAGCTGCTGCGCCGCCACGGCGTGGCGATCGACGGCGCCGAGGTGGTCGTGGTCGGCCGCGGTGTCACCGTCGGCCGCTCGATCGGCCTGCTGCTCACCCGCCGCAGCGAGAACGCCACCGTCACCCTCTGCCACACCGGCACCCGCGACCTGGCCTTCCACCTGCGCAAGGCCGACATCGTCGTGGCCGCCGCCGGTGTGCCGCACCTGATCAAGCCCGAGGACATCAAGCCCGGCGCGGCCGTGCTGGACGTCGGCGTCAGCCGCAGCGAGGGCAAGATCGTCGGCGACGTGCACCCCGGCGTGACCGAGGTGGCCGGCTGGATCTCCCCGAACCCCGGCGGCGTCGGCCCGATGACCCGCGCCATGCTGCTCAACAACATCGTGGTGGCGGCCGAGCGCCGCGTCGGCGCCTGACCGCCCCGCGCGGTCGCCCGAAAGCACTCGACCCACCCCACTCACCCGATCGACGATCCCCACAAGGACGGGAAGCCATGGCCGAACCTCGGCGGACCCGGCGCAGGCCGGTCAAGACCACCGGCACCCTGCCCCCCGAGGGCTCGGCGGCCGCGCTCGGGCGCGACCACGCGCTGCCGGTCCGACAGTGGCCGATAACGGTGGTCCTGCTGGTGGTCGGCGCCGGTCTCGCGGTCACCTGGTTCGCCGACTTCCAGGACGGTTTCAAGTACGGGCTGCTGATCATCGGCGGCGGGGTGCTGCTCGGCGCGCTGCTCCGGCTGGTGCTGCCGGAGGTCGGCATGCTGGCGGTGCGCAGCCGCTTCACCGATGTGATCGTGCTGACCTTCCTGGGCCTGTCGATCGTGCTGCTGACCCTGATGGCCCAGCCCAATCCGTGGCTGGAGTTCCCGCTGCTGGACAACATCGGCCAGCTGATCGGCCGCCCGCGCCGCTGAGCCCGTGCGGCCCGCGCGGCCCGCGTACGGCCCGTGTACGGCCCCCTTCCGGTCCGCCGGGCGGGGGCCGTCATCGTGTGTGACGGAGCAGTCACGACCGCGCCCGAGGCGTACGCTTCCCTTTGCGATACCCTGACGCCGGTTCTCTCGATGTCGAGAGACCGTCCTCGGCTCCGGCGCGCCGACGTGCCTGGGGCACTGGCGATTTGCTGGAGAAGGTAGAAATGACCCGCACCCCCGTCAACGTCACCATCACCGGAGCGGCCGGCCAGATCGGCTACGCGCTGCTCTTCCGCATCGCCTCGGGCCACCTGCTCGGTGCCGACGTGCCGGTGAACCTGCGCCTCCTGGAGATCCCGCAGGGCCTCAAGGCCGCCGAGGGCACCGCCATGGAGCTCGTCGACTGCGCGTTCCCGCTGCTGCGTGACATCACCATCACCGACAAGCCGGCCGAGGCCTTCGACGGCACCAACGTCGCGCTGCTGGTCGGCGCCCGTCCGCGCACCGCCGGCATGGAGCGCGGCGACCTGCTGCAGGCCAACGGCGGCATCTTCGGCCCGCAGGGCAAGGCCATCAACGACCACGCCGCGGACGACATCAAGGTCCTGGTGGTCGGCAACCCGGCCAACACCAACGCCCTGATCGCCCAGCGCAACGCCCCGGACGTCCCGGCCGAGCGCTTCACCGCGATGACCCGCCTGGACCACAACCGCGCCGTCGGCCAGCTCTCCCTGAAGACCGGCGCCCTGGTCTCGGACATCAAGCGCGTCACCATCTGGGGCAACCACTCCGCCACCCAGTACCCGGACATCTTCCAGGCCGAGATCGCCGGCAAGCCGGCCTTCGAGGCCGTCGGCAGCGACCAGGCCTGGCTGGAGAACGACTTCATCCCGACCGTCGCCAAGCGCGGCGCCGCCATCATCGAGGCCCGCGGCGCCTCCTCGGCCGCCTCGGCCGCCAACGCGGCCATCGACCACGTGTACACCTGGGTCAACGGCACCGCCGAGGGCGACTGGACCTCCATGGGTGTCGTCTCCGACGGCTCCTACGGTGTCCCGGCCGGCCTGATCTCCTCCTTCCCGGTCACCACCAAGGACGGCGCGTTCGAGATCGTCCAGGGCCTGGAGATCTCCGACTTCTCGCGCGCCCGCATCGACGCCTCGGTCAACGAGCTGACCGAGGAGCGCGACGCCGTCCAGGAGCTCGGCCTCATCTGACGGTGGTCCGCCGCTGACGGTGCGCCCCCGCGCCCCCCGCGCCCCCGGCGCCCCACGACGGCCCGCCCTCCCCGTTCCCCGGGGTGGGCGGGCCGTCGCCCTACACTCCCGCTGTGAACGAAACCATCGAGGACGCCGCGCTCGTCCTCGTCTTCATCGTCCTGGGCGGCCTGTTCAACGTCGCCGAGATCTCGCTGATCTCGCTGCGCGAGGGCCAGATCCGGACGCTGGAGGCGCGCGGCACCCGGCGGGCGGCCCGGGCCGCGCACCTCGCCGCCGACCCGAACCGCTTCCTGGCGGCCGTCCAGGTCGGCGTGACCTGCATGGGCTTCCTGTCCGCCGCGTTCGGCGCCGACACCCTGGCCGGCAAGGTGGCCCCGCTGTTCGTCCGGGCCGGGCTCTCCGCGGGCGTCGCCGACGCCACCGCCCTGGTCGGCCTCACCCTGGTGATCAGCTACGTCTCGCTGGTGCTCGGCGAGCTCACCCCCAAGCGGATCGGCCTCCAGCGGGCCGACTCCATCGCCGTGCTGTCCGCGCCGGTGGTCGACGTCATGTCGGTGGTGCTGCGCCCGGCGATCTGGCTGCTCGGCCGCTCCACCGATCTGATGGTCCGACTGCTCGGCGGCGACCCCGCCGCCGGCCGCGGCTCGATGAGCTCCGAGGAGCTCCGCGGCCTGGTCGCCGCCAACACCGAGCTCGGCAGCGACGAGCGGACCCTGATCGCCGACGTGTTCGCCGCGGGGGAGCGCCAGCTGCGCGAGGTGATGGTCCCGCGCACCGAGGTGACCTTCCTGGACGCCGAGCGCCCGCTCGCCGAGGTCCGCGCCCAGGCGGACTCCTCGCCGCACTCCCGCTACCCCGTGATCGAGGGCAGCTACGACGCGGTGACCGGCTTCGTGCACGTCCGCGACCTGTACGGCGCGCGCGGCGAGCGGGCCGCCAAGGTCCGCGACCTGGCCCGCCCGGTCAAGCTGCTGCCCGGCACCAAGCGGGTCCTGGAGGCGATGGGGGAGATGCGCCGCGAGGGCCACCACCTGGCGATCGTGGTCGACGAGTACGGCGGCACCGCGGGCATCGTCACCCTGGAGGACCTCGTGGAGGAGGTGATCGGCGAGATCCGCGACGAGTACGACACCCCGGAGTCCTCCCCCACCCGGCGGCTGGCCGGCGGCGGCGTCGAACTCGACGGCCTGCTCAACCTCGCCGACTTCGCCGAGGAGACCGGCGTCACCCTCCCCGAGGGCCCCTACGAGACGGTGGCCGGCTGCCTGGTCGCCGCCCTCGGCCGGCTGCCCGTCGACGGCGACCTGGTGCGGATCCCGGCCGGTCCCGGCGAGGAGGTGCTGCTGACGGTGGCCAAACTGGAGGGCCGGCGGATCGCCCGGGTCGGGGTGAGTGCGGTCACACTGACGGAACCGCCGGGGCAGGAGGTTTCCTGACCGGTCGGTGGAACTGGAACAATGGCCCGCATGGTCAACGCAGCGGTCACCGGTCCGGTCAAGGACCGTCCCCGGGTGCTCTCCGGCATCCAGCCCACCTCCGGCTCGTTCCACCTCGGCAACTACCTGGGCGCGGTGCGCCAGTGGGTCGACCTGCAGAAGGACAACGACGCCTTCTACATGGTCGTCGACCTGCACGCGATCACCGTGCCGCAGGATCCGGCGACGCTGCGCCAGAACACCCGGATCTCCGCCGCCCAGCTGCTGGGGGCCGGTCTCGACCCGGAGCACTGCACCCTGTTCGTCCAGTCGCACGTGCCCGAGCACGCGCAGCTCGCCTGGGTGATGAACTGCCTCACCGGCTTCGGCGAGGCCTCCCGGATGACCCAGTTCAAGGACAAGTCCTCCCGGTACGGCGCCGACAGCACCACGGTCGGCCTGTTCACCTACCCGATCCTGCAGATCGCGGACATCCTGCTCTACCAGGCGGACGCCGTCCCGGTCGGCGAGGACCAGCGCCAGCACGTGGAGATCACCCGCGACCTCGCGGAGCGCTTCAACTCCCGCTACAGCCCGACCTTCACGGTCCCGAAGCCGTACATCCTCAAGGAGACGGCGAAGATCCAGGACCTCCAGGACCCGTCGATCAAGATGAGCAAGTCCGCGTCCTCCCCCAAGGGCCTGGTCAGCCTGCTGGACGAGCCGAAGGCCAGCGCCAAGAAGTTCAAGAGCGCCGTCACCGACACCGGCACCGTGGTCAGCTACGACGAGGAGGGGAAGCCGGGCGTCTCCAACCTGCTGCGGATCCACTCGGCGCTCAGCGGCCAGTCGGTCGAGCAGCTGGTCGCGCACTTCGAGGGCAAGATGTACGGCGCCCTGAAGACCGAGCTGGCCGAGCTGTTCGGCGAGTGGGTGACGCCGTTCCAGGAGCGCACCAAGGGTTACCTGGACGACCCGGCCGAGCTGGACCGCGTCCTCGCCCTGGGCGCCGAGAAGGCCCGCGCGGTGGCGTCCGAGACGCTGGCCACGGTGTACGACCGGATCGGCTTCCTCCCGGCCGCCAAGCGGTGACTCCCCTGACGAGCCTGCCCGGTGGTCAGGAGCTCCCCGAGCTCCTGACCATCGGCGTGTCCGTCACTGTCCCGGACCCGTACGGCAGGGCGGTCCAGGACGCGCGGGCCGGGCACGGCGATCCGCTGGCCCGGTCGATACCCACGCACGTCACCCTGCTGCCGCCCACCGAGGTGCCGGCCGAGGCGCTGCCGAAGATCGAGGAGCACCTCGCGGCGGTGGCCGCCGCGCACCGGCCGTTCCCCATGGTGCTGCGCGGCAGCGGCACCTTCCGCCCGGTCTCCCCGGTGGTCTTCGTCCGGGTCGAGGAGGGCGAGCGGGAGTGCCGCCTGCTGGAGGCGGACGTCCGCTCCGGCCCGCTGGCCCGGGAGCTGGCCTTCCCGTACCACCCGCACGTGACGGTGGCGCACGGCCTCGCGGACGAGGTGCTGGACCAGGCCCACGAGCAGGCCCGGTCCTTCCACGCGGCGTTCCCGGTGCCCGGGTTCAGCCTCTCCCGCTTCGACGCCGACGAGGTCTGGCGCCCCTGGCGGGTCTACCCGTTCGCCTGACCGGCGGCCTCCGCGGTCACGGTCGGTCGAGGGGCCGGTCGAGGGGCCGGTCGGCGGCCCGGCCGCCGAGTTCCAGCATCCGGTCGACCACCCGGCGGGCCGCGGCGCCGTCGTCCAGCGCGCAGTGCACCTCCTGGAAGCGCCGGTAGCGCTCGGCACAGCCGGCGGGCAGCCCGCCGCCGGTGTCGGCGAGCTCGCGCAGCGCCGTGACCAGGCCGGCGGAGTCGTCGAGCAGCGGGCCGGGCGCCTGGGCCTCGAAGTCGAAGGCGAAGCCGCGCAGGCTGTCCCGGTAGTGCGCCAGGTCGTAGGTGAAGAACAGCACCGGCCGGCCGGTGATCGCGAAGTCGAACAGGATCGACGAGTAGTCCGTCACCAGGACGTCGGCGATCAGCAGTAGTTCCTGGACGTCCGGGTAGTCGCCGCAGTCGATCGCGAAGCCGTCCCCGGTGCCGGTCAGCGGCTCGCGGACGTGCGCGTGCGGGCGGAGCAGCAGGACGTGGTCCGGGCCGAGCGCCTGCCGGGCCCGGTCGAGGTCGAGCCGCAGGTCGAACCGGAAGCCGTCGCCGTCCGGGCACGGCCGGTCCTCCCGCCAGGTCGGCGCGTAGAGCACCACCCGCTTGCCCTCCGGGATGCCGAGCCGGCGGCGGACGGCGGCCGCCCGGCGCGGGTCGCGGCGGGCCAGCACGTCGTTGCGCGGGTAGCCGGACTCCAGGATCTCGCCCGGGAAGCGGAAGGCCCGGCGCAGGATCGGGGTGGCGAAGGGGCTGGGGGAGACCAGCAGGCTCCAGTGCGGGGTCTCCCGGTCGAGGGCCGCGAGGTAGCCGTGGTCGGCGAGCCAGGGGTTGTCGACGTCGTGGGCGATCCGCTTGAGCAGGGCGCCGTGCCAGGTCTGGACGATGACCTGGCCGGGGCGCCGGCGCAGGAAGTCCGGGAAGTGGGTGTTCCCGACGAGGTAGCGGCTGGTGGCCAGCGCCCGGTACCACTCGGGGCTCCAGACCCGGACGGCGCGGACCCCGGGCGGCAGCTCGGCCTGGGCGTCGTCGACCACCCACAGGTGCTCCACCGGCGTGCCCCGGCGGGCGAGTTCGGTGTGCACGGCGCGCGGTGAGTCGGCGTAGCCGCGGCCGCCGAACACGTCGTACAGCACGGCCTCGCGCAGCGGTTCGCGGCAGGCGGCGGGGTAGCCGGCGGTGCGCTGGCGGGCCTGGGTCCAGGCGCTGCGCTCGGCGGCGGTGAGGACGGGGGTGGAGTCCAGCAGCAGGGTGTCGTGCCAGCGGCGCTCCAGCAGGATCCGCTTGCCGCCGGCCAGGGTGGCGGCGGGCAGCGCGGCCAGGAGGGCGGGCGAGGCGGTCAGCGGGCGGGCCGGTCCGGGGCGGCCGACGGGCTGGAGGGCGGCCTCCCACAGGCCCTTGCGCAGCGGCAGCGCGGTGCCGTCGGAGCCGGTGCGGGTGGCGGGCAGCCGGATCGTGAACCGCCGGTCCGGGCCGGTCTCGACCGGGTGGCGGACCTCGCTGCCGGTGCCGCCGTGCCGCAGGACGAGTTCGAGCGGGCCGTCGACGGGGCAGTGGCCGGAGAGTTCGAAGCCGCCGGCGCGGGTGGTGAGCCGCTCGACCCAGCCGGCGGCGGGCCGGACGCAGAGTTGGAGCCGGCCGTCGGCGAGGTGCTTGAGGTGCAGGGCCCGGTCCTCGGCCCCGGGCAGCGGGTGCTGGCCGGAGACCGGCCCGCCGCGTTCGTCGAGGACGAGCGGTTCGGCGGTGCCGTCGGGCTGGACCAGCGCGGCTTCCCAGTGCTCCAGCTCGCCGGTGCCCCGCCCGTCGGCGGTGAACGGCGCGTACGGCAGCCGGGCGGTGCGGGTCCGTCCGCCGCCGGTGAGCGGGCGGGCCAGGACGGCGCCGCTCTCGCGGTGGCGCAGCCGGAGCACGGAGCGGGCCGGTACGGGCTCGGCGGTGGTGAGGTGCAGGTCGATCCCGTCGGGGGCGGGGACGGCCCGGGTGAGGCGGACCGCGGGGCGTTCGAGCCGGACGGCGAGCCGGCCGTCGGCGAAGTACGGCTGGAGCCGCACGTCGTGGTCGACCCAGCGGGCGGGCGGGTACTCGCCGGAGCCGCACCAGTGCGGGGCGAGGCCGCCGTACTGGCGGCGCAGCCGGGTGGGGCGGGCGAGGGTGAACAGGGTGGCCTCGACGGTCCAGTCGCCGAGCAGCCAGCCGTCGGTGGTGCGCAGCCGGCGCGGTTCGACGAGGGCGGTGAAGCCGGCCCAGTCGTGGTTGTGCTCGGGCCGGGCGCTGTCGTCGGTGATCTCGGGGAGCCGGCGGGGCCTGGTGGGGAGGTGGACGGGGGTCTCGTGGTCGCCGAGGCGCAGGGTGAGCCAGGTCCAGGCCGAGCCGGGGTGGGCGGTGGAGCGGTCCTCGGGGCGGGCGAAGCCGGTGAGCTCCAGGCCGCGGGAGGTCCAGCGGGCGCGCAGCAGTCCGAAGGCGGCGTTCTCCTCCTCGCCCGGCAGGGGGGCGCCGAAGCGGGGGTCGCCGAACCGGGGGGCGGCGTGCGGGAGGACGAACCGGGTGAGGACAGCCATTTCCACGGACCTTTCTCGGCGAGAATTTCCATCTCACCGGGAAAAGCATCCGAGGTCAATTTGAGAATTACCTTAAAATTAGCTGACGAGTTCGTTCGGGAAACGCCCGTTCGAAAGTCCGGAAATGCGGGAGGCGCCCGACGCGGCATTCGCGTCGGGCGCCTCGTCACCGGGCGGGGACCGCCGGTCAGGCCTCGCGGCTCAGCATCGCGTCCACGGCCCGGGCGGCGGCGTGGCCGTCGTCCAGGTCGCAGTACTTGGCGCGGAACTCCGCGTACTTCCCGGCGTACTCGGCGGCGACCTCGTCCACCCGGCCGAGCGCGGCGACCAGCTCCTCGGAGGTGCCCAGCAGCGGGCCGGGCGCGTCCGCCTCGAAGTCCAGCGAGAAGCCGCGCAGGTTGTCGCGGTAGTGCGCCAGGTCGTAGGTGAAGAACAGGATCGGCTTGCCGGTGGCGGCGAAGTCGAACGTCGACGCCGCGTAGTCGGTCACCAGCACGTCGGCGACCAGCAGCAGCTCCGCCATGTCCGGGTAGCTGCTGACGTCCCAGAGGTAGCCGTTGCCGGCGCCCTCGATCTGCTCGCGGACGTCGGCGTGCCGGCGGACCAGCAGCACCTGGTCGTCGCCGAGCGCGGCCTGCGCCGCCGCCAGGTCCAGCTGGAGGTTCAGCTGGTAGCCGCCGTAGTGGCGGCGCCGGTCCTCGCGCCAGGTCGGCGCGTACAGCACGACCTTCTTGCCCTCGGGCAGGCCGAGCCGCTCGCGCACCCGCTCGGCGGTCTTCTCCTTGTCGGCGGAGAAGAACAGGTCGTTGCGCGGCAGGCCGCTCTCCAGGATCTCGCCCTTGAAGTCGAACGCGCGGCGCAGCACCGGGGCCGCCCAGCTGCTGCCGGCCAGCAGCATGCTCCAGTTCGGGACCTCCTTGGCGAGGCCCTTCAGGTAGTGCGAGTCGGTGAACCAGACCTTCTCGAAGTCGTGGCCGAGCTGCTTCAGCGGCGAGCCGTGCCAGGTCTGCAGCACGATCTGGCCGGGCCGGCGGACGAAGAAGTCCGGCATGTGCGCGCTGGTGACGATGTACTTCGCGGTGGCCAGCGTCTCGAACCACTCCGGGCTCCAGAGCCGGACGGAGCCCGCCGACTGCGGCAGGTCGGCCTGCAGGTCGTCGGTGCCCCACAGGTGCTCCAGCGGCAGGCCGCGGCGCACCAGCTCCTCGTGGATCGCCCGCGGCGAGTCCGCGTAGAGACCACCGAGCGCGACGTTGTAGAGCACCGTGTCGCGCAGCGGCAGCCGACGGGCGGCCGGGTAGTCGACCTTCCGCAGCTGGCGCTGGCGCCAGCTGCTGCGCTCCTCCGGGAGCAGTATGTTCTCGGACTCCATCTGCAGGCCGTCGTGGTGGCGGCGCTCCAGCACGATCCGCTTGCCGCGGGCCTCCACCTCCAGCGGCAGCGAGCCCCAGCACTCGGGCGAGATCAGCGCGTACGAGGCCATGTCCGGGTGGTAGGTGGCGCCGACCGGGCGGAACGAGACGTTCCAGCCGCCCTTGGCCAGCGGCACGTTGCCCGCGAAGGAGGCGGTCGGCACGGCCGGCAGCGCGGCCCGGAACCGGCCGTCCGCGATCTCCACCGGGTAGATGTGCTGCTCCTCGCCCCAGTGGTGGCGCACGACCAGCTCCCAGCGGTGGGTGCCGGGCAGCGGGAAGGAGCCGCTGAGCAGGAAGCCGTCCGCGCCGCGCGCGGTCACCTCGTCCACGATCGGCTGCAGCAGCTGGTCCAGGAACTGCAGGTAGCCGCCCGGGGAGGGCTTGGAGTAGAGCGCGCGCCGCCGCACGGGCTCGGCGTCCGGGTTCAGCACCAGGTTGAGCTGCTCCGGCGCGTTCCGGTCGTCCCAGGCGAGCGGCACGGAGGTGCCGTCGGCCAGCTCCAGGGTGGTGTCCCAGCGGTCGCGGGCGCGCTCCTCGGCGATCGGGTCGAGCTCGGCCCAGGCCTCCCGGACCTCGGTCAGCTCGGCCGTCGGGAAGGAGACGTGGAACTGCTGCAGGCTGCCGACGGAGGAGCCGGGGGTCACCGGGAAGAACAGCTCGCGCTCGGACTCCACGTGGGTGAGCCGCAGCCGGCCGCCGGCCAGCCGGATGCCGGAGCGGGCGGCGCCGGCCACCTCGACCGTGCCGTCGTGCGCGGCGATCCCGGTCACCCGGACCTTGACGTTCTCGACCCGCAGGTAGACGCTGCCGTCCCGGACGAACGGGACGATCCGCACGTCCGGCTCGACCCAGTGCGAGGGCTGGTAGAGCGCGGTGTCCGCCCAGCCCGCCCAGACCCGGCCCTTGTAGACGCCGCCCTTGCCGGCGCCGGCGACCAGGACGCGCCAGTTGCCGTCCTTCCACTGGCCGCGGTGCTTGAACTTCTCCGGGTCGACGGCGACGGTGAAGCCGGCCCAGTCGCAGTTGTAGAGGTCGTGGTGGTTGGTGGCGGTGGCCTCGGGGCTGTACTGGGTCTTCATCGGCACGGCGATGACCCGGCGGCCCTTGGCCTCGCGCAGCACCAGCGTGCGGACCATGTCGTGCTTGTTGGCCGCGCCCAGCTGCTCCGGGTACGCGTGGCCGGTCAGCCGCAGCCGGCCGCCCTCCCAGTGCGCGTCGTAGAGCCGGCTGCGGATCACGGTGGAGTTGCGCAGGCTGAGCAGGCCGGCCGGCACGCTCTTGCGGCCGCCGCGCAGGAACGGGTAGTCGGCGTACGGGCGCAGCAGGCCCTTGGCGACGACTCCGCCGTTGCTCTCGCCCTCGTACTTGATCTGCTCGACGAACTCGTCGATGCGGCCCTGCAGGGTCAGGTGGTACTTCAGGCGCAGCGGCGCGCGCAGCTTCTTGACCGGCTCGGGGCCGATCGCCCGCAGCAGCCGGCTGACGGAGGTGATGTACGCGTCCCGGTACTCCCTGTCGCCGTCCACGACGGACCAGAAGAACATCGGGAGCTCTTCGACGAGGGTGTTCTCGTCGTAGGTCTTCAGGTACTCGGCGAAGCGCGGCTCGGTCTGCTTCTTCAGCCAGCCGCGGACCAGCTCGACCGAGGTGACGCGGTCGACCAGCCCCTTCGGGTTGGTCTTCATCTGGGTGATCGACATCTCGCCGACCTCGCGCTCGCGCCAGTGGTAGATCGGCTCGGAGAGCACGTCCACGCTCTTGGCGAGGTAGTGGTGCGGCACGCTGACCGGGGCGTCCTCGTACAGGATGCCCTCGGGGTAGAGGATGCCGGCCGCGTCGAAGAAGGAGCGGCGGTACACCTTGTTCCACGCCGTGCGGTCGGTCACCAGCGAGGGGATCTCGGTGATGTGCGTCTTGAGCACGGTCTTGGCGAACGGGCGGCTGTGGCCACCGGACTGGTAGTAGCCGATCGCGCGGAAGCGCAGCACGTTGCCGGTGGCGAAGTCGGAACCGGTCTCGTCCAGCGTGTTGATCATCAGCTCGTACGCGCTGGGCGGCATCGAGTCGTCGCTGTCGACGAAGCAGAGGAACTCGGCGTCCGGGTCGATGTGCCGGATGCCCGTGTTGCGGGCCGCGCCCAGGCCCTTGTTGACCTGGCGGACCAGCCGGAAACGGGAGTCCTTGGCGGCGTACGCCTCGGCGAGTGCGGCGCTGTTGTCCTTCGAACCGTCGTCGACCATGACGCACTCGAAGTCCGTGAACGTCTGGGCGGCGATCGAGTCGAGGCATTCCACGAGGTAACGCTCGACGTTGTAGATCGGGACGACGATGGAGAGGCGGGGAGCCATCGGCTACGCAGGCCTTTCTCGGGAAGGAGCGAGGCAGCCCGTTCGGGGTCTGACCGCACTTTGAATCGGTGCGTACGTGCGCGACGATCCTACCGCCCGGTCCACGGGCCCGACGGGGGCCGTTCCCGGGCCCCGGCCCGGCGCGCACTACCCTGGGGCCATGCCCCGCTTCAGTGTGATCGTCCCGGTCTACCGGGTCGAGGAGTACCTCCCCGAGTGCCTCGCCTCGGTGCTCGGCCAGGACGGCCCGGACTTCGAGCTGATCGCGGTGGACGACCGCTCCCCGGACGGCTGCGGCGACCTGCTCGACGCGGCCGCCGCCCGCGACGCCCGGGTGCGGGTGCTGCACCTGCCGGAGAACGTCGGCCTCGGCCGGGCCCGCAACGCCGGCCTCGCGGTCGCCACCGGCGACTACGTGCTCTTCCTGGACAGCGACGACACCCTGACCCCCGGTCTGCTCAAGGCCGTCGACGACCGGCTGCTGGTCGGCGGCGACCCGGACGTCCTGGTCTACGACTACGCCCGCACCTACGCCGACGGCCGGACCGTCCGGGCCGCCTCCGCCAAGGTCTTCGGCGCCCCCTCCCGGGAGGTCTTCGACCTCGCCGACCGCCCCGACCTGCTCGAACTCCTCCAGGTCGTGTGGAACAAGGCCTACCGCCGCGACTTCGTCACCGCCCAGGGCCTGACCTTCCCGGCCGGGTACTACGAGGACACCCCCTGGACCTACCCGGCCCTGCTCGCCGCCCGGAGCATCACCCTGCTCGACCGGGTCGGCGTCCACTACCGGCAGCGCCAGGAGGGCGGCAACATCCTGGCCACCGCCAGCCGCAAGCACTTCGACGTCTTCGGCCAGTACGACCTGGTCTTCGCGTTCCTGGACGACCGCCCCGAGCTCGACCGCTGGCGCCCGGTGGTCTACGGCCGGATGCTGCACCACCTCAACACCGTGGTCTCCCGGCCCGGCCGGGTCCGGCCCGGCGACCGCCGGGAGTTCTTCCGCCGGGCCGCCGCGCACTGCGCCCGGCTCCGCCCGGCCGGCTACCGGGCGTCCGGCGGGGTGACCGGACTGCGCACCGAACTGCTCGGCCACGGCCGGTACACCGCCTACCAGGCGGTCCGCGCGCTGGCCCGGGCCCGCCGGATGGTCCGCGGCTGACGGCTGACGGCTGACGGCTGACGGCTGGCGGCTGACGGCCGGCGCGGCGGTCGGCGCGGGCGGGCGAGGGCGGCGCGGGTGGCGCGTCCCCCGCCGAGCCTGACGGCCGTTCGGGGGACGGGCCGGTATAACCGGACGGTGGACTTCCTGACCCGCCTCCCGGTGATCGGCCCGCTCGTGGCGCGGGTGCTGCGCAGCCGCCCGTACCGCGTCTACGAGCACTTCACGGCGCTGCGCGGCAACCGGCTGGCCGGCGCGGTCACCTTCTTCGGCTTCCTCGCGCTCTTCCCGCTGCTGACGGTCGCGCTGGCGATCGCCGTCGCGACCCTCAGCGACAGCCGGGTCGACGACATCCAGAAGCGCATCTCCGACCAGCTGCCGGGCATCTCCGACGCGCTCAACCTGCCCTCGCTGGTGGCCAACGCCGGTGCGGTCGGACTCGTCAGCGGCGTCCTGCTGGTGCTCTCCGGCCTCGGCTGGGTGGACACCATGCGGACCTCGATCCGGGACCTCTGGCAACTGCCCGACGAGGAGGGCAACCCGCTGCTGCGCAAGGCCTGGGACTTCGTGGTGCTCGGCGGCCTCGGCCTGGTCTCGCTGGTCTCGCTCGGCGCCTCGGCCGCCGGGACCACGCTGGCCGGCCGGATCGCCGAGGAGCTGGGCCTGGGCGGGGGCGGCTACCTGCTCACCGCGGCCGGCCTGCTGATCGCGGTCGGCTCCGACATGCTGCTCTTCGCCTACCTGCTGGCGCCGTTCCCGCGGATCGGCCACCAGCGCCGAGGGGACGTCCTGCGGGCCGCGCTGATCGGCGCGGTCGGCTTCGAACTGCTGAAGATCCTGCTGTCCTCGTACCTCGGCTCGGTCGCCGGGAAGAGCCTGTACGGCGCCTTCGGCGTGCCGGTGGCGCTGCTGCTCTGGATCAACTTCGTCTGCCGGCTGCTGATGTACTGCGTGGCCTGGACCGCCACCGCCGACCCGGCGGCCGCCCGGGAGCGGGCCCGCGAGCGCGCCGCCGCGCTGGTCGCGGCCGCCGACGAGGCGGAGGCGGCCGAACGCGAGGGCGCCGAGGACGGCGAGGGCGCCGAGGGCGGCAAGGGCGCTCCGGACGCCAAGGAAACCAAGG
Source organism: Kitasatospora misakiensis (assembly GCF_042656005.1). Classification (NCBI taxonomy): domain Bacteria; kingdom Bacillati; phylum Actinomycetota; class Actinomycetes; order Kitasatosporales; family Streptomycetaceae; genus Kitasatospora; species Kitasatospora misakiensis. Next base: position 190,800 of record NZ_JBHSOF010000006.1, on the reverse strand, counting down.
AAACCGAGGCCACCGAGGACACGTCACGGGCCCGGCCCCGGGACGAGGAGTCCTGAGGCCGGGCCCCACCGAGGGCGGCCGCCGCCGGGATCAGCGGGAGGCCGCCCGCCGCCGGTTCAGCAGCAGCAGGCCACCCGCACCGCCCGCCGTCAGGACCACCCCGCCGAGGATCCAGCCGAGCGGCCCGGGACCGTCCCCGGAGTCCGCCGCGCGGGCGGTCGCCGGCCGGGCCGCGCCGGTGGCGGTCGCCGTGGCGTCCGGCGTGGCGCTCGGCGTGGGGTGCGGCGGCGGGGCCGGCGCCCCGGCGGCGCCGCCGGCCTGGCCGGTCGGCGCCGGAGCGGCGGTCTCGCCCTCCTCGACCAGCTTCCCGACCGGGTTGACCTTGCCGGCCGCCGCGAAGCCCCAGTCCAGCAGCGCGGCCGTCTCGTCGTACACCTTCTGGTAGCTGGACGGGTGCATGACCGTCACCAGCAGGGTGCGGCCGTCCCGTTCGGCGGCGCCGACGAAGGTGGAGCCGGCGTTGGTGGTGAAACCGTTCTTCACCCCGATCAGGCCGGGATACTTGCCGAGCAGCCGGTCGGTGTTGGCGATCCCGAAGCTCCCGCGCTGCCCGGAGTTGCGGTCCACCGCGCCCGGGAACAGCGCGTCACGGGTCGCGCAGTACATCCGGAAGTCCGGGTTGCGCAGCCCCGCCCGGGCGAACAGCGTCAGGTCGTACGCCGAGGACACCTGGCCGTCCGAGTCGTAGCCGTCCGGCGAGACCACCTTGGTGTCCAGGGCCTGCAGGGCCTCCGCCCGCGCCTGCATCTCGGCGACGGTCTGCTGCACCCCGCCGTTCATGTGCGCGAGGACGTGCACCGCGTCGTTCCCCGAGCTCAGGAAGACCCCGCGCCAGAGGTCCTCGACCCGGTAGTCCAGGTCCTCCTTGATGCCGACCAGGCTGCTCCCCGCGCCGATCCCCTGGATCTCCTCGGGCGCGACCTTGTGCACGGTGTTCCGGTCGAACTTGGGCAGCACGGTGTCCGCGAACAGGATCTTCAGCGTGGACGCCGGGGCGAGCCGCAGATGCGGATTGCCGGCCGCCAGCACCTCTCCTGAGGCGGCGTCGGCGACTATCCAGGACTGGCCGGTGAGGCCCCCGGGCAGGGCCGGGGCGCCGTCCTGCGGATCCACCTGGACCCCGGGGAGCCCCAGCCGCTCGCCGCCGATCGCGGCCGGTGGCGGCGGCTCGAACGGGGCCGCGACGGCCGCCGGAGCGGCGGACAGGAGCGGAAGGGCCGCGGCGGGCGCGACGAGCAGGCGTGCGAGCTTCGAGCGAATGGGCACCAGCAGACGGTACCCAGTCCGGACCCCCGTCGTCCGCCACTCCGCCCCGGTCCGCCGCAGGAGGGGGCCACCGTACGCCGAACGGACGCCCGCGCATACTGGGGGAGCACACCGCCTTCACCTCCCCGCCCCACCGAGGACCGCCCCATGAAGCTCAGCCGCCGCACCTCCTGGTTCCTGACCGCCTTCGGCGTCTGGTCCCTGGTCATCTGGACCACCTTCGTCAAGAACCTCTGGAAGGACTCCGGCGGCCAGGCCTTCACCGGCGGCGACCACTCCCAGCCCACCGCCTTCTTCTGGGTCCACCTCCTCCTCGCCGTGACCTCCCTCGCCCTCGGCCTCGCGGTCGGATCCATCGGCGTCCGCGGTCTGCGCGCGAGCCGCCGGGAGACGGCCACCGGCTGACCCGCTTTATCCCGTTGCCCGGGCAACGGGCCGCCTGGCAGGATCCCACCGCTCGACCACGATCGAAATTCCGTTCGTGCTTCCAAGACACAGGGGTGGGGTACTCCATGAAGCCTGCGCACCGCCACCGACTCGGCGTCGCCGTCACCGTCGCCCTGACGACCGGCCTCCTCGCCACACCGGCCATCGCCGCCGACGGGACCGACGTGACCGCTCCCCAGGTCGCCGTCTCCTCGACGGACTTCCCGGCCTCGGGCTCCGGCTCGACCTCGGGCAAGTACGCGGGCGAGACCGGCACCTTCCTGCTGACCGGCACCGATCCCGCCCCCGCGGGCGGCACGGCCTCCGGCGTCGCCTGCTTCCGGTACGCGCTGAACACCACCCTCGGGGTGTCCGCCGGCTGCGGCGACGGCGCGCTCGGGGCGGGCCCCGACGGCACCGCCACCGTCGCCCTGCGCGTCCCGCGCTGGGGCACCAACATCCTCACCGTCCAGGCCGTCGACCACGCGGGCAACGTGAGCCAGCCGGCCTCGTACACCTTCTACGCCCGCTCCAACCCCAACCCGCCGCAGGCACCCGGGGACGTCGACGGGGACGGCGTGCCGGACATCCTGCTCCCGGACGCCGCGGGCAACCTCCAGACCATCAGCACCAAGGCCGCCGACACCACGCCGAGCTCGGTCCTCGCCAAGGCCGCGGCGCCCAACCAGATTTCGTGGACCGGCTTCCAGCTGCCCCACCGCGGTTGGCGGGGCCACGCGCCGATGGATGACGTGCTGGCGCACGCGCCGGGGTCGTCGGCCCTGTACTTCTACTACAACGCCGACTACGGCACGTTCCAGCAGCGCCCGAGCGTGGTCGCCCGGCCCTCCGAGTGCCAGGACGCCGCCGGTGCCGCACTGGTCTGCCCGGCCGACTACACGCGCGACTGGAGCAAGGCCGACCAGATGGTGGCCCTCGGTTCGCTGAACACCCAGCCCAGCCCGTCACTGCTGACCGTCGAGAACGGCGACCTCTGGCTGTTCCCCAACCCCGGCCTCCAGTTCCGGCTGACCACCGCCCGCAAGCTCACCGGCAGCGGCGCCTGGGCCGGCTACGACCTGATCGCCCCCGGCGCCGACGCCACCGGCAAGCTCGCCCTCTGGGCGCGCGAGCGGGCCACCGGGGCGCTGCACGCGTACGCGATCCCGAAGCAGGCGAACGGCACCTTCGACTTCTCCGCCCTGGCCGATCCCTCGGCCGGCGTGGTGGCCGAGGGCTTCACGGTCGAGGCCTTCCCGACGCTGGGCAGCTCCGGTGACGGGAACGGCGACAAGGCTCCCGACCTCTGGGCCGTCACCGCGGACCGGCACCTGCTGACCTACAACGGCCTCACCGACCCCAAGGACCTCGGCCTCCTGCGCTGAGCAACGCGAAGGCCCCCGTCCGGAGTGGACGGGGGCCTTCGGCGTGGGGATCGGGATCAGAAGCGGCGGGTGACCAGGGCGCGCTTCACTTCCTGGATCGCCTTGGTGACCTCGATGCCGCGGGGGCAGGCCTCGGAGCAGTTGAAGGTGGTCCGGCAGCGCCAGACGCCCTCACGGTCGTTGAGGATCTCCAGCCGCTGCTCCGCACCCTCGTCGCGCGAGTCGAAGATGAAGCGGTGCGCGTTGACGATCGCGGCCGGGCCGAAGTACTGGCCGTCGTTCCAGAACACCGGGCAGGACGACGTGCACGCGGCGCACAGGATGCACTTGGTGGTGTCGTCGAACCGCTCGCGGTCCTCGGCGGACTGCAGGCGCTCGCGGGTCGGCTCGTTCCCCTTGGTGATGAGGAACGGCATGACGTCCTTGTACGCCTGGAAGAACGGGTCCATGTCCACGATCAGGTCCTTGAGGACCGTCAGGCCCTTGATGGCCTCGATCGTGATCGGCTTCTCCGGGTTGACGTCCTTGAGGAGGGTCTTGCACGCCAGCCGGTTGCGGCCGTTGATCCGCATGGCGTCGGAGCCGCAGATGCCGTGGGCACAGGAACGGCGGTAGGTGAGGGTGCCGTCCTGCTCCCACTTGATCTTGTTGAGCGCGTCCAGGACGCGCTCCTTCGGGTCCATCTCCAGCTGGTAGTCGACCCACACCGGGTCCGGGTGCTCCTCCGGGTTGAACCGGCGGATCCGGACGGTGACGGTGATCAGCTTGGTGCCGCCGGCCTCGACCGCGTCCAGAGCGGCCGAGTGCTTCTCCATCGTCGGAGTGCTCATCAGTACTTACGCTCCATCGGCTGGTAGCGGGTCGTGACGACCGGCTTGTAGTCGAGGCGGATGGAGGTGCTGCCGTCGGCGGCGACCTCCTGGTACGCCATGGTGTGCTGCATGAACTTCACGTCGTCACGGGTCGGGAAGTCCTCGCGGTAGTGACCGCCGCGCGACTCCTCGCGGGCCAGCGCGGAGACCGCCAGGACCTCGGCCAGGTCGAGCAGGTTGCCCAGCTCGATGGCCTCCAGCAGGTCCGTGTTGTACCGGAAGCCCTTGTCCTGGATGGCGACGTGCTTGTAGCGCTCCTTCAGGGCGGCGATGTCCTCGACGGCCTGCTTCAGGGTGGCGCCGGTGCGGTACACCATCGCGTTGGCGTCCATGGTCTCCTGCAGCTCCTTGCGGATCTGCGCCACGGACTCGGTGCCGGTGGACTCGCGCAGCGCGTCGACCAGCTCCTGGACCAGCTGCTCCGGGTTCTCCGGCAGCGGCACGAAGTCGTTCGCCTCGGAGAACTCGGCGGCGGCGATGCCCGCGCGCTTGCCGAACACGTTGATGTCCAGCAGCGAGTTGGTGCCCAGGCGGTTGGCGCCGTGCACGGACACGCAGGCGACCTCGCCGGCCGCGTACAGGCCCGGGACGACGTCGGTGTTGTTGCGCAGCACCTCACCCTCGACGTTGGTCGGGATGCCGCCCATGGCGTAGTGCGCGGTGGGCTGGATCGGGATCGGGTCCGTGTAGGGCTCGATGCCGAGGTAGGTCCGGGCGAACTCGGTGATGTCCGGGAGCTTGGCGTCCAGCTGCTCCGGCGGCAGGTGGGTGAGGTCCAGGTAGACGTGGTCGCCGTCCGGACCGCAGCCGCGACCCTCGCGGATCTCGGTGTAGATCGCGCGGGAGCAGACGTCACGGGACGCGAGGTCCTTCATGACGGGGGCGTAGCGCTCCATGAAGCGCTCGCCGTCCTTGTTGCGCAGGATGCCGCCCTCGCCGCGGGCGCCCTCGGTGAGCAGGATGCCCATCCGCCAGATGCCCGTCGGGTGGAACTGGAAGAACTCCATGTCCTCCAGCGGCAGGCCGCGGCGGTAGGCCACCGCCTGGCCGTCACCGGTGAGGGTGTGGGCGTTCGAGGAGACCTTGAACATCTTGCCGGTGCCGCCGGAGGCGAAGACGACCGCCTTGGCCTGGAAGACGTGGATCTCGCCGGTGGCCAGCTCGTAGGCGACGACGCCGGCGGTCTTGCCCTCGTTGATCAGCAGGTCGAGGACGTAGAACTCGTTGAAGAACTCGACGCCGTGCTTGACGCAGTTCTGGAACAGCGTCTGGAGGATCATGTGACCGGTGCGGTCGGCCGCGTAGCAGGAACGGCGGACCGGGGCCTCGCCGTGGTTGCGGGAGTGGCCGCCGAAACGGCGCTGGTCGATCCGGCCCTGCTCGGTCCGGGAGAAGGGCAGGCCCATCTTCTCCAGGTCGAGGACGGCGTCGATGGCCTCCTTGCACATGATCTCGGCGGCGTCCTGGTCGACCAGGTAGTCACCACCCTTGACCGTGTCGAAGGTGTGCCACTCCCAGTTGTCCTCCTCGACGTTGGCGAGGGCGGCGCACATGCCGCCCTGGGCCGCGCCGGTGTGGGACCGGGTGGGGTAGAGCTTGGTCAGGACGGCGGTGCGGCTGCGCTGCGTCGACTCGATGGCGGCGCGCATGCCGGCGCCGCCGGCGCCGACGATGACGGTGTCGTACTGGTGAATCTGCATGGGGGGTTAACTCGCCTCTGGCCTCTGCCGATGCCGGATGTGGATGCTGTCGGCTCAGATGTTGGGATCGAAGGTGAAGATCACCAGGGTGCCGAGCAGCACGGTGAACACCGTGGCGGTACCCATGAGGCCCTTCAGCCAGAGCCGGGTGGAGTCCTTCTCGGCGTAGTCGTTGATGACCTGGCGCATGCCGTTGGCGCCGTGCAGCATGGCGAGCCAGAGCATCGTGAGGTCCCAGACCTGCCAGAACGGGGAGGCCCAGCGGCCGGCCACGAAGGCGAAGCCGATCTTGGAGACGCCACCGTCGAGCACCAGCATGATCAGCAGGTGACCGAGGATCAGCACCACGAGGACGATGCCGGACAGGCGCATGAAGAGCCAGGCGAGCATCTCGAAGTTGGTGCGGGTGCGACGCGGGGTCCGCTTGGTCCGCTGGCGGGCCGGCTCGATCACGAAGGCGTCGGCGGGGTTGCCGGTGCCGAGACCCTTGCCGGTGTGCGCCTGGGCGGAGGGGACCACCACAGCGTCGGAGATTTCCGTGGACATGTCTCAGATCACTTCCCGAACCAGGAGGTCAGCGTGTGCTGCAGGATCGGGTAGAAGGCGCCGGCCATCAGGACGACCCAGACTCCGACCACGGTCCAGAGCATCTGCTTCTGGTACTTCGGGCCCTTCGACCAGAAGTCGACGGCGACGACGCGCAGGCCGTTCAGGGCGTGGAACAGGATGGCGGCCACCAGGCCGTACTCCATCAGGTTCACGAGCGGCGTCTTGTACGTCTGAATGACGGTGTCGTACGCCTCGGGAGACACCCGCACCAGTGCGGTGTCCAGGACATGAGCGAACAGGAAGAAGAAGATGAGGACGCCGGTGACTCGATGAGCCACCCAGCTCCACATGCCTTCCCGGCCGCGGTACAGCGTTCCAGCCGGCACGGAAAAACCCTCCGGAAGCGATTGGGGGCTCGGCCGGCTTCGGTGTCGGTCAGCCCGGCCGGGTACGGTCCACCGGCCGCGAGCATCCTATCGACGCGTTGTCGGGAACCGCCTCCGGGGGTCCGAGGTGTGATCAAACAGGCACGAGTGGCCTAGTCGGGCGGGAACCGGGGCACGATTCGCGACGCAGCGTGACCGTTCGGCTGCTCCGGGTCGCGCTACGGTGGCCCACCCGCCCGCCGCCGACACCCCACCGAGGCCCCCGTGCCACACCCCGCCCCGCGTCCGTCCAGTACCCGGCTCCGTGCCCCGCTCCGCGCCGCCGCCGTCCTCCTCGTGCTCGGGGCCGCGGGCTGCGCCGACCCGGCGGGCGGCTCGGCCGACCGGGCCGCCGCCGGTGCCCCGGCCCGCGAACTGACCGCCGCCGAACTGCGCGCCGCCGCGGTGACCGAGGCCGAGCTCGGGCCGGGCTTCACCGTGACGGTGATCGCCCCCGGTCACGGCGAGACCGGCCCGGACGGCGGCCGGGAGACCGCCGACAGGCCGGTCTGCCAGCCGCTGCTGGACGCGGTGGCCCCGGCGGCGGGGCCGGCGAGGGCCGGCCGGGCCTCCGCCTCGCCCACGTCGGTCTCCGCGGTGCCGTACGCGGAGACCGATCTGAGCGTGGCGCGGGCCGCCGACCCGGCGGGGAGCCTCTACGGCGGACTGCTCGGCTACCGGGGCGACCGGGCGGCCCGGCTGCAGGCGGAGCTTGAGGGACTGTTCGCTCCGTGTGCGGAGTTCGCGTCGACGGCGCCGCCGCCCCCGGCGGAGCGCAGCCGCGGGGTGACCCGGACCGGGCACCGGCTGAGCCGGAACGACACGCCCACGCCCGAGGGAGCGGACGCGGCGACGGGTTTCACCCTGACGAATGAATCGGGCGGGGTGGTGCTCGCGCAGCGTGCCGTGCTGGCGAGGGTCGGACCGGCCCTGGTGGTGTTCAGCACGGTGGGCGTCGGCGCCGAGCCGGCCCCCGCGCCGGACGAGCGGGTCGTCCGGCGCCAGGTGGCCAAGCTGCGTGCGGCGCAGAAGAGCTGAGACCCCGGATCAGCGGGCCGCGGCCCCCGAATGGGTGGCGACCAGGTGCTCCAACCGGGTGAGGGCGATCCGGCGCAGCTCGTCGGCGGCGACCAGGCGCTCCTCGTCGGGATCGGTGGCGAGGCGGGTGCGGATCGAGCTGAGGACGGTGTCGAGCATCTCCTCGGGGGCGATGCCCTCCAGGCAGACCACGAAGACATGGCCGAACCGTGCCTCGTAGGCGGCGTGGGCCGCCCGCAGTGCGGTGTGGGCCGCGTGGCTGCCGGGTGCGCGCATGCCGAGGAGCGGCTGCGGCATCCAGCTCTCGTCCGCCAGCGCCTCGGCCAGGTCGGCCGGACGCAGGTCGTACGAGGCCTCGCTGGCGGCGGCGAGCAGGGACTCTATGTCGGGGTAGGGCCGGTGCGCGGTGAGCCGAAGGGCCCACCGGTGGCTGCCGCAGCAGGCCAGCAGGGCCTCTTCCGCGGCTCCGGCGTCGGCCTCGTTGAAACGGTGCAACCCGAGGAGGGTCGGCTCGTCCCGGGGGTCGAGCCTCGGTGACGGAATGTCGCTGGCCAGCGGGTCCTCCTCGTGAGGGCGGGAAGGTGCCGGTGAAGGGGTGGTGACGCGAGGTGAAGTATGAGGCTGCGGAACGGCGTCCGAATGCCCGTCCGGCAGCGGCTCAACGGTAGTTGAGCGGTCATCAGTTGGGGAGGGCGCGCGCGGATTTCATCCGAACGAGCTATCAAGTTGTGACGTTGACACCTCCGTGTCAGCGCCCTCCCCGCCTTCATCTGCTAGGACGCCCCGCCTCCGCCCCCGCCCCCGTCAGCCTCGCGTGACGACCGGGTGTGGCCGTGCGTGCCGGTCAGAGCTCCCGGTGCACCTTGTGGTTGGCGGCCTGGGCGCGCGGGCGGACCACCAGCAGGTCGATGTTGACGTGCGGGGGCCGGGTGACCGCCCAGGCGACGGTGTCGGCGATGTCCTCGGAGGTGAGCGGCTCGGCGACGCCGGCGTACACGGCCGCGGCCTTCTCCTCGTCGCCGCGGAAGCGGGTCACCGCGAAGCCCTCGGAGCGCACCATGCCCGGGGCGATCTCGATCACCCGGATCGGCTCCCCGCACAGCTCCAGCCGGAGCGTCGCGGCGATGGTGTGCGCGGCGTGCTTGGCCGCGACGTAGCCGCCGCCGCCCTCGTACGCGGTGATCGCGGCGGTGGACGACAGGACCAGGATCGTGCCGTCGCCGCTCGCCCGCAGGCCGGGCAGCAGCGCCTGGGTCATGTGCAGCACGCCGAGCACGTTGACCTCGTACATGGCCAGCCAGTCGGCCGGGTCGCCGTTCTCCACGGTCTCCGCGCCGATCGCCCCGCCGGCGTTGTTCACCAGGACGTCCACCCGGTCGAGCCCGGCCGCGAAGGCGTCCACGGCGGCCCGGTCGGTGACGTCCAGGGTGTGGGCGCGTCCGCCGATCTCCTTGGCCAGCGCCTCGATCCGGTCGGTCCGGCGGGCGGTCAGCACCACCTCGAAGCCCTCGGCGGCGAGGCGGCGGGCGGTTGCCGCGCCGATCCCACTGCTCGCGCCGGTGACGACGGCCACTTTCTGCTCGGTCATTGCCCACTCCTGAGATATCCGGTCGGTTCTTCCGATCATCTCAAGACCGGTCGCGGGGGATCCGGCGGCGTTAGATTGCGAGAGGAGTGGACCCGCCCGCCGACCCCGCGGAGGACCCCATGACCGCCGAACCGCCCGCCGAACCGCCGCCGGAGCCCCGCCGCACCGAGTCCGGCTTCCCGTTCGCGCCGGTGTACGGCCCCGAGGACCTCGCCGGCCGGGACCAGGCCGAACGGCTGGGCCGCCCGGGGGAGTACCCCTTCACCCGGGGGATCCACCCGACGATGTACACCGGCCGCCCGTGGACGATGCGCCAGTACGCCGGCTTCGGCACCGCCGCCGAGTCCAACGCCCGCTACCGGCAGCTGATCGCCGGCGGCTCCACCGGCCTCTCCGTCGCCTTCGACCTGCCCACCCAGATGGGCTACGACTCGGACGCCCCGCTCGCGGCCGGCGAGGTCGGCCGGGTCGGGGTGGCGGTCGACAGCGTCGAGGACATGGCCGAGCTGTTCGAGGGCATCCCGCTCGGCGAGGTCTCCACCTCGATGACCATCAACGCCCCGGCCGCGGTGCTGCTCCTCCTCTACCAGCTGGTCGGGGAGGGCCAGGGCGTCCCGCCGGCCCGGCTGACCGGCACGGTGCAGAACGACGTGCTGAAGGAGTACATCGCCCGCGGCACCTACATCTTCCCGCCGCAGCCCTCGCTGCGGCTGGTCGCCGACCTCTTCCGGTACTGCCGGGCCGAGATCCCGCGCTGGAACACCATCTCCATCTCCGGCTACCACATGGCCGAGGCCGGGGCCACGCCCGCGCAGGAGATCGCCTTCACGCTGGCCGACGGCATCGCCTACGTGCGCGCCGCACTGGCGGCCGGGCTCGCGGTGGACGACTTCGCGCCCCGGCTCTCGTTCTTCTTCGTGGCCCGCAGCACCCTGCTGGAGGAGGTCGCGAAGTTCCGGGCCGCCCGCCGGATCTGGGCCCGGGTGATGCGCGAGGAGTTCGGGGCCCGGGACCCGCGCTCGCAGCGGCTGCGCTTCCACACCCAGACCGCGGGCGTCCAGCTCACCGCCCAGCAGCCGGAGGTCAACCTGGTCCGGGTCGCGGTGCAGGCGCTCGCGGCGGTGCTCGGCGGCACCCAGTCGCTGCACACCAACTCCTTCGACGAGGCGCTCGCGCTGCCCACCGAGAAGGCCGCCCGGCTCGCCCTGCGCACCCAGCAGGTGCTCGCCCACGAGACCGACGTGACCGCCACCGTCGACCCGTTCGCCGGCTCGTACGCGGTGGAGGCGCTGACCGACGAGGTGGAGGCCGCCGCGCTCGCGCTGATGGCCGAGGTGGAGGAGCTGGGCGGCGCGGTGGCGGCGATCGAGGCGGGCCACCAGAAGGCGGCGATCGAGCGCAGCGCCTACCGGATCCAGCGGGAGACCGAGGCCGGCAGCCGTACGGTGGTCGGGGTCAACCGGTTCCGGCTGGGGCCGGCGGAGCTCGCCGCCGAAGAGCCCTACCGGCCGCTGCGGGTGGATCCGGCCATCGAGGCGCGGCAGGTCGGGCGGCTGGCCCGGCTGCGGGCGGCCCGGGACGGCGCGGCGGTGGACCGGGCGCTGGGCGCGCTGCGCCGGGCCGCCGAGGGCCGGGCCAACGTGCTGTACCCGATGCGCGAGGCGCTGGCCGCGCGGGCCACCGTCGGCGAGGTGTGCGACGCGCTGCGCGAGGTGTGGGGCCGGCACGTCCCGGCCGAACGCTTTTGAGCCAAGGTGCGAACCGCCGGGACCGGGTCGCCGCCGCCCCGGTCGCCGTCGAACGGCCCGGCGGGAAGGGGCGTGACCTTGATCGCCGTCGGTCGTTGCACAGGGCAGGCACCATGGGGAAGGCGGCTGAATCAAGATGTCATACCCACCAGCGCGGCCGGTATGCGCCCATCCGGGGACTTCTTTTCGGGAAGTCGGGCGAAATCCCCCCAACAGCCCTACTCTTGTTGAGATGAACCGTCGTGAGTCCGCCCAGTCGGCCGTCTCCCTCGTCGCTGCCCGCCCCACCGTCGGTCTCCGTGACCGGGTGCGCGCGCTGGAGCCCGAGCTGATCGCCTTCCGGCGGGACCTGCACCGGCACCCGGAGCTGGGTCGCCAGGAGTTCCGCACCACCGGTCGGCTGCGCGACCGTCTGGTCGCGGCGGGCCTCGCCCCCCGGGTCCTGCCGGGCGGTACCGGAATGCTCGTCGACATCGTTCCCGACTCCGCCCCGCGCGGGGCGGAGTTCCTGGCCTTCCGCGCCGACATCGACGCCCTGCCGATCGACGACGCCAAGACCGACGTGCCCTACCGGTCGAGCGTCCCCGGCCGGGCCCACGCCTGCGGCCACGACGTGCACACCTCGGTGGTGCTTGGCACCGCGCTGGTGCTCGCCGAGGCGGCCCGCACCGGCGAACTGCGCCGCCCCGTCCGCCTGGTCTTCCAGCCCGCCGAGGAGGTCATGCCGGGCGGCGCCCTGGACGTGATCGCGGCCGGCGGTATGGAGGGCGTCGGCCGGATCTTCGCCGTGCACTGCGACCCCAAGGTGGAGGCGGGCCGGATCGGCCTGCGGGTCGGGGCGATCACCTCGGCCTGCGACCGCCTGGTGCTGCACCTGGACGGCCCCGGCGGTCACACCGCCCGCCCGCACCTGACCACCGACCTGGTCACCGCGATCGCCCGGGTCGCCGCCGAACTGCCGGCCGCGCTGGCCCGCCGGATGGATCCGCGCTGGGGGGTCTCGCTGGTCTGGGGCCGGATCGCCGCCGGCTCCGCGCCCAACGTCATCCCGCAGCACGCCGAGCTGGAGGGCACCGTCCGCTGCCTGGAGCTGGACGGCTGGCGGGAGGCGCCGGACCTGCTGCACGAGCTGATCGCCCGGCTGGCCGAGACCTACCGCGCCAAGTGGACGCTGGACTACCACCGGGGCGTGCCGCCGGTGGTGAACGAGGCGGTCTCGGTGGGGCTGTTGGACGCGGCGATGACCGCGCGCTTCGGCCGTCCGGGCGCGACCGTGGTGGAGGACACCGAGCAGTCGCTCGGGGGCGAGGACTTCTCCTGGTACCTGGAGCACGCCCCCGGCGCGCTGGCCAGGCTCGGCGTCCGCGCGCCCGGCGACACCGCCGTCCGCGACCTGCACCAGGGCCGCTTCGACGTGGACGAGCGGGCGATCGGGATCGGCGTGGAGCTGTTCGCCGCGCTGGCCCTGGAGCCCGGGACGCCCTGACACACTTCGACACGCCTCGACACACCCCGCCGTAACCCGCCGTACCGATCCGAACCGGACACCCGTCACGGGTGTCCGGTTTGTCGCAATACTCTCTTTATTTCGGATTACGTACACTGGGCTGCGCCGGTTCCGATCACCCTTCGTGAAGGAAAATGGGCACCGGGTGGGCCGTGAGACCACGGTTTGATAACAACCCGAATGCTCTGGCGGCCCGTAACCCAACCGTGTTCTACGCGCGTTACGGTGGCGTCCGACCACGCTAAACGGGTGCGTGTGAGAAGGAGATACTCCCTTGCGCCGTTCTACTAAGCTCGCTGCGGTTGTGCTCTCGGGTTCCCTGGGCATTGCCTCGCTCGCCGCTTGCGGCGCAAAGAGCAACGACACCACCACCGCCTCCTCCGGTGCCTCCGAGGGTGCGCTGAAGGTCGGCATGGCCTACGACATCGGCGGCCGTGGCGACCAGTCGTTCAACGACTCCGCCGCCCGTGGCCTGGACAAGGCCAAGAGCGACCTGGGTGTCGCCGTCACCGAGGCCGACGCCAAGACCGGCGAGGCCGAGGCCGACAAGGAGACCCGCCTCAAGAACCTGGTGACCGCGGGTTACAGCCCGGTCATCGCGGTCGGCTTCGTCTACCAGGCCGCCGTCGAGAAGATCGCCAAGGAGAACCCGAACACCAAGTTCGCGATCATCGACTCGGCCTCCGACACCCAGCCGAGCAACGTCACCTCGCTGACGTTCTCCGAGCAGGAGGGCTCGTACCTGGCCGGTGTCGCCGCCGCCCTCAAGACCAAGAACAAGCACGTCGGCTTCATCGGCGGTGTGCAGACCGAGCTGATCAAGAAGTTCGAGGCCGGTTACCGCGCGGGCGTCAAGTCCGTCGACCCGAGCATCGTGGTCGACGTCACCTACCTGACCACCCCGCCGGACTTCTCCGGCTTCGCCTCCCCCGACAAGGGCAAGGAAGCCGCGCAGGGCCAGCTCGACAAGAAGGCCGACGTCATCTACACCGCCGCCGGCTCCTCCGGCAACGGTGCCATCGAGGCCGTCGCCAACGCCGGCGCCCTGGCGATCGGCGTCGACTCCGACCAGGCCGCCCAGCCCGCCCTGGCGAAGTACAAGAACAGCATCATGACCTCGATGGTCAAGAACGTCGACAAGGCCGTCTACGCCTACATCGAGTCCGCCAAGAAGGGCCAGGTCTTCACCGGTGTGAAGAACTTCGACCTGAAGTCCGACGGCGTCTCGCTGGCCACCACCGGTGGCAAGATCGACGACATCAAGGCCAAGCTCGACGACGCGTCCAACGCCATCAAGAACGGCGCCACCACCGTCCCGACCGACCCGACCAAGGTCTAAGACTCACGGGTTCGACCGGACGTCGCTGCCGCTGCCGCCTGCCCGGCAGCGCGATGATGGACGCAACATCAGGGAGGGGCCCGGAAGGGTGCGCTCAGTGCGTACCCCCGGGCCCCGTCCCGTCCCCCCACCACTTTCGCTTTTGGCCCTCCAGCGCAACGACGCGCCTCCAGACCACCAGGAGACCGCCATCACCGCATCCGACCCCGCCCCGACCACGGGCGGTAACCCCAGCGCGGGGACGGCGACACCGGCCGTCGAACTGCGCGGAATCACCAAGCGCTTCCCCGGCGTCGTGGCCAACCACGACATCAACCTCACCGTCCGCACCGGCACCGTGCACGCCCTGATGGGCGAGAACGGCGCCGGCAAGTCGACGCTGATGAAGATCCTCTACGGCATGCAGAAGCCGGACGAGGGCACCATCGCCATCAACGGCGACCTGTGCGAGTTCAACACCCCGGGCGAGGCCATCGCGCGCGGCATCGGCATGGTGCACCAGCACTTCATGCTCGCCGACAACCTCACCGTCTGGGAGAACGTCGTCCTCGGCGGCGAGCACCTGTACGGCATCGGCGGCAAGGCCAAGGACAAGATCAGGGAGATCTCCGACCAGTACGGCCTGGGCGTGCGCCCGGACGCCCTGGTCGAGGACCTCGGCGTGGCCGACCGCCAGCGCGTGGAGATCCTCAAGGTGCTCTACCGCGGCGCCAAGATCCTGATCCTCGACGAGCCGACGGCCGTGCTCGTCCCGCAGGAGGTCGACGCCCTGTTCGACAACCTGCGGGAGCTGAAGTCCGAGGGCGTCACCGTCATCTTCATCTCGCACAAGCTGCACGAGGTGCTCTCGGTGGCCGACGCGATCAGCGTCATCCGCCGCGGCACCACCGTCGGCGACGCCGACCCGAAGAGCGTGACCGCCCGCCAGCTCGCCGAGCTGATGGTCGGCGCCGAGCTGCCCTCCCCGGAGAGCCGCGAGTCGACCGTCACCACCAGCGAGATGCTGAACGTCGAGGGCCTGCGGATCGCCAAGACCGACGCCGAGGGCATCGAGCGCGTCGTCCTGGACGACATCTCGCTGCGCATCCACAAGGGCGAGATCCTCGGCATCGCCGGCGTCGAGGGCAACGGCCAGGCCGAACTGGTCGAGGCCGTCATGGGCATGCTCCCGCTGGACGGCGGCACCGTCACCCTGGACGGCAAGGACCTCTCCGGCACCCTCACCCGGGCCCGCCGCGAGGCCGGCATCGGCTACATCCCCGAGGACCGCCACCGGCACGGCCTGCTGCTGGAGGCCCCGCTCTGGGAGAACCGGATCCTCGGCCACGTCACCGAGAAGCCCAACTCCAAGGGCGTGCTGATCGACCCGGCCGCGGCCCGCAAGGACACCCAGCGGATCGTCGAGGAGTACGACGTCCGCACGCCCGGCATCGAGGTCACCGCGGCCTCGCTCTCCGGCGGCAACCAGCAGAAGCTGATCATCGGCCGCGAGATGAGCCACCAGCCCAAGCTGCTGATCGCCGCCCACCCCACCCGCGGGGTGGACGTCGGCGCCCAGGCGCAGATCTGGGAGCACATCCGGGTCGCCCAGCGGGCCGGCCTCGCCGTGCTGCTGATCTCGGCCGACCTCGACGAGTTGATCGGCCTCTCCGACACCATCCGGGTGATCTACCGCGGCCGGCTGGTCGCCGACGCCGACCCGGCCACCGTGACCGCCGAGGACCTCGGCACCGCGATGACCGGTGCGGCCCAGGGCCACATCGAGTCCGACACGGAAGCCGTCGAGGAGTTCCGGGCGATCCTCGCCGAGGGCACCGAGGCGGAGTCCGCCGCGCCCACCGACACCGCCGACGACCAGCAGGCGGGGGAGTAGCCACATGACCAGTCCCAACCCCGCCGCCAAGCCCGCGCGGGCGAAGCGGTTCGACGGCGAGAAGATCGTCCTCGCCCTCGCGGCGCCGGTGCTCGCCGTGCTGCTCTCCGTCGTGATCTGTTCCGTCCTCCTGGCGACCTCGGGCAAGAACCCGTTCGACGCCTGGAACGTGATGCTCACGTACGCGACCAAGTCGGACGGCCAGGTGGCCATCCTCAACCGGTCCACCACGTACTACCTGGCCGCCGCGGCCGCCGCCTTCGGCTTCCGGATGAACCTCTTCAACATCGGTGTCGAGGGCCAGTACAAGGTCGCCGCGCTGTTCACGGCCTTCGTCGGGGGTCAGCTCGACCTGCC
Organism: Kitasatospora misakiensis; assembly: GCF_042656005.1. NCBI lineage: Bacteria > Bacillati > Actinomycetota > Actinomycetes > Kitasatosporales > Streptomycetaceae > Kitasatospora > Kitasatospora misakiensis. The sequence goes on along the minus strand of NZ_JBHSOF010000006.1, from coordinate 174,667 downwards.
GTCGTTCATCCAGATCCCGCTGCTGCTGATCACCGCCATGCTGGTCGGCGGCCTGTACGCGAGCATCGCCGGTCTGCTGAAGGTCTTCCGCGGCGTCAGCGAGGTCATCGCGACCATCATGCTGAACGCCATCGCGGTCGCCATCGTCGGCCTGCTGCTCGTCCCCGGCATCTTCGCGCCGGAGAAGAGCGGCACCAGCAACTCGATCCAGACCACCCCGGTCTCGGACTCCAGCCACTTCTTCGCGATCAACACCGACGGCGGCCCGCTCTACGGCTTCCTCTTCATCGCGATCCTGGTCGGCGTCGCCTTCCAGTTCACCCTGACCCGCACCCGCTTCGGCTTCGACCTGCGCGCCACCGGCCGCTCGGAGACCGCGGCCACCGCGTCCGGTGTGAACGTCAAGCGCATGGTCGTCATCTCGATGGTGGTCTCCGGCGCGCTGGCCGGTCTGATCGGCCTGCCCGAGCTGCTCCAGAACTCGTACAGCTTCGGGCAGGGCTTCCAGGGCGGCCTCGGCTTCCTCGGCATCTCGGTCGCCCTGCTCGGCCGCAACAGCCCGATCGGCATGGCCTTCGCGGCCATCCTGTTCGCCTTCCTCGACGCGACCGGCGCGCAGCTGCCGCTGCAGGGCGGTTTCCCGTTCGAGATCGTCCCGGTCATGCAGGGCACCATCGTCATCTGTGTCGTCGTCGCCTACGAGCTGGTGCGGCGCTACGGCCTCAAGCGTCAGCAGCAGAAGGTCGGCGCCGAGCTCGCCGCCCAGGCCGCCGCGGCCGCCGAGAAGAAGGAGGTGTCCGCATGAGCACGGCCACCGCTGCCCGCGCGAAGGCGTCGGGCGCTCCCGCCAAGAAGCGCAAGATGTCCTGGCCGGTGGTGCTGCTGCTGATCGCGGGCGCCCTGGTCCTCTTCTCCGCCGTCGGCATGATCACCGACAACCACTCGCTGACCTCCTCCGGCCAGGTCACCGCCGCGCTCAGCGCCGCCGTGCCGATCGGCATGGCCGGTCTGGGCGGTCTCTGGTCCGAGCGGGCCGGCGTGGTCAACATCGGCCTCGAAGGCATGATGGTCGCCGGCACCTTCTGCGGCGCCTGGGGCGGCTACCTGGTCAGCCCCTGGTTCGGCCTGGTGGCCGGCATGCTCGGCGGTGCGCTGGGCGGTCTGCTGCACGCGGTCATCACGGTGACCTTCGGCGTCGACCACATCGTCTCCGGTGTCGGCGTCAACCTGCTGATCCCCGGCATCTGCGCGTACGTCAACCGGATCTACTACAAGGACTACATCTCCGCCGGTGCCGGCGCGAACCAGTCCCCGCCGGCCGACCCGCTGCCGTACATCACGATCCCCGGCCTCTCCCCGGGGCTGAAGGACATCGAGGCGCACCACTGGTTCCTGGTCTCCGACGTCGCCGGTGTGGTGGGCGGCCTGGTCACCAACATCTCGGTGGTCGTGCTGCTGGCCGGCGCGCTGATCGTGGCCAGCTACTTCGCCCTCTGGCGCACCGTGTTCGGCCTGCGCCTGCGCTCCTGCGGTGAGAACCCGACCGCGGCGGAGTCGCTGGGCGTCAACGTCTACAAGTACAAGTACCTCGCGGTCATCATGTCCGGCGCCTTCGCGGGCCTCGCCGGCTCGTACCTCTCGCTGGTCGCGGCGCACTTCTACAAGGACGGCCAGACCAACGGCCGGGGCTTCATCGGCCTCGCGGCGATGATCTTCGGCAACTGGATGCCGGGCGGCCTCGCCATGGGCGCCGGCCTGTTCGGCTTCACCGACAGCCTCCAGCTGCGCGACCCCGAGTCGGTGCACGTGCTGATCCTGGTGGTCGCCATCGCGATGGTGCTGCTGGCGGCCTGGAACCTCTACCGCCGCAAGTACACCGCGGCGCTGATCACGCTGGTGGTCTCCGGCGGCCTGTTCGTCTGGTACTTCACCACCGAAGAGGTCCCGCGTCCGCTGATCGTCGCCACGCCGTACGTGATCACCCTCGTGGTGCTCGCGCTGGCCTCGCAGCGGCTGCGTCCGCCGAAGGCCGACGGTCAGATCTACCGCAAGGGCGAGGGCAAGTGACGGCCGCGGCCGAGGCGGTCGACTGGGCCGCGCTGCGGACGGCGGCGCGCGAGGCGATGAGCCACGCGTACGCGCCCTACAGCAAGTTCCCGGTCGGTGCCGCCGCCCTGGTGGACGACGGCCGGGTGGTCACCGGCTGCAACGTGGAGAACGCCTCGTACGGGCTCGGGCTGTGCGCCGAGTGCGGCCTGGTCTCCGCGCTGCACGCGACCGGCGGTGGCCGGCTGACCGCGTTCACCTGCGTGGACGGGGCGGGCGAGCTGCTGATGCCGTGCGGGCGCTGCCGTCAGCTGCTGTACGAGCACGGCGGTCCCGGCCTGCTGGTCGAGCTGCCCTCCGGGGTGCGGCCGATGAGCGAGGTCCTGCCCGACGCGTTCGGGCCGGAACGCCTGTAGCCGGAGCGGCTCTGGCACTGCCGATTGTTACGCGCGTAGAGTGTCGCGAGTGGGACCCATCGGGCCGACTCGCGACACTCTTCGCTTTTCGAACCCCGCTGTGAAGCTTTTCGAACCCGCTGTGAACCCCGCTGTGAACCCCGCTTTTTGAACCTCTCTTGGAGCAATGGAGCAACCATGGACGCCATCTCCGTCATCAGGACCAAGCGCGACCGCGGAGAGCTGAGCCACGCTCAGATCGACTGGGTCATCGACGCCTACACCCGCGGCGAGGTCGCCGACGAGCAGATGTCCGCCCTGGCCATGGCCATCCTGCTGAACGGCATGAACCCGGGCGAGATCAGCCGCTGGACGGACGCGATGATCCGCTCCGGCGTCCGGATGGACTTCTCCTCGCTGGGGCAGCCGACCAGCGACAAGCACTCCACCGGCGGCGTCGGCGACAAGATCACCCTGCCGCTCGCCCCGCTGGTCGCCGCCTGCGGTGCCGCCGTTCCGCAGCTGTCCGGCCGCGGCCTCGGCCACACCGGCGGCACCCTCGACAAGCTGGAGTCCATCCCCGGCTGGCGCGCCCTGCTCTCCAACGAGGAGATGCTCCAGGTGCTGCGCGACACCGGCGCGGTCATCTGCGCGGCCGGTGACGGCCTCGCCCCGGCCGACAAGAAGCTGTACGCCCTGCGCGACGTCACCGGCACCGTCGAGGCGATCCCGCTGATCGCCTCCTCGATCATGTCCAAGAAGATCGCCGAGGGCACCGGCGCGCTCGTCCTCGACGTCAAGGTCGGCTCCGGCGCGTTCATGAAGAACCTCGACGACGCCCGCGAGCTGGCCCGCACCATGGTCGGCCTCGGCACCAGCGCCGGTGTCAACACGGTGGCCCTGCTCACCGACATGTCCACCCCGCTCGGCCTCACCGCGGGCAACGCGCTGGAGGTCCGCGAGTCGGTCGAGGTGCTGGCCGGCGGCGGCCCCGCCGACGTCGTCGAGCTGACCCTGGCGCTGGCCCGCGAGATGCTCGCCGCCGCGGGCGTGCACGGCAAGGACCCGGCCGACGCGCTGCGCGACGGCTCCGCGATGGACCACTGGCGCCGCATGATCGCCGCCCAGGGCGGCGACGTGGACGCCCCGCTGCCGGTCGCCCGCGAGCAGCACGTCATCCCGGCCCCGGCCTCCGGCGTGCTCACCACCCTGGACGCCTACGCCGTCGGCGTCAGCGCCTGGCGCCTCGGCGCCGGCCGCGCCCGCAAGGAGGACCCGGTGCAGGCCGGCGCCGGCATCGAGATGCACGCCAAGCCGGGCGACACCGTGGTGGCCGGCCAGCCCCTGCTGACCCTGCACACCGACACCCCGGAGCGCTTCGAGTACGCCATCGAGGCCCTCACCGGCGGCATCGAGGTCTCCCCGGCCGGCACGACGTTCACCCCGAACCCGATCGTGCTGGACCGCATCGCCTGACGGCCGGTTCACCCGCCGAGGTCCTGCGCACGTACGCCGCTCAGGCGTACGTGCGCAGGACCTTGGTGTCGAGCGTCCATGGGCCCACGGTGACCGTGTCACCGAAGGCGAACTCCTTGCGGGAGGTGTAGCCGGGCTCGTCGTGGACGATGCCGGTGCCCTTGCGCGGATCGACCAGCAGGTAGAGCGGGATGCCCATGGCCGCGTAGTCGCGGACCTTGTTGTGGTAGTCGTTCTCGGGATTGGACTTGGAAACGATCTCCACGACCAGCAGCACCTCGTGGGGGAGGAGCGCCGGCTGCTCGTCGTCGAGCGCCGTGAGGGGGAACACCATGAGGTCCGGATTCCGCAGCTTGCCCATCCCGGCGTCCTCCAGGTCTGCACCACCATGAGCGATGTAGCCGGGATGCGTCTGCGGAAGCTGGGCGTTCAGTTGCTGGGCGATGCGGATGACGGCAAGCTCGTGGCGCTTCACCGGCGACATCATCATGACGATCTCGCCACCGGCGATCTCGATCTTCCCTATCCCCGGCACCTGCGGAAGCTGATCGGCGATCTCGCGCAACCGGGCGTACACAGCAGGATCGATGCTCATGTTCCGGAGTGTATCGACGCCGGCCGACAGGCGGCGGGGGTCAGGCGGTGGCGGTCAGGGTGAGCTTCAGGAGTTCGTCGGGGGCCTCGCGGACGAGGTCGTGGCCGGTGGGGAGGGTGTGGACGGTCCAGGCGGGGTCGGTGCGCAGGCGGGCGACGGTGTCGTGGAAGGGCGTGGCCTCGAAGTTCTCCGCGTGCAGGTAGATCCGGGGGACGTCCAGGGCGGCCGGGTCGGCGGCGCCGGTGAGGCGGATCGGCTGCAGCAGGGCGGCCAGCGGGTGCGCGGTGGCGCGCGGGTCGAGGCCCGGGTTCAGGCCGACCAGGCTGTGGCCGCCGCCCGCCGCGGCGGCGGCCAGGTAGCGCTCCCTCCAGGCGTCGTTGACGATCGCGAACGCCGACTCGCCGTCGCGCGGCACGAGGGCGTCCGCGTACACCAGCCCGGCGATCCGCTCCGGCGCCCGGTCGGCCACCCCGGTGGCGACCATGCCGCCGTAGCTGTGCCCGACGAGCACCGCGTCGGTGATCCGCTCGGCCTCCAGCAGGCCGAGCACGTCCTGGACGTGGGTGTCGAGGTTGACTCCGCCCGCCGCGCCGACGTGGCTGCGCTCGCTCACCCCGGTCAGCGTCACCGGGTACACCTCGTGGCCGGCGGCCCGGAGGCCTTCGGTGATCGGTCGGTACCACCAACCGCCGTGCAGGGCGCCGGGGATGAGGATGTAGGTGGCCATGGTGCGTTCCTCTGCTCGTGCTGTTCCGGTCGGACGTGCAGGAAGCTACGGCGGATACCTGACAGCGAGTGTCAGGTATCCGCCGGGCGGCGACGGGAACGGGAACGGCAGGTCTCAGGGCCGGTGGAAGATCTCGTGGGTGCCGATGCGGCGCCAGACGATGTGCGGCTCGCCCTCCTGCGGCGGCGCGCCGTAGCTGAAGGTGGCCCGGCCGTCCGGTGCCCAGGTCAGCTCCCAGACATCGGGGTGGCCCTGCATCCTCTTCACCCGCAGGCCGCGGCGGAAGCCCTTGCCGGCCCGGAGGTCGGCGACGAACTGGGCGACCGCGACGAGGAACGCGGCCTTCTGTGCCGGGGTGAGGTTCTTCCAGTCACGGAGGAAGTGGGCCAGGGACTCATACGTCGGCACGGTGCTTGATCTCCCCGAGGTCCAGCCCCGCCTCGTCGGCGAGCGACTGCAGGAAGTCCTCGCCGTCCTGGAACACCTCGCCGCGTTCGCCCTCCGCGAGGGCCTCGTCGACCTCGTCCTCCTTCGCCTGCCAGGCCGGGGTCCAGAACCAGGCCTGGTCGTCCGGAATGACGGAGGCCGGGGTCAGAACGATGCGACCGTCCTCCACCGCGACCACCAGCTGGTCGCCTTCCTGGAGGTCCAGCTGCTCCCGTATTTCCTGGGGGATGGTGACCACGCCCTTCTTCCGCACGGGGGTGGACACCAGGTGGGGGCGACGGCGGCGCTTCGGGTCTGCCATGCGGAAAGTCTACCGGGCGGAAAGTCCGCCGGGCAGACCTTTGCCCCGGCGGGTGGCGGTGTGGGCCTGGCGGGTCGCGTAGAGGGTGACGCCGGCGGCCAGGGTCATGGCGGTCAGGCCGATGACGGCGGCGCCGGACCAGCCGGTCGCGTGGTAGGCGTCGGCGCCCAGGGTGCCGCCCAGACTGTTGCCCAGGTAGTAGGCGATCAGGTACAGCGCGGAGGCCTGGGCGCGGCCCTCGGTGGCGGTGCGGCCGACGGCCGAGGAGGCGGTGGCGTGCCCGGCGAAGAAGCCGGCGGTGATCAGCACCAGCCCGAGCAGCGCCCAGACCAGCGAGTCGGCGAGGGAGAGCAGCAGCCCGAGGGCGGTGGTGCCGATCGCGACGTACAGCGCGCCCCGGCGGCCGAGCCGGCCGGAGAGGCGCCCGGCGGCGGCCGAGGTGCCGGTGCCGACCAGGTAGACCACGAAGATCGAGGCGGCCACCGACTCCGGCAGGTGGAACGGCGCGGAGACCAGCCGGTAGCCGACGGTGGTGTAGACCGCGCCGAACACGGCCATGAACAGCAGCCCCAGCGCGTACAGCCGCAGCAGCAGCGGGTTGCGCAGGTGCCCGCCGACGGTGCGGGCCAGCGCGCGGGCGTCCACCGGGGCCGGGGTGAAGTGCCGGGCGGCGGGGATCAGCAGCCGGAACACCAGGGTGGCGAGCAGCGCGAGGGCGGCGGAGGCGGCGAGCCCCCAGCGCCAGCCGAAACCGGCCGCGACCCAGCCGGAGAGCAGGCGCCCGCCCATGCCGCCGATGCTGTTGCCCGCCACGTACAGCCCCATCGCCGAGGCCAGCGCGGACGGGTGGACCTCCTCGGCGAGGTAGGCCATCGCGGTCGCGGGCAGCCCGGCGAGCGCGGCGCCCTGGAGCACGCGCAGCACGACCAGGGTGGTGAGGTCCGGCGCGAACGGCAGGGCGAGCGCGAGGGCGGAGGCGGCGAGCGTGGAGGCCGTCATCACCGCGGTGCGGCCGTACCGGTCGGAGAGCGCGCTCGCGGGGAGCAGGGCGAGGGCGAGGCCGAGGGTGGCGGCGGAGGCCGTCCAGCTGGCCTGACCGGGGGTGAGGCCGAGGTCGTTCGAGAGGATCGGCAGCAGGCCCTGGGTGGAGTAGAGGAGGACGAAGGTCGCGATGCCGGCCGCGAACAGGGCGAGGTTGGCGCGGCGGAAGGAGCGCCGGCCGGGGCGGTGGCGGTCGTCGGCGGGGCGGCCGGGGAACGCGGCGGCGAGCGGGCCGGCGAGCGGGGTGTGCGGGGCGGTGGCGGCGTGCGGGGCTGCGGCGGTCGGGGCTGCGGCGTCCGGCGCGGTCGCGGACGCCCTGGTACTGGAGGGCTGCATGCAGTCGAAGGTAGAACCGCCGTACTGATGCGTCCAATGCATGGAACGTCAATAATCCATACCGAGCGGCATGAGCCGAGCGTACGAGGCAGGACGGAGCGCAGGATGACCGGCGGCACCGAACCGGTCCGCCCCGCGGAGCTGGGGCCGGACCTCCCGGCGGTGCAACTCGCACCGCGCCTGGCCCAGTTCGCGGCGGTCGCGCGGCTGGAGCACGTGACGCAGGCGGCCGAGCTGCTGGCGATGCCGCAGCCGACGCTGTCCCGCGCGGTGGCCCGGCTGGAGGCCGACCTGGGCGTCGACCTGCTGGCCCGTCAGGGCCGGACGGTCCGGCTGACCCGGGCGGGCCGACTGCTGCTGGCCTCGGTGGAGCGGGCCCTGGCCGAGGTCGAGCGCGGCGCCGAGGCGGCCCGGGCGGAGGCCGACCCGGCGACCGGCCGGGTGGCGTTCGGCTTCCTGCACACCATGGGGACGGACGCGGTGCCCGCGCTGCTGCGGGACTTCCGGTCGAGCTACCCGCAGGTGCGGTTCCAGCTGGTGCAGGACTACGTGGGCGCGATGCTGGACCGGCTGCGCGCGGGGGAGCTGGACCTCTGCCTGGTCGCGCCGCTGCCGGACGACGACCCGGCGCTGGCCGCCCGCCGGCTGGACGAGCAGCGGCTGCACCTGGTCGTCCCGGCGGACCACCGGCTGGCCGGGCGGCGCCGGATCCGGCTCGCGGAGGTGGCCGAGGAGCCGTTCGTCGGGCTGGAGCACGGGTACGGGATGCGGGCGATCACGGACGGCTTCTGCGCGGAGGCCGGGTTCGTGCCCCGGCTCGCCTTCGAGGGCGAGGAGACGGAGACGCTGCGCGGGCTGGTGGCGGCCGGGCTCGGGGTGGCGCTGCTGCCGCCGGCGCTGGTGCCGCGGCCGGGGGTGGTGGAGCTGGAGGTGACGGCGCCGCGTACCCGGCGGGCGATCGGGCTGGCCTGGGTGGCGGGGCGGCCGATGACCCCGCCGGTGGCGGCGTTCCGGGACTTCGTGCTGTCGCGGCGCGGGCGGCTGCTGGCGCACGACTGAGGGCGGGCGGCTGTTGGGGCACTGGGTGTGCCGGAGCACCCGGGCGGACGACCTGCGCGCAGGTGGCCCGGATCGTCCGTTCGGTGGAATTCCCGGTGGACATTGGATGAGTCGGCCCAGCGAGCGGTGGCCTGTCTACGCGCGTAGGAGCTACACTCCCGCAATGGAGAAGCAGATCCCCGTCACCACCGCGGGCGCCGCCCCCCGGATCCCCACCCCCGAGCAGATCGCCCGCGCCCCGAAGGTGCTGCTGCACGACCACCTCGACGGCGGGCTGCGCCCCGAGACCGTGGTCGAGCTGGCCGCCGCCGTCGGCTACGAGGGACTCCCCACCACCGACGCCAAGGAGCTCGGCGAGTGGTTCCGCGAGGCCGCCGACTCCGGCTCGCTGGTCCGCTACCTGGAGACCTTCGCCCACACCTGCGCCGTCATGCAGACCCGTGAGGCGCTCATCAAGGTCGCCGCCGACTGCGCCGAGGACCTCGCCGCCGACGGCGTCGTCTACGCCGAGGTCCGCTACGCCCCCGAGCAGCACCTGGAGCGCGGCCTGACCCTCGACGAGGTCGTCGAGGCCGTCCAGGAGGGCTTCCGCCTCGGCGAGGCCAACGCCCGCGCCGCCGGCCACCGGATCCGGATCGGCACCCTGATCACCGCGATGCGGCACGCCGCGCGCTCGCAGGAGATCGCCGAGCTGGCCAACCGCCACCGCGACGGGGGCGTCGTCGGCTTCGACATCGCCGGTGCCGAGGCGGGCTACCCCCCCACCCGCCACCAGGCCGCCTTCGACTACCTCAAGGGCGAGAACAACCACTTCACCATCCACGCGGGCGAGGCCTTCGGCCTGCCGTCGATCTGGGAGGCCCTGCAGTGCTGCGGCGCCGACCGCCTCGGCCACGGCGTGCGGATCGTCGACGACATCACGGTGGCGGAGGACGGCACCGTCACGCTGGGCCGGCTCGCCGCCTACGTGCGCGACAAGCGCATCCCGCTGGAGATGTGCCCCACCTCCAACCTGCAGACGGCCGCCGCCACCTCGTACGCCGAGCACCCGATCGGGCTGCTCAGCCGGCTGAAGTTCCGGGTCACCGTGAACACCGACAACCGGCTGATGAGCGGCACCAGCATGAGCCGCGAGTTCGGGCACCTGGTGGAGGCCTTCGGCTACACGCTGGGGGACCTGGAGTGGTTCACGGTGAACGCGATGAAGTCGGCGTTCCTGCCGTTCGACGAGCGGCTCGCGATGATCAACGACGTGATCAAGCCGGGCTACGCCGAGCTCAAGGCGGAGTGGCTGTTCAGCGCCGGCAGCTGAACCGCTCCTCGGTGGTCGGAAGAACGCCGTTTTCTGTCAAGGAAGTTGGCGTTCATCCGACTACTCCCTCGGATGGGTGAACAGCCTTTGATCCTCGCGCGATCCAATCACTACGGTGTGCCAGTCATTGCTGACAGGCCGTGGCGGACTGACCAGTCGCGCCAGCCGTGCGTGTCGGCCACCGACGAGGACCCAAGGGGACTAACCACATGAAGCAGGCCACTCTCAAGGCCGCCGGCACCGCCGCGCTCGGCATCGCCATCGCCGCGGTCGGCGCCGGTGGCGCGTCCGCCGCCCCCGCGGCCGCCACCGGTGGCCTCGGGCTCCCGACCAGTCTGCTGACCAACCCGGCGGCCACCGGCGCCGTCACCGACGCGGCGAGCAAGCTGCCGGTCGCCGACAAGGTCACCGGCACGCTCGGCACCCTCGCCCCCAGCGCGGGCCAGGCCGCCGCGCCGGCCACCGCCAACCGGGCCGGCGTGCCGAGCGTTCCCGGCCTCGACAAGACCCCGATCGGCGGGCTGACCGGCATGCTCCCGGGCATCGGCGGCTGATCCCGGCGCATCGGCTCGGCACAGCCGTGGGGGCCGCCCACTCCTCGACGGGAGTGGGCGGCCCCTTTCGGCGTGCCTTTCGGTGTGCCTATCGGTGTGCCTATCGGTGTGCTTTTCGGTGTGCTTTTCGGCGTGTGCCGGCGCCCCGGTGCTGTGCGGCGCGCCGGTGCCGGGGTTACGGCTCCTGCGGGAGGATCAGCCAGAGCGCCAGGTAGATCAGGAACTGCGGGCCGGGCAGCAGGCACGAGACCAGGAAGATGATCCGGACGGTCCACGGGGTGAGCCCGAAGCGCTCGGCGATCCCGGCGCAGACGCCGGCGATGACGCGGTTGTGGCGGGGGCGGGCGAGGCGGCTCATGGCGAACTCCGTTGCTGTGGTGGCGCCGGTGACCGGTTCCTCCGGCTGGCGTACTTCCATGGTCCGCCGTCGGCCCGCCGAATTCCTCCGCCCGCAAGGCGATCCTGTCCCTGACCTGGGTCGTCGCCGGGCAGTAGCCGTTCTCGGGGTTCCGCTCAGGGTCGGCCCGGAGATTGGCCGGGCGGCGGAGTGGGAAGTCGGCCCGTCCGACTTCCCGTGCGGGGGCGTTCGGGTCAGGGCACCAGGATCACCTTGCCCAGGTTCCGCCGCCCGGTGATGACGGCGTGGGCGCGGGCCGCCTCGGCGAGGGGGATCGCGGCGTGCACGGCGGGGCGCAGGACGCCCGCGGCGCGCTGCTGCCAGAGCTCCTCGCGCCAGCGGGCGTAGAGCGCGGGCCGGCCGGTGGCGACGGCCCGGATCTGGAAACCGGTCAGCGAGGCGCCGCGGAGCAGGAGTTCGTACGCCTCGACGGTGCCGCCGCCGGAGCTGTAGGCGACCAGCCGGCCCCCGGTCGCGAGGGCGCGGACGGCGGTCGGCAGGAGTTCGCCGCCGACGCCGTCGAGGATCGCGTCGTACGGGCCGGACCCGTCGAGGTCCTGGTAGCGCACCACCTCGTCGGCGCCGAGGGAGCGGACGAAGTCGGCCTTGGCGGCGCTGCCGACCGCCGCGACGACCCGGCCCGCGCCGCCCGCCCGGGCGAACTGGAGGGCGAGCGTGCCGACCCCGCTCGCCGCCGCGGTGACGAGCACGGACTCGCCCGGTTCGACGCGCGCGGCCTCGTGGACGCCGCGCGCCACGAGGCCGCTGCGGACCAGCGCGACGGCGTCGACGGCGGTGGCGTCGTCCGGCACGCGGGAGGCCATCGCGGTGTCCAGGACCGCGAACTCGGCGTAGGCGTCGGTGAAGCAGAGGCCGGTGACGCGGTCGCCGGCCGAGAATTCGGTGACGCCGGGCCCGGTGGCGACGACCCGCCCGGCGATCTCGCCGCCGAGGGTGACCGGCTCGCGGCTGTCCCACAGCCTGCGGACGGTCGGCAGGGTGACGCCGATCGCCTCCACCCGGACCAGCAGTTCGCCGTCGCGGGGCGCGGGCACGGCGGCCTCCTCGGCGACCAGCCCCTCCGGGCCGCCGTCGACCTCATGGCGTATGCGCAGCACAGGACCTCCCCGATCCGGCGGATTCATTGGATGCCCCAACGATAAGGGGGGAATCATGGGAGTGTCCAATGAATCGGAGTAGGCTGGCCGTATGACCACGCCCCTCCAGCACATCCAGTCCCTGCCGAGCTGGCTCGTCGGGCGCGTCGCGGCGCGCGGGCGGGGCCTGGTCGCCGACGCGGTCGCGACCGAGGGGCTGAAACTCATGCAGCACGCCGTGCTCGCCGCCGTCGCCGAGTACGGCCCGGTCGCCCAGGCGGAGTTGGGTCGACGGCTGGCCGTCGACCCGAAGGACATGGTCGGCGCGCTCAACCACCTCCAGGAGGCCGGCCACGTCCTGCGGTCGCCGGACCCGGTCGACCGGCGGAAGAACGCCGTCACCGTCACCCCGGAGGGCGCCGCGGCGCTCGCCCGCTGCGCGGAGCTCGCCGAGGCGGCCAACGCGGAGCTGCTGGCGCCGCTCACCCCCGACGAGCAGCGGCAGCTGATGGCGCTGCTGGGGCGCCTGCACGCGGCGGGGTAGCGGCGGCGGAGGAATAGCAAGGATGCAATGGTTGGAGTGAGTCAGTGGCCGGGGCGGTTCTCCTCGTTCTCGCCGTGCACCTTGAGGGCGGTGATGACGCCCGTGATGACGGTGGCGAAGGCGAGGACGAGGAGGACGGCGAAGGCGGCGCCGATGAGGAAGTTCACGCGGGCCGGCCCGTTTCGCGGAGCAGGGCGAGCAGGTTGAGGAGGGTAGCCACGGAGGTGTCGCCGAAGTTGATGAGGAGGCGGCCGTCGATGGTGGCGCCGTTGACCATGGCGGAACCCCACTGGATGCCGAAGGGCTTGCCCCGCTCGTGGAGTTCGCGGAGCAGCGCGGAGACCTCGGGCTCGGTGTAGGTACGGAGGATCTTGTCGTGGGGCGTGAGGGGTTCGAGGCTCATGCGGCGGCGTCCAGCTCGAACCAGATGACCTTGCCGTCCTTGCGGGGATCCGCACCGAAGCGGTGGGTGAGCGCGCGAACGAGTTGAAGTCCTCGGCCCGACACCGCGTAGGGGTCGGTGTAGGCGGGCGGCTCGGGCAGGTCGGGACTGTCGTCGCAGACCGAGACTCGCAGCGTGTGGGGGCGCAGAGCGACGATGACGTGCGGGGCCTGGCATCCGGCGTGCTTCCAGGCGTTCACGAACAGCTCGTGGAGGGCGAGTTCGGCGTCGGCGATGGCGTCCGGCGGCCAGTCCGAGGCGGCGAGAACGGCTTGCAGCTCACGCCGGACGACGGACCAGTCGGGCGGGTTGAAGGCACACATGGGGGACCTCCGGGAGACGGGGAGGAATGGATCACCGGCGAAGAGGATGAAAACGTCCGCTGATGCTTCGTCATGTGATCGCTGCAACACTGAGAGTAGGGGGATGTCTGGCAGCATTGCAAGCCAATCGAGAGGTCTCCCTGGACTGACGTCGCTCGCCGGTGGCGCCGCACACGAGTTCTGCGCGAGACTGCGCAGGCAAGGAAGGACAGCAGTGGGATACAAGGGGCCGATCAGCCTTCGGCAACGCCGATTCGGCAGTGAGTTGCAACGCCTGCGGACGGCAGCGGGCCTGTCCGCCCCGGAGGCCGGGGCCCTGGTTGGCATGCGGGGTCCAGCCGTGAGCCACACCGAGGCGGGCCGGATCACGTTGAACGCCGAGCGCCTTGAGATCTGGCTGGATGCCTACGGCTGCACCGATGCGGCCTACCGGGCCACGCTCGCGGAGATGGGTCGAAGCACGGGCAAGGGCTGGTGGAGTGAATTCGAGGGCAAGGTCCCGGATCTCTCGCTCGATCTGGCGGAGGTCGAGGACCGGTCGGTCCGTCTGGCGAACTATGAGGTGCTCTACATTCCCGGAGTGCTTCAGGTTCCCGCCTATGCGGAGGCCATCTATGACGGGACCGACGGGAATCAGGAGTGGGATGTAGCTGAACTGGTTCGCTTCCGACTGGCTCGGCGGCGGATCCTGGAGGGCCATAAGGACTTCCACTTTGTCATCCATGAGGCCGCACTCCGGACCCGATTCCCCAGCGATGCTGTGATGAGGGAGCAGTTGCATCATCTGCTGGACATGGCCGAGCGCCCGAACGTCACGATCCAGGTGTTGCCGTTCACAGTGACGAAGCGGCCGCCGAGCCCCGGTTCGTTCCTGTTCTGCGAACCGGCGTGCCTCGAACTCTCCACGATCGTCGTGGACGGTGCTCCGCGGGCCGGGCACTATGGTGACCCCGAGAGCATCGCGGCATACCGCCGGAGGTTTGATCAGCTGACGGACTCGGCTCTACTGGCTGTCGACAGTGCCGAGCCCCGGCACAGTTCGGCGACGCGCGATTCATTGGGAGTCCTCCGTCACCTGATTTACATGCTCCAAGTCTGAGAGGCCTGCGATGACCGAGATCATCTGGCAGAAGTCGTCGTTCAGTGGACCTGAACCCGAGAACGCCTGTCTCGAACTGGCTCGTGACGCTGCCGACCGGCGACTTCTCCGCGAGTCGGACGAGATGGCAACGGTGCTGACCATCGATGCCGATGCACTCCGCGCGCTCCTTCTCGCCGTCAAGGTCGGCGAGTTCGACCACCTCACCTGACACCATGCAGCGGGCGGTCGCGGACAATCGTCCGCGACCGCCCGCCCCTCAAATCACCGCGCGATGCCGCCGACCGGATGTGCGGGGCTGTCCAGCCAAGTGTGCTGTCGGCCGTCCGGTCGTACGGTGAGCCCGATCCGCACTGATATCGCCATCGGCGGCACCACCGCCCACCGCACGGCCTGCTCCGTGAGCAGGAAGGTGAACGACTTGGCAGTGTCGTACAGCGCCGCCTGTCGTTCCAGCTTCCGTGCGACGACCGGTGCGGTGTTCCCGGGGGAATGCGCAAGTCCGGCCCGCACGTACTCGGGTGTGGCCAGCAGGCCCGTGACCATCGCGGGCAGGAAGTAGCGGAAAACGGTCGCCGATGTCTCCAGCGCGGCCAGTTCGTTCTGTCGCTTCTCCAGTCCGCGACGCAAGGACGCGCGGACGCCCTGCCATTCGGTGTTCGCGACGCTGGCGAGGGACATGATTTCCTCAGCCGGCCCGGGTGGTACTCCGAGTGCGCGGAGAATGGCTTCCACCTCGGTGAGGCGCGGGATTTTCCGCCCGGTCTCGATCTTGCTGATCGTGCTCTGGGACAGGCCGCAACGCCGAGCGAGCCGGTCTCCGCTGAGACCGGCTCGCTTGCGGAGATCGCGGAGCAACCGGGCCAGATCGGCCTTCGACCGGTCCAGTTGCTCAGGGGCGAAGGTCACTCACCCATGATCCTTCACGTACTCCGGGAAGGGAACGGACTCGGCGATCGCCAGCCGTTTCCAGGCGGAGTAGGGGGCGGCGTCGCCGTCGTGGATCCGGCGACCGGCCTGGGTGCCGTCCGGGCGGTAGTCCATCAGCACCGTACGGCGGTCGTCGAAGAGCCAGAAGTCCTGGTCGGGCAGGCCGGGGTTCGGGCGGCCGGTGAGGTCGAGGATCCGGACGTCCTCCCCGGCCTCGACGTTGTGGTGGTAGTGCGCGAACTCATAGCGCAGGTAGTCCGTCAGAGGGCGCGTGAGCACATGGACCCGGCCGATGCGCCGACCCGTCTCCCGGTATCCCCGGACGCGTGCCGTCCAGGCTGCGGTTGCCGCGGCGGTGAGTGGCTCACCGGCCAGGAAGCGACGGATCCCTTCCTCCTCCTGGGGCATCGTGTAGACGGCGAGGGTCTCCAGGCGCCAGGCGTCGTACTCCATGGCGTCGAAGTACGCCCGCCAGGCGTCACCATCCAAGAGCACGGAACGCCTCCCGCAGGATCTCCTCGGGGATTTCGACGAGCGACTCCCCCTCGGGCGCGCGGAAGCCCGTGAAGGTGCTGCCCTGGACCACGAACGAGCCGTGGCCGGTCGCGTAGACGTTGGGGCAGTCGTCCGATCCGCACTCGCCGGACCCCTCGCCGCTGTCGCCGCGCGTGAGGCGGGTCAATTCCGGCTTACCGGTCATGGTGAACCCCCTTGTGAGTGTGCCTGGTTGAACATGCCGGGGGCGACGTTACGCGCCGCGACCGCGAGGTGACCATCCGAACAGGGGGCTATTCCCGTTCTCGCCTAAAGATCTTGCGTGGAGCAGGAAGTCGGCCTCGTCGACTTCCTGCTCCACGGTCAGGCGGGCAGGCGCAGGGCGTAGTAGGCCTTCAGTGCAGCGTCGGCGCCGGAGCCGGTGGCGGTCATGATGCGTTGGCCGCGCGCGGAGCGGAGGTCGCCGGCGGTGAGGATGCGGGGGTGTTGGCGGTCCGGGGGGCAGTAGCCGTCCTCGGTGGTGACCAGGGTGCCGGGGAGGGCGGCGGGGCGGACGCCGAGGTTCACGAAGACGGCGTCGGGGGTGAAGGTGCCCAACCCGCCCGCCGTGACGCGGCCTTCGGGGGAGGGGCGCAGGTCGAGGGTGGGGACTTCCAGGAGGGTGACGCGGGGGTCGGCGCGGACCTCCTCGGCCTTGTAGACGTCCGCCGGCGGGTGTGGGACGAGGAGGTCGAACGGCGCGTCGGGGTGGGCGCGCAGCAGGGTGCCGAGGGGGCGGTCGGCGCCGAGGACGAGGGTGCGGCGGCCGGCCAGGCGGGCGGCGTCGGCCTCCCAGAGCGGTGGCAGGGCGTCCACGGCGGAGGTGAGCCAGGCGGCCTCGTCCGGCCGGGCCGCCCGGACGCCGGTGGCGACGACCGCGTACCGGGCGCACACCGCTCTGCCCGGCGCGAGGTGGACGGTGACGCCCTCGTCGTCGGCGTGCAGGGCGGTCGCCGGGGCGCCGAGCAGGACGTCGCAGGAGTCGGCGACCCGCCGGACGTCCGCCGCGACGGCGTCGGCGAAGGAGGTGCCGGTGGCGAAGCCGAGGACGTTGTCCACCGCCGGGACGCGCCGCAGGGTGGCGCCGAGCGCGCGCCGCTCGACCAGCACCGAGCGCAGCCCGACGCTCGCCGCCATCACCGCGGCCGCGCAGCCGGCCGGGCCGCCGCCGACGATCGCCAGGTCGTAGGGCACCGCGGGGCTCCCGGTCACCATCGTGCGAACAGCTCCTCCGTCGTCACCAACTGCCGCGCCCCGATGAAGCGCCGCGCGATCCGCAGGCCCGCGTCGTGGACGTCCGGCCCGGCCTCGCTCGCGCACGCGTCCGTGACGATCCACGGCGTGAACCCGCGCTCGAAGGCGTCCGCCGCCGACTTGAGCACGCAGCTGTCCGTCGCCACCCCGCAGAACACCAGGTCCGTCCACCGCTCGGCCGCCGACAACTCCTCGGCCTCCGGCGTGAACCAGGTGTAGGTGCGCTTCTCGATCACCGCCCGCGCCCGCCTGGCGTGCCCCCGGACGGCGTCCACCAGGTCGGTCTCCGGCGCCTCGCGCAGCCGCCGCCAGCCGAGCAGCCGCTCGTACGGGCTGTCCGGCCCGTTGACGTACCGGGTGAACACCACCGGCCGCCCGCCCGCCGACCACCGGTCGACCAGCGCCTCGACGGCCGGGACGACATGCCGCGAGTGCCGGTTGACGAAGCCGTTCTGCAGATCGACGACGACCAGCGCCGCCCGCTTCTCCACCCGGATTCCGCCCACACCGGGCAGCGTAGTGCGCGGGCGGGGGCCCCGGTCGAGCCGCACGCGCGTCCGGGTGGCGACCCCACGGGCGGGGGTCGCCACCCGGAGGCGGTCGGTGCGGGGAGGGTCAGGCCTGCGGCGCGGCCGGGGGCTGGACCGGGGCGGCGGGCGCGGCCGGGTACGGCGCGGCCGGCGGGTACGGCGCAGGCTGCTGGGGCGCGGCCGGCGGGTACGGAGCGCCCTGCTGGAACGGCGGCTGCGGGTACTGGCCGCCCTGCGGGTACGGCGCGCCCTGCGGGGCGTACGGCGGCGAGGCCGGGGCCTGGGAGCGGGCGACCAGGGCCTTCACCGCGTTGACTATCAGCAGGACCGGCAGGATGAACGCCTTGAAGAACAGCGTGTACGTGCCGCCCTCGAAGACGAACGCCAGGTAGTACGCGTAGCCGGTGAAGCCGATGCCGACGAGCACGTTGAGGATGCGCCAGCCGACCTTCAGGCCGCCGAGGTTGACGGCGCCGATGACCAGCAGGGCGATGCCGCTGACGGCCAGCAGCACGACGTACCAGGAGAAGAGCGGGTCGACGTCGAAGTCGAGGTTCACGGGGTGTTCCTGTTGTTCCTGGGGGGTGGGCGGACGCGAACGGGCGGCCGCCGGGGACGAATGCGCACAGTACTGGAGTAGGCCGACATCCGTCCTTACGATTTCGTCACGGTGTCATTCCCGAATCCGCCCGGAGAACCTCGCCGATCCCCCTTGAAAAACGCTCAGGAAGCGTCAGCGCGTTCGGATATGATGCGCCCGTCGCTGGTGGTTGGGGGGCGAAACAGCGACCCGGGTGAGAGTCCCGGCGCGGCCTCCCACCTCGGCGAGACCGCCTGCTGCCGGGCTCGTCGGGTTCGCCCGCCTTCCTCCCCTGAGGTCCCCCTTGCGTACTCAGCACCGCAGATCCCTGGCCCTCGCCGCCGCGGCCACCCTGGTCTCCGGCGCGGCCCTGACCGCCGCCCCCGGTGCGGCCGCGCTGTCGCGCTCCGGCGGGACCACCGGTGCGGTCCGCAGCTCCATGAGCGGCGTCGGCACCCCGGGGCCGGTCGGCACCCAGGAACGCCGCAGCCCGGTGACGATCACCGTCGCCGGCTTCCCCGGCACCCTGACCGCCGGCGGTCCGGCCGGCGAGTTCACCGCCACGCTCCGCAACTCCGCCGACCACGCGGTCGACGTCACCACCGGCTTCGTCGTCGGCAACGTCGACTCCGGGGTCCGCGAGACCCAGCTCAGGCTCGACTTCCAGCCGCCGGGCGGCGGCGCGTGGAAGCCCGCCGCGCTCAGCCCCGGCGCCCACGTCGGCGCCACCTGGAACCTCGACACCTTCGCCACCCGGCTGAGCCTGCCCGCCGGCGGCTCGGCCACCTACCGGCTGCGGCTCGCCGTCACCGCCGACGCGCCCGCCGGCCGGGCCACCGGCGGCTTCACCGCGGTGGTCGCCGACCCGACCCTGCCGCCGGAGAGCCGGATCACCGACGCGACGGGCCCGCAGCAGGAGTTCACCACCGTCGCGGCCGGCCCCACCGGGACGCCGACCTCCACCCCCGCGCCCGGCGTGCCGTACCTCGGCCTGGACGCGGTGCCCGGCTCCTTCACCGCTGGCGGCGAGGCGAAGCCGTTCCGGCTGACGCTCACCAACCGCAGCGGCAAGGACGTCGCCTTCGCGCCCGAACTGACCTTCCGGGGCAAGGCCCTGCCCACCGCCGAGGCGACCAGGCTGGAGTTCCAGACGCCCGACGGCGAGTGGCTGCCCGCCACCGACGGCGGCCAGGGCGCGCCCGGGCGGCTGACGCTCGCGCTGCGCGCGGGGGACAGGGACGCCTCCCTCGTGCGGCTGCGCGACGGCGAGTCCCGCACGCTCAACGTGCGGCTGGCGTTCGCCCAGGACGCCCCGGCGGGGGTCGTGTCGCTGCTGTTCACCGGGAGCAGCCTCCCGGTGGGCGGGGGCGGCGCCGGTGTGCCCGCCGTCAGCTCGGCGGTCGACGTCACCGTGGCCGCCGCGCCGGCCGCGCTGCCCGTCGGCCCGAGCACGCCGCCTGCCGCGGGCGGCGGTGAGCCGTCGGCCACGGTCGCGCCCCCGGCCGCCGCGCCGGCCGCCCCCGGCACCATCGCGCCCCCGGTCGGGCTGGCGGCGGTCACACCGGCCGCGGACCCGAGCGGCCCGCCGGCGCCCGTCGCGGCCTCGGCGACCACGCAGACGCCGCCGAGCACGGCCGTCGTCCCGGTGCCGGCCGTCACCGTGACCGTGGCGGCGGCGCCGGTGCCGTCCACCGACCTCGCCTCGACCGGCGGTTCCGCGATCAACACGCCGATGGCGGTCACCGGCGCGACCTCGATCGCGATGGGCATCGGCACCCTGATCGTGGCCCACCGCCGGCAGCGGGCCCGCCCGGCCGCCCGGTCGCCGCACCCCGCCGGAGGTCCGGCGGCGGGACCGGCTCCGCGCCCGGCCGGGGGCGGTCCGGCGGTCCGGCCGTGCACGGCTCCGGGCGTGCGCCCCGCGCCGGGCCCGGCCGCGGGGACCACCGGCCGACCCGCCGGACCCGCCGTGCGCTGAGCCGGTTCCACCGACCGGGAGGGTTGGCCGGCGGCAGCGGGATCGTGACGACCACCGGCCCGCGCGCCCGAGACGCGGGCCCGACCGGACAGGGGTGACCGAGGATGACCGACCACGAGGTGCTGCGCGTGTTCTGCGGCCCGGACGGCGCGCACGGCAACGCGCTGGGCGTCGTCCGGGACGGAGCGGCCGTCCCCGCCCGCGCCGACCGGCAGGAGCTCGCCCGGCGGCTCGGCTTCAGCGAGACGGTGTTCGTCGACGACCCGGCGCGCGGTGTGATCGACATCTACACCCCCACCCTCCGCCTCCCGTTCGCCGGCCACCCGTGCGTCGGCACCGCGTGGCTGCTCGGCGTGGACCGGCTGGTCACCGCGGCGGGGGTGGTCGGCGTCCGGCACGACGGCCCGTTCACCCGGATCGTGGCGCCCGCCGACTGGGCGCCGCCGCGCACCCTGCGCCGGTATCCGACGGCGGCCGAGGTGGACGGGCTGGCGGTGCCGCCGCCGGGCGAGTGGATCTACGCCTGGGCCTGGCAGGACGAGGCGGCCGGCACCGTTTGCGCCCGCGCCTTCCCCGGCCGGGGCGACGGCATCGACGAGGACGAGGCCACCGGCGCGGCGGCGCTGCTGCTGACGGCCGAACTGGGCCGCGGTCTGACGATCACCCAGGGGCGCGGTTCGCAGCTCGTCACGGGGGTCGTCGGCGGCGGACTGATCGAGGTCGGCGGCCGGGTCCGCCGCGCGGACTGAGCGCGGTCAGCCCCGCCGCGCGGTGCCCGGCGAACCGAGGCTGAGCAGCGGCTCGACCGCCTTCGACGGTGCGGCCTTGGCCGGGGTGGCCGGGGTGGCCGGGGTGGCCGCCGGCCGGGCCGCCGGGGCCGGTGCCGGAAGCGGGAGGGATGCGGGGGCGTTCGGGACCCGGGGGGCCGTGGCGCCGCGCAGCAGCAGGGAGCGCCCGACGGGAACCAGGGCGAGGTGGACGACCGCGACGCCGACGACGCCGAGCAGGATGTGGTCGACGTTGAGCACGTGCCAGGGCGTCCAGGAGGAGACGAACTCCAGTCCGGTGGCCAGCAGGGCCGAGGCGCCGGTGGTGCGCAGGAAGGACGCGAACCAGGGGGATCCGAGGCGTCCGCCGGCGAGCGGGAGGAGGACGCCGAGCGGGGCGAGCATCAGCAGTTCGCCGAGCAGCTGGCCCGGGGTGGAGGAGCGGAGGGAGGCCAGTGGCGTCAGGTTGGCGTCGTCGACCCAGGCCACCGGCAGTGGTCTGAGCACCAGCCAGCCCACCAGCAGCAGGTGGAGGGCGAGGCCGAGCAGTCCCACCGCCCGTAGTGGACGCCGGTAGCGCTGGACGGCCGTCGCCCGTCCGGTTTCGGTCCGCACGTCGGCACGCTCCTCGCGTGTCCTGGTGCCATCTCGCTGCACGGGTGGAAGGACGTGCACCGGCGGCGTGCCGGTTCCCTGCCCGGTGTGAACTTTGCGCGCACGCCGGTCGAGCGCCCCCGGACCCGCCCCGGCGGCCCCTACCGCCCGACCGCCCTACCGTCCTACCGGCAGGGCGGCGTGGTCGAGGCGGACGGCGAGGGCAGCGCGCCGAACACGTTGTCCGCCGGCGCCGTCGACGGCCCCGCGGCGGGCGACTTCACCTCGGGCGACCCCGCCACGGGCGACGGCGACGCCGAGCCGGCCCTCGCCGCGACGGCCCCGCCGCCGGGCACCGGGGCGGCGTGCGCCGGGGCCGGCGGCACACCGCCGGCACCGCCGGCCGGGGCCGCCGCGGACGGCGTGCTCGGGGCGGTGGGTATCCGCGCCACCGTCGGGCAGGCGGTCCGGCTGGCCGGCGCGCCCGCGTCCACCGGGACGGCGGTCGGACGGATGCCGCAGCCGGTGACCAGCACGGCCAGGCCCAGCAGCGCTGCGGCGGCGAACGGGCGTCTCACTGGGCACTCTCCTCGGAGGCGGCATCGGTCGGCGGCGGGGGCGGCGTCAGCGGCAGGGTCAGCGTGAACACCGCCCCCACCTCGCCGTTCGCCGCCGTGATGGACCCCCCGTGGATCTGCGCGTTCGCCATCGCGATGGAGAGGCCGAGGCCGCTGCCCTCCGAACGCGCCCGCCCCTTGTCGGCCTTGTAGAACCGGTCGAAGACGTGCGGCAGCACGTCCTCCGGGATGCCCGGACCGCTGTCCGAGACCTCGACGACCACGGTGTCCCCGTCCTCGCGCACCCGCACCCGCACCGGCGAGCCGCCGTGCTTGAGCGCGTTGCCGATCAGGTTGGCGAAGACGACGTCCAGCCGGCGCGGGTCGACCACCGCCCGGACCCCGCGCGGGGCGTCCAGCTCGACCGCGTCGTACCAGGCCCGGCCGTCGATGCAGGACATGATCAGGTCGGCGATGTCCACCTCGTCGGCGACCAGCTTGGCGGTGCCGGCGTCGAAGCGGGTCACCTCCATGAGGTTCTCCACCAGGTCGGAGAGCCGGCGGGTCTCACTGACCACCAGCCGCACGGCCGGTGCGATCATCGGGTCCAGCGACTCCGCCTCGTCCTCCAGGATGTCCGTCACGGCGGTCATCGCGGTCAGCGGGGTGCGCAGCTCGTGCGACATGTCGGCGACGAACCGCCGGCTCTGCGCCTCGCGCGCGCTCAGCTCCTCGACCTGCCCGTGCAGCGACTCCGCGGTCCGGTTGAAGGTCCGCGCCAGGTCGGCGAGCTCGTCCGAGCCCTCGACCTCCAGCCGGGTGTCGAGGTGGCCCTCGCCGAGCCGCCGGGCCGCGTCGCCGAGCCGCCGGACCGGCCGCAGCACCGTCGCCGACGCGGCCTGCGCCAGCAGCGCCGAGCCGATCAGCGCCAGCAGGGTGGCGATCGCCAGCGACCAGCCGAGCGTGTTGAGGTCGGCCCGCTCGTTCTCCAGCGACTTGAACATGTACGCCGTCGGGCCGGTCGGCACCACCTTGGTGCCGCCGATGACGAACGGCCGGCCGTCGAGGTTCTGCCGCTGCCAGTACAGGTGGTAGGTGTACGGGTTGGACTCGGTGATCTCGCGCGGCTTGCCGACCGCGGTCTGCAGCGGGGTCGGCACACTCGCGAGCGTGTACTGCGCCGGGTTGGAGGAGGCGATGCAGTCCGGCAGCGCCGGATCCGCCACCACCACGTCGTAACTGAGCCCGGAGCTGGCGACGGTGCTCGCCAGCACGGCCAGGTCCTCGCAGGTCGCGTTCAGCGGCAGGTTCGACACATTGCGGCTGAGCGAGACCCGGAAGTCGTTGAGCGCGGTGTCCTGGGCCCGCTTCAGCACCGCGTCGCGGTTGAGCCAGTACGCGATGCCGGAGGCCGAGACGGCGGTGAGCAGCGCGACCGCGGCGAACACCGCGATCAGCCGCACGCGCAGCGAGCGCAGCCGGCGCCACGGGCCGGAGGAGAACCGGGCCGTCGTCTGTTGGTCTGTCACAGGAACCTGTCGTCGCGGAAGTTCAGTGCGCGCGGCGGGATATCGCCGGCGCGGGGCGGAAGGGAACGGGACGGGAGGGCGCGGAGCGGAAGCGAGCCGGGCAGGCGGGCGCGGGCACGTCGACGGCGCCGGTCACGCCGGCGGGTCCAGCCGGTAGCCGACCCCGCGCACCGTGCGGATCAGCGTCGGGGCCGAGGGCACGTCCTCGACCTTGGCCCGCAGCCGCTGCACACAGGCGTCCACCAGCCGGGAGTCGCCCAGGTAGTCGTGCTCCCAGACCAGCCGCAGCAGTTGCTGCCGGGACAGCGCCTGGCCGGGCCGCCGGCTGAGCTCCAGCAGCAGCCGCAGCTCGGTCGGGGTGAGCTGGAGGTCCGCCCCGTCCTTGGTGACCGTCATCGCCGCCCGGTCGATCACCACGCTGCCGTAGACCGACGAGTCCGAGTTCTCCCGCTCGCCGCGCCGCAGCACGGCCCGGATCCGGGCGTCCAGGACGCGCGGCTGCACCGGCTTGACGACGTAGTCGTCCGCGCCCGACTCCAGGCCGACCACCACGTCGATGTCGTCGGACCGGGCGGTCAGCAGGATGATCGGCAGCTGGTCGGTGCGGCGGATCCGGCGGCACACTTCGAAGCCGTCGATTCCGGGCAGCATCACGTCCAGCACGATGAGGTCCGGCCGCTGCTCCTTGAAGAGCCTCAGACCGTCCTCACCGGAGGCGGCGGTGGCCACGCGGTGGCCCTGGCGGGTGAGGGCGAGTTCGAGGCCGGTGCGGATGGCGTCGTCGTCCTCGATCAGAAGGAGGAAAGGCACGGCCTCATTCTGGCTCACCCGGAGCGGTGAATCACCCCCCACCGTCCGGCGGGTGCCCGCGCCCGTCGTCCACCGCCGCGACCGGGAACCGGAACCCCCGCCACCGGCGTCCGTCAACGGCGGGAGGGCGTCCGGGACGAAAGGCCCGGCCCTGTGACACCCCTGTGACAGTCGACGGACAGCGCCATCACAACCGGCGGGCAGGATTTTCCATGTCGCCGCAGGACAGCGGGCCAATCGGCCGGCCGGCGGCGACGGAACCGCTCGAACCGATCAGAGGGGGCGCACGATGAACGCCACGCTTCAGACCCGGACCAACCCGGCTGTCCGCACCGCGCGTTCGTCAGCGACCGCCCACCGGAGCCGGTTCGAGAGCGGGGCCGAGGAGACCTCCGGTGCCGTGATCGTACGGGGGTGCGCACACAGCGCCGGTGGAAACACTGCCGCACGCCGGGTGAGCGGCGGCGGCAGGACGGGGGAGCTGTACGGGATCGGCCGACGGGGGAACGCGGCCGACTCCGGCGGCACCTTGACGCTGCGGGGGATCCTCCCCGTCCGCGTCGAGGGCACGGACGCCCCGGGGGGGAACCGGGGCATCGGGGGGACCGGCCTGCGGAAGGCCGACTCGGGGGAGTCGGCCGGCCGCGAGGCCGCCGGTGCGACGCTGCTGCGGCTCAGCCCGGTGGCGGCGCCCGGCACCGAGCAGGCGACGGGAGGGGCGGCGTTCACCGGCACGCAGGGGGAGCGTCCGGGCGTCGCGGAGGACCACATCACGGAGTTCACCGCGTACGTCCGCGAGCGCCGCGCCTCCCTGTACGCCACCGCCTACCACCTGACCGGTGACCGCCACGAGGCCGAGGACCTGCTGCAGAGCGCGCTCTTCAGCACCTACCGGGCCTGGGGCCGGATCACCGACAAGGCCGCGGTGGGGGGCTACCTCCGCCGCACCATGACCAACCTGCACATCTCCGCCTGGCGCCGCCGCAAGGTCAACGAGTACCCGACCGAGGAGCTGCCGGAGACGGTCGGCGACACCGACGCGATGGGCGGCACCGAGCTGCGCGCCGTGCTCTGGCAGGCGCTGGCCAAGCTGCCGGAGAACCAGCGGACCATGCTGGTGCTCCGCTACTACGAGGGCAAGACCGACCCGGAGATCGCCGACGTGCTCGGCATCAGCGTCGGCACCGTCAAGAGCAGCATCTGGCGCGCGCTGCGCCGGCTGCGCGACGACGAGCAGCTGAACACCTCGGGCGACACGCTCCGGGCCTTCGGCGAGCTGGTCGCGTAACGCGACGGGCGGCCCGGGGCGCCGTCCCGGGCCGTACGAGGGCGTTCCGGACCGCGGTGGCGGGCCGGGACGGGGACAGGACTCCCGTCGGGGGACGGGTAGCAGGACGGACGCGGCAACAGGTGGCGCCGGCTCGGGGGAGCGGCGGCACCAGGGGGGAGCCGCGGCCGTCCGGGGAAGACGGCGGGCCCGGTGCGGGGGAGACGCACCGGGCCCGCCGTTCCGCGTTGTCCGGCCGTTTCCCGCCGCTCGCGGGGGCGCCGGGTACCGCTCAGACCTCAGACCTCAGACCGCGGAGAGCTCCCCGGCCCGGGCGGCCTCGCGGATCCGCCGCTCGGCCTCCGGCCCGCCGCACGGGCGCGCGCCCAGCGCGACCTGCCGGCCGACGATGTCCCGCTCGGCCCGCATCAGCCGCCAGCCGCGCCGCACCAGCACCGGCAGCGACTTGCGGCCCTCGCGGACGTCCCGGCGCAGCCGCCTCCAGGCGGTCGTCAGGGCCCCGTTGCGCAGGCACAGCGCGTCCCCGAGCAGCTCCTCGGCGGCGCAGTCGGCGGTGATCTCGGCGGCGAAGACGCCCTCGGCGACGAACGCGCCGGCCCCGTCGAGCTCCAGCACCTGGGTGGAGACCCGGCCGTTCTGCGGGATCGAGTACACCGGCACCTCGGCCCGGCCGGTGTCGCACAGGGCGCGGATGGCCGCGACGGCCTGCTCGCGGTGCCAGGCCAGCGGGGAGTCCCAGTCCACCGAGCCGTCGGGCAGCAGTGGGAGGCTGGGGTCGTCGCCGTCCTTGTAGAAGTCGTCGAGCTGGAGCACCGGCAGGCCGCTGCGCTCGGCGAGCGAGGACTTCCCGGAGCCGGAGGGCCCGGAGAGCAGGACCACCCGGGCGCGGGCTATCGGCACAGGATTCAGCGGGGAGTCACTCACGGGACACCAGTCTGACGCATCCGGGCCGGAAGCCGAAACCCGCGGGGTCAGACCGTTCGCAACGACGCCGGATCGGTGAGCGCGGCGTGCACCATCGGCAGGTACCGGCTGTCGACCTGGAGGTACACCGGGTGATCGGCGCCGGGCGCCAGGTAGGCGGTGGCGGCCCAGTCCTGGTCGTGCCAGGCGTCCGGCTCGGGCTCCTGGAAGGTGCCGCCCGCGGCCAGCTCGACCCGGTCCGGCCCGGTCCGGTCCGGCCCGATCCGGTCCAGCCCGGTCCGGTCCCGGTCGCGCGCGGTGAAGGCGGCGGCCGGGGCGCCCGGGGTGATCCGCAGCCGTCCGTTGACGTAGCCGGGCCACCCGCCGGGGCCGTCGGCGCGGGCCGAGCAGGGGATCCGGACCGGCCGCCCGGCGGCCAGCCGGCGCCGGACGCGGGCCACGTGCAGCTTGCGCAGGAATCCGTCCGCGAACAGCGCCATCAGCTCGCCGGCCAGCTCGCCCATGAAGATCGTCCCCCTCGGTGCGTGGTGTCGGCCCAGTCTGCGGGCCGGCCCGGGGCCGCCGGCAGCGTCGAACGGCTCGATCCGGTGCGACGAAAGTCGACGGACCCGCGCCAGGGGGGGAGAGGCGCGGGTCCGTCCTGTGACCGTCCGGGCCCTGGGGGGGGAGAGGGCACGGGGGACGGCCAGTCTGTGGAGTTGTCACAACTCGCGGCCACGGAGTGTAGCCGCTATCGGGACCGGAAGGTCAGATACCCATCAGATACCCATCAGATACCCATCGGGTGCCAAACCGTCTTGGTCTCCAGGAACGAGAGTAGCCGGTCCGTTCCGGGCGCATTGGTCCAGTCCTGGGCGAACGGGTCCAGCTCCGGGCGGATCACCCTCTTCAGGGTATCCGCGGCCAGCTCCTCCAGGCCGCCCGCCGCGCCGGGACCGTCGGCGGCGATCGCGCCGGTGAGGTCCAGCGCGTTGACGTCCTGGTGCGAGGCCAGGGTCGGCGCGATGTCGGCGGTCCGGCCGGACAGGATGTTGACCACGCCGCCCGGGACGTCCGAGGTGGCCAGCACCTCGCCCAGGGACAGCGCGGGCAGCGGCGCGTCGGCCGCGGCCGCCACCACCACGGTGTTGCCGGTGGCGATCGCCGGGGCGATCACCGAGACCAGGCCGAGCAGCGAGTGCCCGTAACCGGCCTGCGGGGCGACGATCCCGACCACACCGGTCGGCTCCGGGGTGGAGAGGTTGAAGAACGGACCGGCGACCGGGTTGGCGCCGCCCGCGATCTGGGCCACCTTGTCGGTCCAGCCCGCGTACCAGACCCAGCGGTCGATCGCCGCGTCCACCAGGGCGGCGGCCTTCTTCGCGCCGACGCCCTCGGAGAGCGCCACCTCGGCGGCGAACTGCTCCCGCCGGCCCTGCAGCATCTCGGCGACCCGGTACAGCACCTGGCCGCGGTTGTACGCGGTGGTGCCGGCCCAGCCCTTGACCGCCGCGCGGGCGGCCACGACCGCGTCGCGGGCGTCCTTGCGGGTGCCGAGCGGCGCGTTGGCCAGCCACTCGCCCTTCGCGTCCGTCACCTCGTACACCCGCCCGCTCTCGGAGCGCGGGAACTTCCCGCCGACGTACAGCTTGTAGGTCTTGAGGACATCAAGACGGCTCACGACATCAGACATCGAGGTAGGCCTCCAGACCGTGCCGGCCACCCTCGCGGCCGTAGCCCGACTCCTTGTAGCCGCCGAACGGCGAGGTCGGGTCGAACTTGTTGAAGGTGTTGGCCCAGACCACGCCGGCCTTGAGCCTGTTCGCCATCCAGAGGATGCGCGAGCCCTTCTCCGTCCAGATGCCGGCGGAGAGGCCGTACGGGGTGTTGTTGGCCTTGTCGAGCGCCTCCGCGGGGGTGCGGAAGGTCAGCACCGACAGCACCGGGCCGAAGATCTCCTCCTGGGCGATCCGGTGGGCCTGGCTGACGCCGGTGAACAGCGTCGGCCGGAACCAGAAGCCGGTGCCCGGCAGCTCGCAGGCGGGCGACCAGCGCTCGGCGCCCTCGGCCTCGCCGGCCTCGGTCAGCGCGGTGATCCGGGCCAGCTGCTCGGCCGAGTTGATCGCGCCGATGTCGGTGTTCTTGTCCAGCGGGTCGCCGACCCGCAGGGTGGCCATCCGGCGCTTCAGCGCGTCCAGCAGCTCGTCCTGGACCGACTCCTGGACCAGCAGGCGCGAACCCGCGCAGCAGACGTGGCCCTGGTTGAAGAAGATGCCGTTGACGATGCCCTCGACCGCCTGGTCGATCGGCGCGTCGTCGAAGACGATGTTGGCCGCCTTGCCGCCGAGCTCCAGCGAGAGCTTCTTGCGGGTGCCGGCCACCTGCTTGGCGATCGCCCGGCCGACCGGCGTGGAGCCGGTGAAGGCGAGCTTGTTGACGTCCGGGTGCGCGGTGAGCGCAGCGCCCGTGCGGCCGTCGCCGGTGACGATGTTGACGACGCCCTTCGGCAGGCCCGCCTGGCGGCAGATCTCGGCGAAGCGCAGCGCGGTCAGCGGGGTGGTCTCGGCCGGCTTCAGCACGACCGTGTTGCCGGTGGCCAGCGCCGGGGCGATCTTCCACGCCAGCATCAGCAGCGGGAAGTTCCACGGGATGACCTGGCCGGCCACGCCCAGCGGCTTCGGGTTGGCGCCGAAGCCGGCGTAGTCCAGCTTGTCGGCCCAGCCCGCGTAGTAGAAGAAGTGCGCGGCGACCAGCGGCAGGTCGACGTCGCGGGTCTCGCGGATCGGCTTGCCGTTGTCGATCGACTCCAGCACGGCCAGCTCGCGGCTGCGCTCCTGGATGATCCGGGCGATCCGGAACAGGTACTTGGCGCGCTCGCTGCCGGGCAGCGCCGACCAGTCGGCGAAGGCCGCGCGGGCGGCGGCGACCGCGCGGTCCACGTCCTCGGGGGTGCCCTGGGCGAACTCGGCGAGCACCTCCTCGGTGGCCGGGTTGACCGTCTTCAGCGCCTCGCTGCCGGAGGAGTCGACGAACGCGCCGCCGATGAAGTGGCCGTAGGAGCTGGCGATGTCGCCGGCCGCGGCGGGCGACTCGGGGGCCGGGGCGTAGCCGAAGAGCCCGCCCGCCGGCTTGTCGGCCGGCGCGGCCTGCGGCGCGGCCACGGGCTCGTCGGTCTTCTTGGTGTTCTTGGCCATGATTCTCAGTCCACCGTCACGTAGTCGGGACCGGAGTACCGTCCGGTGGTCAGCTTCTGACGCTGCATCAGCAGGTCGTTGAGCAGGCTGGAGGCGCCGAAGCGGAACCAGTGCGGGCTCAGCCAGTCGTCGCCGAGGGTCTCGTTGACCATCACCAGGTACTTCATCGCGTCCTTGGTGGTCTTGATCCCGCCGGCGGGCTTCACGCCGACCTGGACGCCGGTGGCCGCGCGGAAGTCGCGGACCGCCTCCAGCATCAGCAGGGTGACCGGCGGGGTCGCGTTGACGGCGACCTTCCCGGTCGAGGTCTTGATGAAGTCGGCGCCGGCCAGCATCGCCAGCCAGGAGACGCGGCGCACGTTGTCGTACGTCTGCAGCTCGCCGGTCTCGAAGATCACCTTGAGGTGGGCGTAGCTGCCGTCGGGGCGGCGGCAGGCCTCCTTGACGGCGACGATCTCGTTGTAGACGTCCAGGTAGCGGCCGGAGAGGAAGGCGCCCCGGTCGATCACCATGTCGATCTCGTCGGCGCCGGCGGCGACCGCGTCGGCGGTGTCGGCGAGCTTGACCGGGAGCGCGGCGCGCCCGGCGGGGAAGGCGGTGGCGACGGAGGCGACCTGGATGTCGGTGCCCCGCAGTGCCGCCTTCGCGGTGGCGACCATGTCCGGGTAGACACAGATCGCGGCGACGCGCGGAGTGGTCGGGTCGGTGGGATCGGGGGTCCTGCCCTTGGTGCACAGTGCGCGCACCTTGCCGACCGTGTCCGCGCCCTCCAGCGTGGTCAGGTCGATCATCGAGATGGCCAGGTCGATGGCGTACGCCTTGGCCGTGGTCTTGATCGAGCGGGTCCCGAGAGTGGCGGCACGCGCCTCCAGGCCGACCTGGTCGACGCCGGGCAGGCCGTGCAGGAAGCGGCGGAGCGAGGCCTCGGACGCCGCGACGTCCTCGAGACCGCTGCCCGCGACGCCGGGGGCATTGGCTGCAAGAGTGGACATAGTCACCACACCAGCATATCTACGCGCGTAGTCAACCGCTAGAGGCGCCCGGTATCGATGCCGGACCGAGACCTCCGCACCCCGCGAACCCCGTCCGTCACACCTGTGGACCGCCCAGGGCATGGGGCAGAATCGTCGACATGACCGAATCCCACGGCCGGCCCCGACCGGGCCCGGCCGGCTCCGATGGGGAGCCCGTGTACGCCGACCGCGTGTACCGCTCCGTTCCCGGCGTGATCTCCGGGGTGCTGCTGCTCGCCGTCGCGGCCTGGCTGATCGGGGACGCGGCCCTCAACGGCAGCGGCAAGACGCCGTGGGTGTCGCTGGCCGCGATCCCGGTGTTCGCCTTCCCGGTGATCGCCTACACCCTGCGCCCCGCCGTCCGCGCCGACGAGCGCCGCCTCGTCGTCCGCAACCCGCTGCGCACCATCACCGCCCCCTGGGCGGCCGTGGACGCGCTGCGCGCCGGCTACTCGGTCGAACTCCTCGCCGAGGGCAAGAAGTACCAGGTGTGGGCGGTGCCGGTGTCGCTGCGCCAGCGCAAGCGCGCCGCCCGGGCCCGCGAGCGCGGCGGGGAGCAGCACAGCTCCCGGCTGGGCATGGTCCTCGGCGCGGGCGGTACCCCCTCCGGCGCCGGCGTCCAGGGCTCGACGGACCCCAACCGGGCCTGGTCCGACCAGGTGGTCGCCGTCCTCCAGGAGATGGCCGAACGCAACGCCTCCCGCCCCGACGCGGCCGGCCCGGTCGTGGTCCGCTGGTGCTGGTGGATCATCGCCCCCACCCTGGCCGGCCTGATCGCCCTGATCACCGTGATCGCCGTCTGACCGGGTCCGCCCCCGCCGGGGTCCGCCCCTTTCTCGAGCGGCCCGGAACCCTTGGACAGCCCGAAGGGGCCCGCCGGCACGACCGGCAGGCCCCTTCGTCGTCCTCGCGGAGCCGTCAGGTGGTGATGCCGGCGGCGGTGGCGAGGTCGTGCTTGATGGTGGTGAGGAGCGCGGTGGCGCGGGTGCGGGTGGTGGTGAGGTCGGCGGCCGTGGCGACCGGGAGGACGACCTCCAGGTAGCACTTGAGCTTGGGCTCGGTGCCCGAGGGGCGGACCACGATGCGGGCCGAGCGCACGGCGTCGCCGGCCAGGTAGTAGCGCAGGCCGTCGGTCGGGGGCAGGTCGGCGGAGCCGGCGGTGAGGTCGTCGGCGCGGGTGACGGTGAGGCCGGCCAGCGTGGTCGGCGGCCGCTCGCGCAGGGTGCGCATGGCGTCGGCGATCAGCGAGAGGTCCTCGACGCGGACGGACAGCTGGTCGGTGGCGTGCAGGCCGTGCTCCAGCGCCAGGTCGTCCAGCAGGTCGGTCAGGGTGCGGCCGGACCGCTTGAGGGTGGCGGCGAGTTCGGCGACCAGCAGGGCGGCGGTGATGCCGTCCTTGTCGCGCACGCCCTGCGGGTCGACGCAGTAGCCGAGCGCCTCCTCGTAGCCGTAGCGCAGGCCCTCGGCGCGGGAGATCCACTTGAAGCCGGTGAGGGTCTCGGCGTAGCCGAGCCCGGCGGCCTCGGCGATCCGACCGAGCAGGGTGGAGGAGACGATGGTGGTGGCGAAGGTGCCGGCGGCCTGCTTGGCGACCAGCGCGGCGCCCAGCAGCGCGCCGACCTCGTCGCCGCGCAGCATCCGCCAGCCGTTGGCGCCGCCGCCGCTCCCGGCGGCGTTGCCGTTGGCCGGGACGGCCACCGCGCAGCGGTCGGCGTCCGGGTCGTTGGCGATGACGATGTCCGGGCCGACCGAGGCCGCGGTGCGGAAGGCGAGGTCCATCGCCCCCGGCTCCTCCGGGTTGGGGAAGGCGACGGTCGGGAAGTCCGGGTCCGGCTCGGCCTGCTCGGCGACCACGGTGGGCGCCGGGAAGCCGGCCCGGGCCAGCGCGGCGACGAAGGTGTCGCGGCCGACGCCGTGCATCGGGGTGTAGACGATGTCGAGCTCGCGCGCGCTGTGCGGGTCGACGATGGACGCGGCGCGGTCGAGGTAGGCCTCGACGACGGACTCGTCCACGGTCTCCCAGCCGCTCGCGGCGAGCGGCACCTCGGTGAGCGAGCCGATCGCGTCGATCTCGGCGGCGATGCCCGCGTCGGCCGGCGGCACGATCTGCGAGCCGTCGCCCAGGTAGACCTTGTAGCCGTTGTCCTGCGGCGGGTTGTGGCTGGCGGTGACGGTCACGCCGGCGGCGGCACCGAGGTGGCGGACCGCGAAGGCGAGCACCGGGGTGGGCAGCGGGCGCGGGAACAGGGCGGCGCGCAGGCCGGCGCCGACCACCACGGCGGCGGTGTCGCGGGCGAAGTCGTAGGACTTGTGGCGGGCGTCGTAACCGATGACGACGAGGTCGCCGAGGCCCTGCTGCTTGACGTAGGCGACCAGGCCGGCGGCGGCCCGGATCACCACGGCGCGGTTCATCCGCATCGGTCCGGCGCCGAGCTCGCCGCGCAGGCCGGCGGTGCCGAACTGGAGGCGGCCGGCGAAGCGGTCGGCCAGCTCGGCCCAGGCGAGCTTGGACGTGGCGTCGGCGTCCGGGTCCTCGGCGTCGGCGAGCAGCGCGGCGAGCTGCTCGCGGGTCTGCGGGTCCGGGTCCTCGGCGAGCCAGGTGCGGGCCCGGGCGAGGAGGTCGGTGGTGGTTGCCTGCGTCATGGCTGCAGCTCCATCGGGAAGTGCGTCGGTGGTCGGCCGGGAGGGTGCTCCGGGCCGCGCCCGGCGGGACGGGCGGCGGTGGCCGGAGGGGCCCGCGGGACGTCCTCGGACGGGGACGCCGCTCGCGGGACGGGACGAAACGTACGGCGCGCCGGCGGCGGGACCCGGCGTCCGGCGCCCCGGGCGGTGCCGTGTCGGGCCGGGAGAACGCGGACGGGGCCCGCGGGCGGATGTGATCACCGGATCACGGCCGTCCTCGGGCCCCGTCGCTCATGCCGTCCGCACCGGCTCGGCGTCAGATCCGCTCGAGGACCTTGGCCAGCAGCGCGCCCATGCGCTCGGCGGAGGCCTTGCCGGCCTCCAGCACCTCGGCGTGGTTGAGCGGCTCGCCGGTCATGCCGGCCGCCAGGTTGGTGACCAGGGAGATGCCCAGCACCTCGGCGCCGGCCTCGCGGGCCGCGATGGCCTCCAGGGTGGTGGACATGCCGACCAGCTCGCCGCCGATCACCCGGGCCATGTTGACCTCGGCCGGGGTCTCGTAGTGCGGGCCGCGGAACTGGACGTAGACGGCCTCGTCGAGGGTCGGGTCCACCTCGCGGCAGAGGGCGCGCAGCCGCTTCGAGTAGAGGTCCGTGAGGTCGACGAAGTTGGCGCCGACGATCGGCGAGTCGGCCGTCAGGTTGATGTGGTCGCTGATCAGGACCGGCTGGCCGGGGACCCAGGTCGGGCGCAGCCCGCCGCAGCCGTTGGTCAGCACGACGGTCGCGCAGCCGGCCGCGACGGCGGTGCGCACGCCGTGGACGACGGTGGCGACGCCGTGGCCCTCGTAGTAGTGGTTGCGGCCCAGGAAGATCAGGGCCCGCTTCTCGCCGATCTTCACCGAGCGGATCGTGCCGGCGTGGCCGGCCACGGCGGGGGCGGGGAAGCCCGGGAGGTCGGTGACCGGGAACTCCGCCACGGTCTCACCGAGGGCGTCGGCCGCCGGCACCCAGCCAGAGCCCATCACCAGGGCGACGTCGTGGCGCTCGGCACCGGTCAGCTCGCGCAGGCGCTCGGCGGCGGCCTGGGCGGCGGCGTAGGGGTCGGCGGAGACGACCGACTGAGGAGATGCGTTCACACGACCGAGGATAGACGGGAAATGGCTACGCGCGTAGAAAATCTCGGTACGACGTGCCGGATCGTTACCCGGATGGCGTGAACGTACAGCTCCGGGGCGGCGGGGGCGTGCCGCGACCCGGAGCAACCTCCAAAGGAACCGGTCAGCAGGGCCGGCGGCGCAGGTCCAGCACGTAGTCGTCGGGGGCCCCGGCGCTCTCCGCCGCGTCCGCGATCAGGCCCAGGTAGCGGGCCGCCGGCAGGCCGCCCTCGTAGTCGTTGAGCACGTACGTCCAGACCGGCACGTCGCCGTCCAGCGTCTGCGCCCGCAGCTTGATCTTGCGGTAGATGCCGAGCTGGACGCCCTCCCAGCGGTCCAGCCCCTCCTCGTCCATCGGCGACACGTCGTACAGCGAGACGAAGACCTGGTCCTTCTCGTCCTCCACCACGGTGGCCAGCGAGCCCTCCCAGCCGAGGTGCTCACCGCCGAAGGTCAGCCGCCAGCCGGACAGCCATCCTGTGCCGCGCAGTGGCGAGTGCGGGGCGCGGCGGGTCATCTGCCGGGCATCGAGGTTGGTGGCATACGCGGCGTAAAGGGGCATGGGGGGAAGCCTACGTTCACCGGCCGATCCGACAGAAGCCCCGACCCCGGCGTGGCAGTGCCACCGGCGTGCGGGACAATGGGTCACGTGACTCGGATCGTGATCATCGGTGGCGGACCAGGCGGCTACGAGGCGGCGCTCGTCGCCGCCCAGCTCGGCGCGGAGGTGACCGTCGTCGACCGCGACGGTCTGGGCGGATCGGCGGTGCTCACGGACTGCGTGCCGTCGAAGACGCTGATCGCGACGGCGGAGGTGATGACGACCTTCGACAGCTCGTACGAGGAGCTGGGCATCATCGTCGCCGACGACACCCCGCACATCGACACCCCCGCCCGGGTCGTCGGCGTCGACCTCGGCAAGGTCAACCGCCGGGTGAAGCGCCTGGCGATCGCGCAGTCCCACGACATCACCCAGTCCGTCACCCGGGCCGGCGTCACCGTGCTGCGCGGCCGTGGCCGGCTCGGCGGCGGCGGACAGGCCGTGGACGGCTCCCGCGAGGTGCTGGTCGACGCGCCCGACGGCAGCGTCCAGTCGCTGCGCGCCGACGCCGTGCTGATCGCCACCGGCGCCCACCCGCGCGAACTGCCCGACGCCCAGCCGGACGGCGAGCGGATCCTGACCTGGACCCAGGTGTACGACCTGGAGGAGCTGCCGCGCGAGCTGATCGTCGTCGGCTCCGGCGTCACCGGCGCCGAGTTCGCCGGCGCCTACCAGGCGCTGGGCTCCCGGGTCACCCTGGTCTCCTCGCGCGACCGGGTGCTCCCCGGCGAGGACCCGGACGCCGCCGAGGTGCTGGAGGAGGTCTTCCGCCGCCGCGGCATGAACGTGATGAGCCGCTCGCGTGCCGAAACGGTCAAGCGGGTCGGCGACAAGGTCGAGGTCACCCTCTCCGACGGCACGGTGATCGAGGGCACCCACTGCCTGATGGCGGTCGGCTCGATCCCGAACACCGCCGAGATGGGCCTGGAGGAGGCCGGGGTCAAGCTCAACGACTGGGGCCAGATCCACGTCGACCGGGTCTCCCGCACCACCGCCCCCGGCGTCTACGCGGCCGGCGACTGCACCGGCGTCTTCATGCTCGCCTCCGTCGCCGCCATGCAGGGCCGGATCGCGATGTACCACGCCCTCGGCGACGCGGTGCAGCCGCTGAACCTCAAGACCGTGGCCTCCAACGTCTTCACCGACCCCGAGATCGCCACCGTCGGCTACACCGCCGCCGACGTGAAGTGCGGCAAGATGGACGCTGTCGAGGTCAAGCTCCCGCTGCGCGGCAACCCGCGCGCCAAGATGCAGGGCATCCGGGACGGCTTCGTGAAGCTGTTCTGCCGCCCGGGCACCGGCATCGTGGTCGGCGGCGTGGTCGTCGCCCCGCGCGCCAGCGAACTGATCCACCCGATCTCGCTCGCGGTGGACGCCAATCTGACGGTCGAACAGGTGGCCAGCGCCTTCACCGTCTACCCGTCGGTCTCCGGCTCCACCGCCGAGGCCGCCCGTCAGCTCCACATCCGCAAGCGCGACGAGGGCGAATCCTGAGCATCCGGCGCTCAGTTGAGGGCGGTCGCCGTTCGGCGGCCGCCCTTCGCGCGTCCCGGGGTGTCACCCGGACGGCGGGCGCAGTCCCGGAGTGCCGACGGCGCGCATTGTACGGTCACGCGCCGCTCGGGCGTGAGCAATTCCCGCTACTAGCAGCAAACGCCTGAAAGCAGACGGTCACGCAGGTTACCGTCGGTTCTGTGTTTGCAGCAGAACGTCGCCAGTTGATCCTCGAAATGGTGCGCGCCAACGGAGCGGTCTCGCTCCGGGAGTTGGCCCGCGTCGTCCAGACCTCCGAAGTGACCGTGCGCCGCGACGTACGGGCCCTGGAGGCAGAAGGGCTCCTCGACCGCCGGCACGGCGGCGCGGTGCTCCCCGGCGGCTTCAGCCGCGAACCCGGCTACCCGCAGAAGACCCACCTGTCCGCCGTCGAGAAGAGCGCGATCGCCGACCTCGCCGCCGGCCTGGTGGAGGAGGGCGACGCCGTGGTGGTCGGCGCCGGCACCACCACCCAGGAGCTGGCCCGCCGACTCGCCCGGGTGCCCGGGCTGACGGTGGTCACCAACTCGCTGCTCGTCGCCCAGGCGTTGGCGCACGCCAACCGGGTCGAGGTGGTGATGACCGGCGGCACCCTGCGCGGCTCCAACTACGCCCTGGTCGGCAGCGGCGCCGAGCAGTCGCTGCACGGGCTGCGGGTCACCAAGGCCTTCGTCTCGGGCAGTGGGCTGACCGCCGAGCGCGGCCTCTCGACCACGAACATGCTCTCCGCGAGCGTGGACCGGGCGCTGGTGCAGTCGGCCGCCGAGGTGATCATCCTCGCCGACCACACCAAGCTCGGCGCGGACACCATGTTCCAGACCGTCCCCACCGAGACCATCACCCGGCTGGTCACCGACGAGCACGCCACCGCGGACGACGCCACCGCCCGTGAACTGGACGCGCTCGCCGACTGCGGGGTGCAGATCGACCTCGCCCCGCTCGGCGCCCCGCCGCACGGGGACACCCCGGTGCACGGCACCGGCAGCGGCCCCGTCCACCAGACCCAGCCCGGCCCGATGGCCCGCCGCGCCGCGCCGCCGCCCGGGGCGGCCGCGCTGCCCGGCCAGCGGCGGCCGGGGGCGCACGGCGGCCCCGGGGGGGCGGGCGGACCGGGCGGGCCGCTCCCGGTCAGGCTCGCCGAACTCGGCCTGCCGCGCGGGCGCTGAGACCCGCGCGGCGGGGCCGCCGCCCCGGCGCGCCACCGCGGCGTGCCGCACCACCGCGCCACCGCACTACCGCCGAAAACGTGACCGGTCCGCACACCCGAGGGTGTACGGACCGGCGGCGGACCCGTCAGTGCCCGGTCGGGCCCCGACTCAGTCCTTGATCTCGCAGAGCGCCGCGCCGCTGGAGACGCTCGCGCCCACCTCGGCCTTGAGGCCGACGACCGTGCCCGCCTTGTGCGCGTTCAGCGGCTGCTCCATCTTCATCGCCTCCAGGACGACGATCAGCTCGCCCTCGGCGACGACCTGACCCTCCTCCACCGCGACCTTCACGATGGTGCCCTGCATCGGCGAGGCCAGCGTGTCACCGCTGACCGCCGAACCGGCCTTCTTGGCACCCACCCGGCGCTTGGCCTTCGCGGCCCCCGCACCGGCCGCCGGAGCCGCGGCGACACCCAGCGAGGACGGCAGCGAGACCTCGATCCGCTTGCCGCCGACCTCGACGACCACGGTCTCCCGGCCCTCCGCCTCCTCGCCCTCGCCGGCCGCACCGGCGAACGCGGGGATGGTGTTCTCGAACTCGGTCTCGATCCACCGCGTGAAGACCGTGAACGGCCCCTCGCTCCCGTGCACCTCGGGCGCGAACGCCGGGTCGGTGACGACGGCCTGGTGGAACGGGATGGCGGTCGCCATGCCCTCGACCTTGAACTCGGCCAGCGCGCGCCTCGCCCGCTCCAGCGCCTGCTTGCGGTCACGGCCGGAGACGATCAGCTTGGCCAGCAGCGAGTCCCAGGCCGGGCCGATGACCGCGCCGGTCTCCACACCCGAGTCCAGCCGGACACCCGGGCCCGACGGCGGCGCGAACAGCGTCACCGTGCCCGGCGCGGGCAGGAAGTTGCGGCCCGGGTCCTCGCCGTTGATGCGGAACTCGAACGAGTGACCCCGCACCTCCGGGTCGCCGTAGCCGAGCTCCTCGCCGTCGGCGATCCGGAACATCTCGCGGACCAGGTCGATCCCGGTGACCTCCTCGGTGACCGGGTGCTCCACCTGCAGACGGGTGTTGACCTCCAGGAAGGAGATCGTGCCGTCCACCGCCACCAGGAACTCGCAGGTGCCGGCACCGACGTAGCCGGCCTCCTTGAGGATGGCCTTCGACGCCCGGTACAGCTCGGCGTTCTGCTCGGGCGTCAGGAACGGCGCGGGCGCCTCCTCGACCAGCTTCTGGTGCCGGCGCTGCAGCGAGCAGTCACGGGTGGAGACGACCACCACGTTGCCGTGCTGGTCGGCCAGGCACTGGGTCTCGACGTGCCGCGGGTTGTCCAGGTAGCGCTCGACGAAGCACTCGCCGCGACCGAAGGCGGCGACCGCCTCACGGACCGCCGACTCGTACAGCTCCGGGACCTCCTCCAGCGTGCGGGCGACCTTCAGGCCGCGTCCGCCGCCGCCGAAGGCCGCCTTGATGGCGACCGGCAGGCCGTGCTCCTGGGCGAAGGCGACGACCTCGTCGGCGCCCGAGACCGGGTCCGGCGTACCGGCGACCAGCGGGGCACCGGCGCGCTGCGCCACGTGCCGGGCGGTCACCTTGTCGCCGAGGTCGCGGATGGCCTGCGGGGGCGGGCCGATCCAGGTGAGGCCCGCGTCGAGCACGGCCTGGGCGAAGTCGGCGTTCTCCGACAGGAATCCGTAGCCGGGGTGGACGGCGTCCGCACCCGAGTCGGCGGCGGCCTGGAGGACCTTGGCGATGTCCAGGTAGCTGGTGCCGGGGGTGTCGCCGCCCAGCGCGTAAGCCTCGTCGGCCGCGCGGACGTGCAGCGCATCCCGGTCCGGCTCGGCGTAGACGGCGACGCTGGCGATACCGGCGTCCGAGCAGGCCCGGGCGACGCGGACGGCGATTTCCCCGCGGTTGGCGATGAGCACCTTGCGCACTGTGGCTCCCTTCTTGAACCTCGTTGAGTTTATGGATTCCTGGGCAGTACCGGCGAGTAGCCCCAGGTTGTGAACTATCCCACACGGAGGGTGATGCGCCCGGACGGGCGGTGGGCGGCCCGACGGGAGTCTGCGCAGGTGGTGGGAGGTGCGGTCCGGGTGGTGCGGCGATTGCGCTCGGTAACCGGGCGGCGTGGCGACGCGGTGGGCTTGGCCGCACCCAAGCGTCGCGTGAGCGGTGTTCAAGAGGTGGGGGCGGACGCGGGGGCCGAAGCGGTCGCCTGAAGGGGCGTCCGCGCGGCACCGGGGGCACCTGGCGGGGTCGGCGGGCCGGGCGGGCCGGGCGGGCGCTCCAGGGCCGCGGCGGTGACATCGGCGAGCTGCTCGACGACGTCCGGGCCGTAGGCGGCCGGGTTGACCACCTTGAGCAGCAGGGCGAAGGTGCCGTCCGTGCCGTACCGGCGGGCCAGCCGGCGGTGGTGGGCGACCAGGTGGCGGACGCCGGCGTGGTTGGCGACACCGGTCTGGCCGGAGATCAGGAAGACCGGGCGGCCGCCCTCGGGGGTGGCCAGCCGGGCGAGCAGGACGTACACCCCGGCGTCCAGCTCGGCGGCGTACGAGCGGCCGCCGACGGTGATGGTGTTGTCCGGCGCCGCGCGGTCGCTGGAGATCGTCACCCCGGGCAGGCCCCAGGCCAGATGGGCCGCCATCCGTTCGTTGGAGACCGGGCCGCCGAAGCACAGCTCGGTCTTGGCGCCGAGGCTGCGCGGCGCGGCGTCGTGCGCCACCAGGTCGGTGTGCGCGCCGCACTCCTTCACCAGGGCGGCCAGTTCCATCAGCGCGTAGGCGTCGCGCCGGGTGACCGTCCGGGCGTGCGCGCCGGTGCCGATGCTGCGGTTCACCACGATCAGGCACTCGCTGCCGGCCGGCAGGCCGAGGAAGGCCCTGGTCCGTTCCAGCCGCCGTCTTCGGCGCAGGCTCTGACCGAGCCAGCCGAGGACGGCACTGATCGCGCTGGCCACCAGGCCCAGCAGGACGTTGAGCAGACTCTCGGTCATCCGCTCGCCATCTCCCCCGTCGTTGTGGAGCGTCGACGCCCGCCGGGCGCTGTTCCAGCGTGCATCACATCGGATTGTCGGTGGGGCGGATGGCGACAATTGTGCCGGTCTTTGGCGCGTGGGCGACGCCTCGGGGGCGCCGGAGGGCCTGAGGTGCACCGGCGTCGCCCGCCGCGATCAGACCCATCAGACCCAGAGGTCGGTGATCCGCACGTCCAGTTCGGCGAGCAGTCCGCGCAGCAGCGGCAGCGAGAGTCCGATGACGTTGCCCGGGTCGCCGTCGATGCCCTCGATGAAGGGGGCCGAGCGGCCGTCCAGGGTGAACGCGCCGGCCACGTGCAGCGGTTCGCCGGTGGCGATGTACGCGGCGACCTCGGCGTCGTCCGGGGAGCCGAAGCGGACGGTGGTGGAGGCGGTGGCGGAGGCCTGCCGGCCGGTCACGGTGTCGATCACGCAGTGCCCGGTGCGCAGCACGCCGGCCCGGCCGCGCATCGCCTGCCAGCGGGCCAGTGCCTCGGCCTCGTCGGCGGGCTTGCCGAGCGCCTGGCCGTCCAGCTCCAGCACCGAGTCGCAGCCGATGACCAGCTCGCCCTCGGTGAGGGTGACGGCGACGGCCTTGGCCTTGGCCTCGGCGAGTACGAGCGCGAGTTCGGCGGGGGTGGCGGCGGTGAGGGCGTCCTCGTCGACGCCGCTGACCACCACACGGGGGTCGAGCCCCGCCTGGCGCAGCAGCCCGAGCCGGGCGGGGGAGGCGGAGGCGAGAACGAGGGGGCGACGGTCGGTCATGCCCACCAGGGTAGAGGGCCGTCCCGGCGCGGTTGCCCGGTGATCGTCAGATCATCAGCAGAACGGCGATCACCAGGGCGAGTACGGCGAGCACATGGCCGGCCCGGTGCAGCCGGCGCTGCATACGCCGGGCTTCCGGGGAGGGCTCGTCGCGGGGGTCTGACCAGAGCATCACTCCAGCCTGCGCTCCCGGGCCGGTGGGGCGCCTGAGTATCCGTACTCAGCTTCCGGGGCGATCCGGGCTTCCGCCGAGGTGCTCGCCGCACTTTGCAAAGTGCACACTTTGCAAAGTGCGGCGCAGGGTACCGGTGTGCTGGCTGCTGGTATGCGCTCTTCCGTGCCCTTCGTGCACTTTGCAAAGTACGGACTTTGCAAAGTGCACGAAAACGGCCGCTCGGCACTGCGCGCAGTGCCGAGCGGCCGTCGAAGGTCGAACATCGAGCGTCGAGCGTCGAACCGCGGTGGTGCCTAGCCGGCCCAGCCGGAGGTGCGCCAGGTGTTGACGCCGGGGCGCGGGGTCGCGCGCAGCCGGCGCGCGCGGTCGTTCCAGGCGGAGTCCGGGCCGGCGCCCGCGCGACGGGCCGCCTCGGCGGCGGCCTGCGCGGCGGCGGCCCGGCTCTGGACCACCGCCAGGACGGTGGCCAGCTCCTCGGGGGTCGGCTGCCCGTGCAGCACGTGGATCGGGGCCATGCTCAATCCTCTCGCGATCCTCCTGCTCGGAGCCACTACAGCGGGATGTTGCCGTGCTTCTTCGGCGGCAGCACCTCGCGCTTGCCGCGCAGCGCGCGCAGACCGCGCACGATGTGCCGGCGGGTCTCGCTCGGGGCGATGACCGCGTCCACGTAGCCGCGCTCGGCGGCCAGGTACGGGTTGAGCAGGGTGTCCTCGTACTCGGCGACCAGCTCGGCCCGGCGGGCGTCGACGTCCTCGCCGGCCGCGGCCGCCTCGGCCAGCTCGCGGCGGTAGACGATGTTGGCCGCGCCCTGCGCGCCCATCACGGCGATCTGCGCGGTCGGCCAGGCCAGGTTGAGGTCGGCGCCCAGGTGCTTGGAGCCCATGACGTCGTACGCGCCGCCGAAGGCCTTGCGGGTGATGACGGTGATCAGCGGCACGGTCGCCTCGGCGTAGGCGTAGATCAGCTTGGCGCCGCGGCGGATGATGCCGTCCCACTCCTGCTCGGTGCCGGGCAGGAAGCCGGGCACGTCGACGAAGGTGATGACCGGGATGTTGAACGAGTCGCAGGTGCGGATGAACCGCGCGGCCTTCTCGCTGGCGGCGATGTCCAGGCAGCCGGCCAGGTCCATCGGCTGGTTGCCGACGATGCCGACCGGGTGGCCCTCGACCCGCCCGAAGCCGGTGATGATGTTGCCGGCGTACAGCGGCTGGGTCTCCAGGAACTCGCCGTCGTCGAGGACGTGCTCGATCACCTTGTGCATGTCGTACGGCTGGTTGGCCGAGTCGGGCACCAGGGTGTCGAGTTCGAGGTCCTCGTCGGTGACGGACAGGTCCGCCTCCTCCGGGAAGGCCGGCGGGTCGGAGAGGTTGTTGGAGGGCAGGTACGAGAGCAGGCTCTTGACGTACTCGACCGCCTCCTTCTCGTCCGTGGCCAGGTAGTGCGCGTTGCCGGACTTGGTGTTGTGGGTGCGCGCGCCGCCCAGCTCCTCCATGCCGACGTCCTCGCCGGTGACGGTCTTGATCACGTCGGGGCCGGTGATGAACATGTGCGAGGTCTGGTCGGCCATCACCACGAAGTCGGTGATCGCGGGGGAGTAGACCGCGCCGCCCGCGCAGGGGCCCATGATCAGCGAGATCTGCGGGATCACCCCGGAGGCGTGCACGTTGCGGCGGAAGATCTCGCCGTACAGGCCGAGCGAGACCACGCCCTCCTGGATCCGGGCGCCGCCGGAGTCGTTGATGCCGATGACCGGGCAGCCGGTCTTCAGCGCGAAGTCCATGACCTTGACGATCTTCTCGCCGAAGACCTCGCCGAGCGAGCCGCCGAAGACCGTGAAGTCCTGGGCGAACACCGCCACCTGACGGCCGTCGACGGTGCCGTAGCCGGTGACCACGCCGTCGCCGTACGGCCGGTTCTTCTCCTGGCCGAAGTTGGTCGAGCGGTGCCGGGCGAACTCGTCGAACTCGACGAAGGAG
Organism: Kitasatospora misakiensis; assembly: GCF_042656005.1. Lineage (NCBI taxonomy): Bacteria > Bacillati > Actinomycetota > Actinomycetes > Kitasatosporales > Streptomycetaceae > Kitasatospora > Kitasatospora misakiensis. The sequence goes on along the minus strand of NZ_JBHSOF010000006.1, from coordinate 131,019 downwards.
TCCTCGTCCAGCAGCTCCGCGACCCGCTCGCGGGCCGTCAGCTTGCCCTTGGCGTGCTGCTTCTCCACCGCCTTCGCGGAGCCGGAGTGCACCGCCTCGTCGATCCTGCGCCGGAGGTCGGCGAGCTTGCCGGCGGTGGTGTGCGGGTCGTACGGCGCCTCGGTCATTCCGGTGGCTCTCCCTGATCCATGGGCCGCGACCTGTTTTCGGGGGCGCGCGGGCCGGGTGGGGGCGGCGCGGACGAGGGATGCAGGGCGGCACAACGAACTACCGTTGGGTAGCGTAGCCAGCACGGAGGGCCCACGTAATGTCCGGCCGTTATGGTCAGCGCCACAGTGTCGTCACCGCGCGTTCTGGGGGACGATGGGGCGGCCTACGGCCTCCCAGGGACCCTAGGGTGGGCCGCATGACCTCCGACACCCCCCGCCGCAGTGGACTGCGCGGCCTCGGCCACAGCGGGCCGTCGCCGTGGACCGACCTGGACCGCCCGCCGCTGGACGCCGCCACGCTCCGCCGGGACCTGGTGCGCCCCGGCGGGCTCTGGACCTCGCTGGACGTCGTCGAGGAGACCGGCTCCACCAACACCGACCTGGCCGCCCGGGCCGGGGCGGGCGCCCCGCAGGGCGCGGTGCTGGTCGCCGAGGAGCAGAACTCCGGCCGCGGCCGGCTCGAACGGCAGTGGACCGCGCCCGCGCGCTCCGGCCTCTTCCTCTCCCTCCTGCTTCGCCCGGACGAGGTACCCGTCGAGCGGTACGGCTGGTTGCCGATCCTGGTGGGCGTCGCCGCGGCGAGCACCCTGAGCCGGGTCGCCGAGGTCGAGGTCGGCCTGAAGTGGCCCAATGACCTCCAGGTGGAGATCGACGGTGAGGAGCGCAAGATCGGCGGCATCCTGACCGAGCTGAGCGGCGGCGCGGTGGTCGCCGGCCTCGGCCTCAACGTCTCGCTGCGCGCCGCCGAGCTGCCCGTCCCCACCGCCGCCTCGCTCGCCCTGGCCGGCGCCGCCGTCACCGACCGGACCACCCTGCTGCGCGCCCTGCTGCGCGAGTTCGCCGAGCTGTACGGGGAGTGGACGGCCGCCGCCGGCGACCCGCACAGCAGCGGCCTGCTGCGCGCGTACGCGCAGCGCTGCACCACGCTGGGGCGGCCGGTGAAGGTGCTGCTGCCCGGCGACCGCGAACTGCGCGGCGAGGCGGTGGCCGTGGACGGGGACGGTCGGCTGGTGGTCCGCACCCCGGACGGCGGCCGCCAGGCGGTCGGCGCGGGGGACGTCGTCCACGTGCGCCCGGAGCCGCGCCAGGCGGGTTAGGCGGGTTGGGCGGGTTAGGCGCGCCGGGCGCGCGGTGCGTGCGCGGGGCGCGTCCCCGGCCGTGTGCCGGGCGGGTCGTCATGCCTCCCCTTACCTCCCCTTGACCCGGGCTGATGCCCCGGATCGCGCGATTCCGTGCGAACATTCCACCTGGCAGCAGTGTGAGGCGCGCCACTGCCCGCCGGGTGGCGGGCGCGCCCGCCCGGGACAGGCAGGACACGAGGCGAGTGCGGCGACCGCACGGGGACGGACCGGTGGCAGAGGACGGCAGCAACGGCGGCGGCTACGGTGCCGACGGCAGCGAGGGCCCGGCGGGCTCCGACGACCAGACCGTCGCCCTCGACCTCGAACGCCTGATCCTGGACGCGCCACGCCGTTACACCCCGTACCAGGCCGCCCGGGCCGCCGACGTCCCGATGGAGCTGGCCACCCGCTTCTGGCGGGCGATGGGCTTCCCCGACATCGGCCAGTCCCGGGCGCTGACCGACGGGGACGTGATCGCGCTGCGCCGGCTCGCCGGTCTGGTCGAGTCGGGCCTGCTGAGCGAGTCGATGGCGATCCAGGTGGCGCGCTCCACCGGGCAGACCACGGCCCGGCTCGCGGGCTGGCAGATGGACACCTTCCTGGAGAACCTCACCCAGTCCGTCGAGCCCGGTCTCACCCGGGCGGACGTCGCGTACCCGCTGGTCGAGCTGCTGCTGCCGGAGCTGGAGCAGTTCCTGGTGTACGTGTGGCGGCGGCAGCTGGCCGCCGTCACCGGCCGGGTGGTGCAGGCCGCCGAGGACAACGAGATCACCAGCGGCCGGCTCGCGGTGGGCTTCGCCGACCTGGTCGGCTTCACCCGGCTGTCCCGGCGGCTGGAGGAGGAGGAGCTCGGCGAGCTGGTCGAGACCTTCGAGAACACCTGTTCCGATCTGATCGCCGGCCAGGGCGGCCGGGTGATCAAGACGCTCGGCGACGAGATCCTCTTCGTCTCCGAGGACCCGGTGACCGCCGCCGGGATCGCGCTCAGCCTGATCGAGGCGCTGGCCGAGGACGACACCATCCCCGCGCTGCGGGTCGGCATGGCCTTCGGCACGGTCACCTCGCGGATGGGCGACGTGTTCGGCACGACGGTGAACCTGGCCAGCCGGCTCACCTCGATCGCGCCCAAGGACGCGGTGCTGATCGACGGCGAGTTCGCCGCCGCGCTGGAGCAGAACGGCAGTGTCGCGCCGGCCGGCGAGGACGGCTCCGGGCTGGCGGACGCCCTGTCGGTGGCGGCCGGGATGCCGCCCTCCGGCCTGTCGGCCCAGGGGACGGACGCCGGGCACCGGTTCAACCTGCAGCCGATGTGGCGCCGCCCGGTGCGGGGGCTCGGGCTGGTCGAGCCGTGGCTGCTCTCCCGGCGGATGCGCGGCGAGTAGCCCGCGCCCGCGCGAGTGCCGCACGAGGGCCGTGCGTGGGCCGCACGAGGGCGCCGCGCTGCGACAAGCCGAATGGTTGAAGATCGTACGGTCTTGCGGATCCGGGCCCGAAAACGGGGCATAACCGAACGAAACCGCCATAGTCTTGGTGCAGGCGCTCCGGTGCGGGCGCTCCGGTACGACCGGTCGGCATGCCGAACCGTCGGGCGGGTAACCGTCGTCGGACGGGTAGGGACTTCCGGGACCGTCGGTGGCCGCGCGGGCACCTCCGCCGCACGCGGGTGCCGGTGCGTCCGGGACCGCCAGCAGGACCGAGGACAGGGAGCGAGGCGAGCCGGTGAGCAGCGAGGCGATCATGACGGACCGCGACCGCGCCGGCGACCGGACGCGGCAGCCGGCGGCCCCCGCCCCCGCCGACGGGGTCGGGCCCGTCCCCGTCGGCGGTCCGACCACCGACGCGCGGCTGACGGCCGTGGTCGAACTCGCCCAGGACATGGCCGGGGCGCTCACCCCGCTGGAGGCCGTCCGGGCCGCCGCCGCCCGGGCCACCGAGGCGCTCGGCGCCACCATGGCCGCCGTCTCGGTCTGGGATCGCGAGTCCGGCCGGCTGCGGGTCCTGGTCAACCACGGCGCGCTCTCCCCGGGCGAGGAGGAGCTGCCCGAGAACGAGTCCTACCCGGTCGCCGACTTCCCCGAGATCGTCACGTACCTGGAGGAGCGCTGGAGCACCGGCCGGCTGCCGCGCGCCTGGGTGCAGACCGCGGACAACAGCCAGCCGCACGCCGGGCACACCCACCCGACCGCCGGCGCGTACTGCCAGGAACGCGCCGCGGCGCTGCGCCGGCGGGGTCGGGCCTGCTGCGTGGTCGCGCCGATCGTGCTGCACGGGCAGGCCTGGGGCGAGCTCTACCTGGCCCGGACCGCCGGGATGTCCGAGTTCACCGAGGCCGACGCCGACTACGCGACCCTGCTCGCGGCCCAGATCTCGGCGGGCCTCGCCCAGACCGAGCGCCTCGCCGACCTGCGCAAGCTCGCCTTCTCCGACCCGCTCACCGGCCTCGCCAACCGCCGCGCGGTGGACGCCCGGCTGGAGAGCGCGCTGGCCGCGCACAACCGGGACAACACCGTGGTGTCCCTGGTGGTCTGCGACGTCAACGGCCTCAAGCGGGTCAACGACCAGCTCGGCCACGAGATGGGCGACCGGCTGCTGGAGCGGTTCGCCCACCAGCTGTCGCTGGCCGCCGCGAAGCTCCCCGGGAGTCTCGCGGCCCGGCTCGGCGGCGACGAGTTCTGCCTGCTCGTCGAGGGCCAGAAGGCGGACGAGGTGGTCGCCGTCGCCGAGGAGCTGTGCGCGCGGGCGCTGGCCCTGGCCGAGGGCGAGGGCGTCGCCTGCGGGGTCGCCTCCACCGGCGACTCGATCGGCCCGGTGACCACCCCCGACCGGCTCTTCCGGCTCGCGGACGCCGCCCAGTACCGGGCCAAGGCCGCCCGTGCCGCGCACCCGGTGGTCGCCGGCCGCAGCCACGGCCCCGGCTTCGCCCCCGACCCGACGGTGCTGCTCGCGGACACCGCTGACCCGCACCACCGCGCCGACGGCCGCCCCCGCTCCGGCGGCCGGACCGGGACGGGTGACCGGCGGCGGTTCCGCGGCGCGGCGCACAGCGCCGACCCCGGTCAGCTGCTCACGGCGGTGCTCGCCGCCCTCGACCGGCAGGGCACCGTGCGCGGCGTCCACCCGGCCGACACCATCGGCAAGCTCGCGATCGTCGCCGAGACCTCGGCCCGGCTGCTGGACGCGGTCGGCTGGTGGATCTCCTACGTGCCGCCCGGCTCGCAGCTGATGCGCACCGCGCGGCACGCCGTCTACCGGATGACCAGCGGGCCGAGCAGCACCCGGGCGGAGACCCAGCGGGCCCAGATCGAGGCCCCGGACGCCGTCTTCGACCTGCGCCACTACCCGCTGACCCGGACCGCCGTGCGCGGTGGCGCCTTCGCGCTGCGCGCGGGCGCGGCGGGCAACGACCCGGCGGAGGAGGCCATGCTGGTGGTCTCCGGCTACCGCGGCATGGTCGCGGCCGGCGGCCAGAACGCGGCGGGCGGCTGGCTCCTGGAACTCTTCGCCGACGACGCCACGCTCCCGCTGGGCCAGGTCGCCTCCGCTCTGCGGGCGCTGGTCGCGGTCGCCCTCGCCGGCCCCGCCTCCCCGCCCGAGAGCTGACCCCGGGGGCCGGCGCGGATCGGGCGGAGGGCCGCCGGGCCGGCGGTGGCCGGGTCACGGGCGCGGGTGGAGTGTGGCGCTTCGGTGACCGGTCGGTTCCGAGCGGGTCGCGGTCCGGTCGCGGGGGTGGGCGCGGCGGGGCGGCCGTGGGATGGTGTCGGCGGTCGGCGGGCCGTCGGGGCCCTGCCGGATCGATGACGGGGGTTGATGGACGTGCGCGCTCGGTTGACGGGCCTGCTTCTCTCCGGAGTGCTCGCGTTCGGCGGGACGGCGCTGGCCGCCGCGCCGGCGGCCTCGGCGGCGCCGGTCGGGTCGGGGACGGCGGTGGTGACCACGGTGGCCGCGGCCGGCGGCGCGGCCCCGCAGGTGTCGGACGGTCAGGCCGCCGCCCGGGCCGGGGTGACGGCGGACCACCACGACACCACGCGGCTGGCCGGCTCCAAGGACAGGTCGAAGACCGCGTCCAAGGACAAGTCCAAGAAAAAGAAGAAGAAGGGCCTCGGCAAGTTCATCGGTCTGCTGATCGGCGTCGTCGTGGTGCTGGTGGTGGTCGCGGTGATCGTCGTCGTGGTGCTGATGCTGCGCCGCCGCAACCGCTCCTGAGCCGGCCCGGGGCGGGCAGGCCGGGGCGCGCTCAGTCGCCGGCGGGGCCGAGCGCGCCGAGGACGGCCGCCACCACCTGGTCCGCGTAGCCGGCGTCGAGCGGGCCGAGGCGGTGCAGCCAGCGGTAGTGGAGCGGGCCGTAGAGGAGTTCGACGGCGAGGTCGAGGTCCGCGTCGGCGCGGAGCTGTCCGGCCTCGCGGGCGGACCGCAGGCGGTCGCGGGTGACGGCCAGCAGGGGGTCGAGGAGGCGTTCGCGGTACTCGGCCAGCAGGGCGGGGTCGGTGAGCACCTCGGCGGTGAGGGCGCGTCCGGTCCGGTCGAAGGCGGGGTCGGCGAGTTCCAGGGCGGTGAGCCGCAGGAGGGTCCGCAGGTCCTCGCCGAGGTCGCCGGTGTCGGGCAGGGCGAGGCTGCCGGAGGCGTTCTCGTTGGCGGCGAGGAAGGCGTCGAAGACGACGGCGCCCTTCGAGGGCCACCAGCGGTAGATGGTCTGCTTGCCGACGCCGGCGCGGGCGGCGATCTTCTCGATGGTCAGTTTGGCGAAGCCGAGTTCGGCGACGAGCTCGGCGGCGGCGGTGAGGATCGCCGCACGGCTCTGTTCGTTGCGGCGGTTCGGGTCGGGGGCGCTCTGTCTGGTCACGGGAGCCATTCTATCGAGATGGCGAGACGGTCCGTATCGTCTTGACAGGGCGGACGGGGCGGCGGCATTCTTGAGGGCATCGACGAGACGAACCGTCTCGTCTCATGCCGCCGAGCCGCACCGAGCCGTACCGCGGTGACACCGCGGCGACACCGCATCGCGAGAGGACCTTCGGGATGACCCGCTCCGCCCACATCGTCATGGCTTCCATTCCGGCCCACGGCCACGTCAACCCGAGCCTCGCCGTGATCGCCGAGCTCGTCGCCCGGGGCCACCGGGTGAGCTACGTCAACGCCCCCTCCTTCGCCGAGCCCGTCGCCTCCACCGGCGCCACGCCCGTCCCGTACCCGACGGCGCTGCCGCTCGACGGCGACCCCGCGGGGTGGCCGGAGGACCCGGTCGCCGTCCAGGACGTCTTCCTCGACGACGCCCTCGCGATGACCCCGGTGCTGGAGAAGCTCTTCGCCGAGGACCGGCCCGAGCTGGTGCTCCACGACATCGGCGCCTTCGCCGCCCGGGCGGTGGCCGAGGGCCACGGCGTGCCGGTGGTCCAGCTGTCGCCCACCATGGTCGGCTGGGAGGGGATCGAGGAGGACCTCGCCCCGGTGTTCGAGGCGCTCCGCACCGGCCCCGGCGGCCCCGAGCACTACCGGCGGTTCGGCGACTGGCTGGCCGCCACCGGCGCCGTCGTCCGGGACGTCGAGCGGGACGTCGAGCGGGACGTCGTTCGGGACGTCGAGCGGTTCAAGAACCGCCCGGACCGGGCGCTCGCGCTGATCCCGCGGGCCCTGCAACCCCACGTGGACCGGGTCGACACCGGCCGGATCACCTTCGTCGGCCAGTGCTTCGGCGACCGCTCGCACCAGGGCGGCTGGCAGCGGCCCGCCGGGACGGACAAGGTGCTGCTGGTCTCGCTCGGCTCGGCCTTCACCGACCGGCCGGCCTTCTACCGGGAGTGCCTGGCGGCCTTCGGGGGCCTGCCCGGCTGGCACGTCGTGCTGCAGATCGGCAAGCACACCGACCAGGCCGCGCTGGGCGAGGTGCCGGCCAACGTCGAGGTGCACCGCTGGGTGCCGCAGTTCGACGTACTGGCGCAGGCCGACGCCTTCGTCACCCACGCCGGCACCGGCGGCGCGAGCGAGGGGCTGTTCCACGGCGTGCCGATGATCGCGGTGCCGCAGGCCGTCGACCAGTTCGCCAACGCGGACTCGCTGGTGGCGCTCGGCGTGGCCCGGCGGCTGGACACCGAGGACGCGACGGCGGGGGCGCTGCGCGCCGCGCTGCTGGAGCTGACCGGCGACCCGGCGGTGGCCGAGCGGCTCGCCGCCGAGCGGGCCGCGGTCCGGGCCGAGGGCGGTACGGCGCGCGCGGCCGGCCTGATCGAGGCGGCGCTGGGGTGACCCGCGGGGCGCCGGCCAAGCGGGTTCAGGCGATCCGGTCGGGGCGGGTGTAGACGTTGGCCCCCTCCCCGCGCAGGAAGCCGACCAGGGTCAGGCCCAACTCCTCGGCGAGGTCCACGGCGAGCGAGGACGGCGCCGAGACGGCGGCCAGCAGCGGCGCGCCGGCCAGCGCCGCCTTCTGGGTCAGTTCGAACGAGGCCCGGCCGCTGACCAGCAGGATCTGGCCGGTCAGCGGCAGCCGGCCCTCGCGCAGCGCCCAGCCGACCACCTTGTCCACCGCGTTGTGCCGGCCGACGTCCTCGCGGGCGCAGAGCAGTTCGCCGGTCCGGCCGTCGAACAGGCCGGCCGCGTGCAGGCCGCCGGTGGAGTCGAAGGTGCGCTGGGCGGCGCGCAGCCGGTCCGGCAGCGCGTAGAGCAGCGCGGGCGGGACGGCCAGCGGGTCCTCGCCGACTGGGTGGTGGACGTGGGTGCGGACGGCCTCCACGGTGTCCCGGCCGCACAGCCCGCAGGCGCTGGTGGTGAGCAGGTTGCGGTGGGCGGAGAGCGGCCGGGGGCGGCCGGTGTCGCGCAGCGTCGCGTCCACCACGTTGTAGGTGTTGGCGCCGTTCTCGTCGGTGCCGGCGCAGTAGCGCAGCGCCGCGAGGTCCTCGCCCGCGCGGACCAGGCCCTCGCCCACCAGGAAGCCGGCCACCAGGTCGAAGTCCTGGCCGGGGGTGCGCATGGTGACGGTGAGCGGTTCGCCGCCGAGCCGGATCTCCAGCGGCTCCTCGGCCGCCAGCGCGTCCGGCCGGGCGCTCCGCCCGTCCCCGCGCAGCCGGAGCACCCGCCGCCGTGCCGTCGCCCGCGTCATCGTCCCGTCCGCCTCTCCGTCCGCCGCGTCCGGCGTTGCGCCGTTCGCCTCCCCACAGCGTGCGGCACCGGGCGGGGTATCCGAAAATCCTGGTGACCGGTCGTGCGGGCCCGGTGGCCGGCCGTCCGGTGCCGGGGTTTCCGCAGGGCCGAGGTGGTTGTCATATCTTCATTCACCTGCTGAGATGATGCATATGGATATGCACAGTGCTGCGGCCCCCCACGCGCCGCTCGTCCAGGTCGGCAAGGCCGACGTCAGCGCCGAGGACGTGCTGGCCGTCGCCCGGGGGAACGCCCGGGTCGAGATCGGCCCCGACGCGCTCGCCGAGATGGCGGCCGCGCGTGCCCGGATCGACGCCCTGGCCGCCGAACCGCGTCCCGTCTACGGCGTCTCGACCGGCTTCGGCGCCCTCGCCGTCCGGCACATCAGCCCCGAGCTGCGCGCCCAGCTGCAGCGGTCGCTGGTGCGCTCGCACGCCGCCGGGATGGGCCCGGCGGTCGAGCGCGAGGTCGTCCGCGCGCTGATGTTCCTGCGCATGAAGACCCTCGCGAGCGGCCGCACCGGCGTCCGCCCGCTGGTCGCCCAGACCATGGCCGCCCTCCTGAACGCCGGCATCACCCCGGTGGTCCGCGAGTTCGGCTCGCTCGGCTGCTCCGGTGACCTCGCCCCGCTCTCGCACTGCGCGCTCGTCCTCATGGGGGAGGGCGTGGCCACCGGCGCCGACGGCGTCGAGAAGCCCGCCGCCGAACTGCTCGCCGCCGCCGGCATCGAGCCCGTCGAGCTGCTGGAGAAGGAGGGCCTCGCCCTCATCAACGGCACCGACGGCATGCTCGGCATGCTGGTCATGGCCATCGCCGACCTGCAGCGCCTGTTCACCACCGCCGACATCACCGCCGCGATGACGCTGGAGGCGCTGCTCGGCACCGAGAAGGTGCTCGCCCCCGAGCTGCACGCCCCGATCCGCCCGCACCCCGGCCAGGCGCTGTCCGCCGCCAACACGCTGGCCGTGCTCCAGGGTTCCGGCCTCACCGGCCACCACCAGGACGACGCCCCGCGCGTCCAGGACGCCTACTCGATCCGCTGCGCCCCGCAGGTGGCCGGCGCCGGCCGCGACACCCTCGCGCACGCCCAGCTGGTCGCCTCCCGCGAGCTGGCCGCCTCGGTCGACAACCCGGTCGTGCTGCCGGACGGCCGGGTCGAGTCCAACGGCAACTTCCACGGCGCTCCGGTCGCCTACGTGCTGGACTTCCTCGCCATCGCCGCCGCCGACCTCGGCTCGATCTCCGAGCGCCGCACCGACCGGCTGCTGGACAAGGCCCGCTCGCACGGCCTGCCGGCCTTCCTGGCCGACGACCCGGGCGTGGACTCCGGCCTGATGATCGCCCAGTACACCCAGGCGGCGCTGGTCAGCGAGAACAAGCGGCTCGCCGTGCCGGCCTCGGTGGACTCGATCCCGTCCTCGGCGATGCAGGAGGACCACGTCTCGATGGGCTGGTCCGCCGCGCGCAAGCTGCGCCAGGCCGTCGAGAACCTCGGCCGGATCCTCGCCGTCGAGCTCACCGCCGCCTCCCGGGCGCTGGAGATCCGTCAGCAGTCCGGCGCGGGCGTCGCCCCGGCGCCGGCCACGGCCGCGGCGATGGCCGCCGCCCGCGCCGCCGGGGTCGGCGGCGCCGGGCGCGACCGCTTCCTCTCGCCGGACCTGGAGTCCGCCGCCGCGCTGGTCGCCTCGGGCGAGCTGGTGCGGGCCGTCGAGCAGGTCACCGGCCCGCTGGCCTGACCGTCGTACCACCCGGAGCGGACGGGGGTCGGTGACCGGTGGCTCAGGACACCGCCGGTCACCGGTCCCAGTCGCTCCTCGGGGCCGACGCGCCGCGCTGCTCCTGGACGCGCTCGGCGAGCGCGGAGGAGACGTTGACGCCGACGATGCCGCCCCAGCAGACCAGCAGGCCCCAGAAGCCGGCGGTGCCGCCGGCGACGCCGGACAGCGGGATGCCGAGCACCAGCGAGACGATCGGCAGCCGGGTGGTCGAACGGCCGAAGCGGCCCGGCCGGTACCCGGGCGGGCCCTGCGGGGCGCCGTACCCGTCGGCCGGGCCGTAACCGTCGGCCGGACCGAGCCGGTCGGCCACCCGGCGCTCCACCCGGGCGTCGAGGCGGGCGTCGAGCCGGGAGAGGAAGGAGTCGACGAGTTCCGACTCGTACTCCTTGCCGAGCTCCTTGCGGGCCTGCAGCGTGGCGTCAAGATCGCGCCGCAGGTCGTCCTGGCGAGTGTCCATGGGCACCAGCCTGCTCCCCCGGACGGCCGGCGGTCCATCGATCGGACGGGGATTCAGGGCGGTCTCAGGGACATCTCAGGGTCACCCCGAGACCTCCCGCACGGCTCCCCGCCCGCCCCCGGGGAGCCCGGTCCGCGGGTCTGCCCGGGTGTCCCGTCGTACGAGACGTCGTTGCCAGGGGCAGTCCGCTGCTGCACAGTCATCCGAACAGCTCGTATCCGGAGGTACCGCCATGACCGCCACCGACGACGCCGGCCCGGTCGGTCCCTCCGCCCGGCTGCTCCAGCTCTTCGAGGGCCACCGGCTCACCCCCACCCAGCGGCGGATCGCCCACTCGCTGGTCCGGCACGCCACCGAGGCGCCGTTCCTCTCCAGCGTCGAGGTCGCCGAACTCGCCGGCGTCAGCCAGCCCTCGGTGACCCGCTTCGCGGTGGCCCTCGGCTACGACGGCTACCCGGCGCTGCGCAAGCAGCTGCGCGAGCTCGGCTCCGGCGAGGCCGCCGCCCCCGAGACCCCGGCCGACGCCGTCCGCAACGAGCACCAGCAGGCCGTGCTCGCCGAGATCGAGCACCTGCGCCACCTCGCCGAACTGCTCGCCGACCCCGAGCCGATCACCCGCGCCGCCCGGCTGCTCGCCGCCTCCCGGCCGCTGCCGGTGCTCGGCCTGCGGGCCGCCTCCGCGCAGGCGCGCGGCTTCGCCTACTTCGCCGCCAAGGTGCACCCGGACATCCGGCTCCTCGACGAGGGCGGCAGCATGCTCGCCGACCGCCTCGAACAGGCCGCCGCAGCGGGCGCGAGCGTGCTGCTCTGCTTCGCGCTGCCGCGCTACCCGCGCGAGCTGATGGAGGCCCTGGCGGTGGCCCGGGAGTGCGGACTGACCGTCATCACCGTGGCCGACAGCGTCTTCGCGCCGGTCGCCAAGCTCTCCGACCTGATGCTGCCGGCCGCCGTCGGCACCGGCCTGGTCTTCGACACCGCCTGCGCGCCGATGGTGCTCGGCCGGGTGCTGCTGCAGACCATGTGCGACGAACTCCCGGGCGCCGAGGCGCGGTTGGAGGCCATCGAGCAGTCGGCCGCGGCCCGCGGGCTGTTCCTGGAGTAGTCCGCGGGCCGTCAGGCTTCGAGGACCCGCCGGATCCGCTGCAGGGTGGCGCGCGTGCCGCCCCGGCGGCCGTACCCGCAGGTTGGCGATCCGCCCAGGGCGGGCATCACTCCAGTCAGGGGGTGCCGCCATGCATGTGATCCACGAGATGAAGTTCGTCGGCCGGCTCGCCTCCGGAGCCGACGAGTGGTCCTGCCCGACCTGCGGACGCCGCGTCACCCTGCGCCGTCTGCCCGATCCCGAACTCACCGTCCTCGACCCGGGCGACGAGAGCGTCGTCCACGTCGGCGTCATCGAACCCGACGCCCGCGCCGCCGCGGCCGCCGAGCAGTACGGCCTCGGCCCCGTCCAGGAGATCCCCCGCCCGCCCCGTACCCCCGCCGTCCCCAGCACCCCGGCCGCCGCCGTCCCCGACGACGCCGACCGCCGCTGGCTCGCCGAGATCGGCATCGACTGGGACGGCGACGCGGCGGCCTGACGCCGGATCAGCGCCGCGGCGCGTACAGCGGCAGCTCGTCGGTGCGCAGCTCGGCGGGCAGCGGTGCGGCGAGCGGGACGGGCTCGCCGTACTTGCCGTGCAGCACGCCTTGGTACGCGCCGCCGCGGGGGCGGGTGTGGAGCGTCCAGGTGCCGTCACGGGGGTCGGCGGTGAGCAGGGTGGCCACGCCGGCGGCGGCGTACCAGTCGGTCTTGGCAGCGATGCCACTGAAGCGCTCGGAGGTGGAGATCACCTCCATGGCGAAGACGACGTCACCCGGGTCGGCCAGCCATTCGTCGTCGTCGCCCCAGTTCTTCGGGAGGATGACCAGGTCGGGGGTGGCGTAGTCGTCCTCGTCGTCCGGCATGCAGATCGACGAGTTCTCGTAGACGCGGAGGTCCCGGGGTAGCTTCGGGATGAGCTGATCCCGAAGGACCTGCACGGTTCCCGCGTGCTTGCCGCGAGGGGTGGGAGACATCATCAGGGTTCCTCCGATGATCTGTACTCGGAGGCCGGTGCTTCGCTCGATCTCCTCGGCGACGTCCCGGAGTCTCCCGGGGCGCACGGTGATGGCCGTCATCGCGTCCTCCATTCGTCGGCGCCTGGGCCGAGTGGCTGGTGTTCGCCGGGTTCAGCGTAGCGCGGGAGAGCTGTGCCGTACCGGCGCTGATCGGATGTGCTCAGGTCTGGTCGAAGGCTGAATGTTTGGATATATTCAGCGCAGTCGAGCCTGAATGAACTCATCCGCAAGGAGGTCGGGACATGGTGCAGCAGACGAGTGGGCCGCGAGAGGTACGGGCGGCGCGGGGGACCGGGCTGACGACGCAGGGGTGGCAGCAGGAGGCCGCCCTGCGCATGCTCATGAACAACCTCGACCCCGAGGTGGCCGAGCACCCGTCGAAGCTGGTCGTCTACGGCGGCACCGGCAAGGCGGCGCGCGACTGGCGTTCCTTCGACGCCATGGTGAAGACGCTCCAGGGCCTGAAGCAGGACGAGACCATGCTGGTCCAGTCCGGCCGCCCGGTCGGCGTGATGCAGACCCACGAGTGGGCGCCGCGCGTGCTGATCGCCAACTCCAACCTGGTCGGCGACTGGGCCAACTGGGAGGAGTTCCGCCGCCTGGAGAGCCTCGGGCTCACCATGTACGGGCAGATGACCGCCGGCTCCTGGATCTACATCGGCACCCAGGGCATCCTCCAGGGCACCTACGAGACCTTCGCCGCCGTCGCCAACAAGCGGTTCGAGGGCACGCTGGAGGGGACGATCACCCTCACCGCCGGCCTCGGCGGCATGGGCGGCGCCCAGCCGCTGGCCGTCACCATGAACGGCGGCGTGGCGATCTGTATCGACTGCGACCCGTCCCGGATCGCCCGCCGGATCGAGCACCGCTACCTGGACGTCGAGGCCAAGAACCTCTCCCACGCGCTGGAGCTCGCCACCGCCGCCCGCGACAAGCGGCAGCCGCTCTCCATCGGCCTGCTGGGCAACGCGGCCGAGCTGTTCCCGCAGCTGCTGGCGATGGACGCGCCGATCGACATCGTCACCGACCAGACCAGCGCCCACGACCCGCTGAGCTACCTGCCGGTCGGCGTCTCCTTCGACGACATGGCCACCTACGCGGCCGAGAAGCCGGCCGAGTTCACCCAGCGCTCGCGCGAGTCGATGGCCAGGCACGTCGAGGCGATGGTCGGCTTCCAGGACCGCGGCGCCGAGGTGTTCGACTACGGCAACTCGATCCGCGGCGAGGCCCAGCTGGCCGGCTACGACCGGGCCTTCGCCTTCCCCGGCTTCGTCCCGGCCTACATCCGCCCGCTGTTCTGCGAGGGCAAGGGCCCGTTCCGCTGGGCCGCGCTCTCCGGCGACCCGCAGGACATCCACAAGACCGACAAGGCCGTGCTCGACCTCTTCCCGGAGAACGAGTCGCTGCACCGCTGGATCAAGATGGCCCAGGAGAAGGTGCACTTCCAGGGCCTGCCCGCGCGGATCTGCTGGCTCGGCTACGGCGAGCGCGACAAGGCCGGCGAGCGCTTCAACGACATGGTCGCCTCCGGTGAGCTGTCCGCCCCGATCGTGATCGGCCGCGACCACCTGGACTGCGGCTCGGTCGCCTCCCCCTACCGGGAGACCGAGGCGATGCTGGACGGCTCCGACGCGATCGCCGACTGGCCGCTGCTGAACGCCATGGTCAACGTCGCCTCCGGCGCGTCCTGGGTCTCCATCCACCACGGCGGCGGCGTCGGCATCGGCCGCTCGATCCACGCCGGCCAGGTCACCGTCGCCGACGGCACCGCGCTGGCCGGCGAGAAGATCCGCCGGGTGCTCACCAACGACCCGGGCATGGGCGTCATCCGGCACGTGGACGCCGGCTACGACCGGGCCGACGAGGTCGCCGCCGAGCGCGGGGTCCGCATCCCGATGGGCGAGCTGTGACCGACCCGACCGCCGTCCGGACCGCCGACACCGGCGCCGGGAGCTTCGAACGGATGTGGGCGGAGCTGCTCCCCGTGGGCCGCTCCGCCGCGTCCGGCGGCTACCGCCGGTTCGCCTGGAACACCGCCGACGCCGAGTGCCGCGCCTGGTTCGAGCAGCAGGCCCGCGACCGCGGCCTGCACTACGAGCTGGACCGCAACGGCAACCAGTGGGCCTGGCTCGGCGACCCGGCCGGCGAGGGCGCGGTCGTCACCGGCTCGCACCTGGACTCCGTCCCGGACGGCGGCGCCTTCGACGGCCCGCTCGGCGTGGTCTCCTCCTTCGCCGCGCTCGACGAACTGCGCGCCCGGGGGACGGGGCTCACCCGGCCGCTGGCGATCGTCAACTTCGGTGACGAGGAGGGCGCCCGGTTCGGCGTGGCCTGCATCGGCTCCCGGCTCACCGCCGGGGTGCTCGCGAGGGAGCAGGCGTACGAGCTGCGCGACGCCGACGGCGTCCGGCTGCCCGACGCGATGGAGCGGGCCGGCTACGACCCGACCGCGATCGGCGCGGACTCCGACCGGCTCGCCCGGATCGGCGCCTTCGTCGAACTGCACGTCGAGCAGGGCCGCTACCTCACCGAGGACCAGCCGGTCGGCGTGGCGAGCGCGATCTGGCCGCACGGCCGCTGGCGGTTCGACTTCCACGGCGAGGCCAACCACGCCGGCACCACCCGGATCGACGACCGCCGCGACCCGATGCTCACCTACGCCAACACCGTGCTCGCCGCCCGGAAGAAGGCGCGGCTCGCCGGCGCGCTGGCCACCTTCGGCAAGGTCGCGGTCGAGCCGAACGGCACCAACGCGATCGCCTCGCTGGTCCGCGGCTGGCTGGACTCCCGGGCGGCCGACGAGGCCACCCTCACCGGGCTGGTCGAGGAGATCGAGCGGGCCGCCGCCGAGCGCGGCGAGCGCGACGGCGTCCGGGTCGCGCTGACCCGCGAGTCGTACACCCCGGTGGTGGACTTCGACGGCCCGCTGCGCGACCGCCTGGCCGCGCGGCTGGGAGGCGCCCCCGTGCTGCCCACCGGCGCGGGACACGACGCCGGAATCCTGGCATCGGCGATCCCGACCGCCATGCTGTTCGTACGTAACCCGAGCGGCGTCTCGCACTCCCCGGCGGAGCACGCCGAGCCGGCCGACTGCCTGGCCGGCGTCGCCGCCCTCGCCGACGTACTGGAGGACCTGGCGTGTCAGTAGTCCGTGCCGGAGGCGCGCAAACGACAGGCCGTATGGCGACTTACTGGGCGCAGTACGCCTGGCTGCCGCACGCCAACGGGCCGGTGGTCGAGCAGGACGTCCTGATCAACACCGGCGCCGGCGGCAAGATCGCCCGGGTGCAGCCGGACAGCGGGCCCTGCCCGTCGGACGCCGTCCGGCTCGACGGCCTGCTGCTGCCCGGGCAGGCGAACGCCCACTCGCACGCCTTCCACCGGGCGCTGCGCGGCCACGTCCAGGTCGGCTCCGGCACCTTCTGGACCTGGCGCGACACCATGTACCGGTTCGCCGGCGCGCTCGACCCGGACCGCTACCTGGCGCTGGCCACCGCCGCCTACGCGGAGATGGCGCTCGCCGGGATCACCGCCGTCGGCGAGTTCCACTACCTGCACCACGCGCCCGGCGGCGTCCGGTACGACGATCCCAACGCGATGGGCGAGGCGCTGATCGAGGCCGCCGCCCGGGCCGGCATCCGGATCACCCTGCTCGACACCTGCTACCTCTCCTCCGGCTTCGGCGCCGAGCCGACCAAGCCGCAGCGCAGGTTCAGCGACGGCGACGCCGACGCCTGGGCCGAGCGGGCCGACGCCCTGCGGCCCCGCGAGCACGCCAGGATCGGCGCCGCGATCCACTCGGTGCGGGCCGTGCCCGCCGAGCAGCTCGGCACCGTCGCCCACTGGGCGGCGATGCGCAAGGCGCCGCTGCACGTCCACCTGTCCGAGCAGACCGCCGAGAACGACGCCTGCCTCACCGCGCACGGCGTCACCCCGACCCGGCTGCTCGCCGACCACGGCGCGCTCGGCCCGCGCACCTCGGTCGTGCACGCCACCCACCTCACCGAGGAGGACGTCAAGCTGCTCACCGGCTCCTCCACCACCGTCTGCATGTGCCCCACCACCGAGCGGGACCTCGCGGACGGCATCGGACCGGCCCGGCAGCTGGCCTCCGGCGGGTGTCCGATCACTCTCGGCAGCGACAGCCACGCCGTCGTCGACCCGTTCGAGGAGGCCCGGGCGCTGGAGCTGGACGAGCGGCTGCGCACCCGCACCCGCGGCCACTGGACGGCGAACTCGCTGCTCCGGGCGGGCTCGGAGGACGGGCACGCCTCGCTCGGCTGGCCCGAGGCCGGGCGGATCGAGGCCGGCGCGCTGGCCGACTTCACGGTGATCGCCCTGGACTCGGTGCGCACCGCGGGGCCGGCGCCCCGGCTCGGCGCGGAGATCGCGGTGTTCGCGGCCTCGGCGGCGGACGTGCGGCACGTGGTGGTCGGCGGGCGGCACGTGGTCAAGGACGGCGCGCACACGCTGGTGCCGGACGTCCCGGGGGCGCTGCGCTCGTCGATCGCCGCGCTCAGCTGCTGAGCCTCCCGCTGTCGAGTTTTCCGTAGTCCCGTGGTGACCGGGGGCGGGCGTCACTGGTGCGCCCGCCCCCGGGCCCGTTCCCCCGAAAGGTTCTGACGTGAGCACCCCGAGCAGCAGCCCGAACATCCCGAGCACGCTGATCACCGGGATCGGCACCCTCGTCACCAACGACCCCGCGTACGGGACCGGGCCGCTCGGCCTGCTCACCGACGCGGCGGTGGTGATCGACGGCGACACCGTCGCCTGGGTCGGCCCGGCCGCCGAGGCGCCCGCCGCCGACGAGCGGTTCGACGCGGCGGGCCGCGCCCTGCTGCCCGGCTGGGTCGACTCGCACGCCCACCTGGTCTTCGCCGGCGACCGCACCGCCGAGTTCAACGCCCGGATGTCCGGACGCTCCTACACGGCCGGCGGCATCCGCACCACGGTGGCCGCCACCCGGGCCGCCGCCGACGCCGAGCTCGACGCCAACCTCGCCCGGCTGGTGCGGGAGGCGCTGCGCCAGGGCACCACGCTGATCGAGTGCAAGTCCGGGTACGGGCTCACCGTCGAGGACGAGTCCCGGGCGCTGCGGATCGCCTCCTCGTACACGCCGGAGACCACCTATCTGGGCGCGCACGTGGTGGCTCCCGAGTTCGCCGAGGACCCGGCGGGCTACGTCGACCTGGTGACCGGTCCGATGCTGGACGCCTGCGCCCCGTACGCCCGCTGGGTGGACGTCTTCTGTGAGAAGGGCGCCTTCGACGGCGACCAGGCCCGGGCGATCCTGACCGCCGGCATCGAGCGCGGGCTGGCCCCCCGGGTGCACGCCAACCAGCTGACCTACGGCCCCGGTGTGCAGCTGGCCGTCGAGCTGGGCGCGGCCTCGGCCGACCACTGCACCCACCTCACCGACGAGGACGTGGCCGCGCTGGCCGGCTCGTCGACGGTGGCGACGCTGCTGCCGGGCGCCGAGTTCTCCACCCGGGCGGTCTACCCGGACGCGCGCCGGCTGCTGGACGCGGGGGCGGTGGTGGCGCTCTCCACCGACTGCAACCCGGGCTCCAGCTTCACGAGTTCGATGGCGTTCTGCCTCGCGGTGGCGGTGCGGGAGATGGGTATGACGCCCGACGAGGCGGTCTGGTCCGCGACGGCGGGCGGCGCGCGGGCGCTGCGGCGTACGGACGTCGGCACGGTGCGGGTGGGGGCGCGGGCCGACCTCCAGCTGCTGGACGCGCCCTCGCACGTGCACCTGGCCTACCGGCCGGGGGTGCCGCTGACGGCGGCGGTCTGGCGGGCGGGCGTCCGCGAGGTCTGACGGAGGGCTCGGGGCGGTCGGCAGGGGCCGGTGGTGCGGCGGGGGCCGGTGGCGGCCCCCGCCGCGGTGCTCAGCCGAGCCCCAGCGACCGGCGCAGGAAGGCGAGCTGGTGGTGGAGCAGGTGCTCCGCCACCGTCTCGTCGCTCGGCGAGTGGCCCGCGCCCGGCAGCGGCAGGAACTCGTGCGGGCGCCCGGCGGCGAGCAGGGCGGCGGAGAGCCGCAGGCTGTGGGCGGGCAGCACGTTGTCGTCGGCGAGGCCGTGGATCAGCAGCAGCGGGCGGCGCAGCCCGGGGGCGTCGGGGAACAGCGAGGCGGCCTCGTACCGCTCGGGGTGCTCGTCGGGGTGGCCGAGGAACCGTTCCTTCCAGTGGGTGTCGTAGAGCCGGTGGTCGGTGGGCGCGGCCCCGGCGACGGCGGCGTGGAAGACGTCGGGGCGGCGCAGGACGGCGAGCGCGGCGAGGAAGCCGCCGAAGGACCAGCCGCGGATGCCGACCCGGTCGAGGTCGAGCAGGCCGGGGCGGAGCGCGGCGGTGGCGTGCAGGGCGTCGACCTGGTCGGCGAGGACGGGGTCGGCGATGTCCGCGTGGACGCTCTTCTCCCAGCGCGGGCCGCGCCCGGGGGTGCCCCGGCCGTCCGTGACGAGGACGGCGAAGCCCTGGTCGGCGAACCACTGCGAGGTCAGGTCGGTCCAGTGCGGGGCGGCGGAGACCTTGGCCATGGCCGGTCCGCCGTAGGGGTCGAGCAGGACGGGCAGCGGGCCGTCCCCGGGGCGGTGGCCGGTGGGCAGGAAGAGCGCGGCGCGGAGCTCGCGGGGTCCGAGCCGGAGCAGTTCGGGGCGGGCGGTGAGGACGGGCGGCTGCGCGTGGGAGGCGACGGTCAGGGCGGGCCGTCCGGCGCGATGGACGGTGGTGCGGCCGATGGGCGCGCCGGGCGTGTGCGCGGTGTGGACGAGCGTGCCGGCGCGTCGCACGCCGGTGTGCGTGCCGGGCTCGTGGCTGAGTCGGACGGCGCCCGAGGCCCGGTCCCACGACCAGAGGTGGGTCTCGGTCGGCTCGTCGGAGGCGGTGAAGAGCACCTGCTCGCCGTCGGTCCCGAGGACGGCGCGCAGTTGGAGGCCGGGCGGGGTGACGGGGGCGCCGTCCACGGTGAGGTGCCGGGTGTCGCCGTGGTCGGCGGCGTCGACGAGGGCGCCGGAGGCGGTCCGGGCGGGCAGGCCGGGGAGCAGTTCGACCCAGTGCGCGTCGTGCCGCTCGGCGAGGGTGCGGGTGGAGCCGTCGGCGGGGTCGATCGCCAGGGTGAGCACGGTGCGCTGGTCGCGGCTCTGCACGGCGGCGTACGGGCCGTGGGTGTCCCAGCCGGCGGCCGTCAGGTACTCGAAGCCGGCCCGGTCCCAGCGGACCTCGGCGCGGTCGCCGTCGAGGCCGAGCAGGTGGAGGGTGACCTCGGCGTTGTCGGTGCCGGCCAGCGGGTAGCGGATGACGCGCGGCGGCCGGCCCGGGTCGGCCGGGTCGGCGAGGTGGAGGCGGCGCAGCGGGCGCTGGTCGACCCGGGCGACCAGCAGCCGGGTGCCGTCGGGGGACCACCAGTGGCCGCGGCCGCGGTGCATGGACTCGGCGGCGACGTGCTCGGGCAGGCCGTAGCGGATCTCCTCGTGCTCGGGTTCGGCGAGCGCGCGGTCCCCGTGGCCGTCGGCGCCGACGACCCGCAGGGCGCCGCCGCCGACGTAGGCGATCCACCGGCCGGTGGGGTCGGGGCGGGGGTCGTGGACCTCGGTGGCGGTGGGCACGCGGCGGACCTCGCCGGTGCCGGTGTCGGCGAGCAGCAGGACGCCGTGCAGGGCGAAGGCGGCGGTCCGGCCGGCGGCGTCGGTGGCGTACGCGGTGATGCCGCCGCCGAGGACGCGGGCGCGTTCGCGGCGGATCCGTTCGGCTTCGGGGAGTTCGCCCTCGGTGGCGCCGAGCGCGACCGGGTCGGCGATCAGGCGTTCCCGGCCGGTGTCGGTGTCGAGGGCCCAGAGCCGGCCGATCGGGTCGTCGCCGGCCCGGCTGCGCAGGAGGAGGACGGTGCGGCCGTCGGCGGTGACGGTCGGGGCGGCGGGCGCGCCGAGGGTGAGGCGCCGGGTGCGGGCGAGCTGGCGGGGGAGGGAGTCGGTCGGCGTGTCGGTCGGCATACCGGGACCATAGGCAGATCCGCCCGGGCGCCGTCGAGGGGTGATCAAGAACGGACCCTAGGGAAACGACCGGGGCCGGGTGGGGCAGGCGTCAGTGGACGTCGCCCATCAGCCGCACGACCTTCCGGCGGTACATGAACAGGGCCGCGCCGGCGAGGATCGCCATGCCGCCCTGGACCGCGAAGTACCAGGTGGAGCCGACCACGTCGTCACCGAGGACGAGCTGGAAGATGGCCGCGACGCAGTCACCCGCGGTGACCGCGAGGAACCAGACGCCCATCATCTGGCTGGCGTACTTGGCCGGCGCCAGCTTGGTGGTGACGGACAGGCCCACCGGGGAGAGGGTCAGCTCGCCGACGGTCTGGATGAGGTAGACCATGGCCAGCCAGAGCGGCGTGACCTTGGCACCGCCGGAGGCCGCGGCCATGGCCAGCATCATGACGATGAACGAGGCGCCGATCATCAGCAGGCCGAAGGCGAACTTCGCCGTGGTGCTCGGGTTCTTGGCGCGGTTGGAGAGCGCCACCCAGATCCAGGCGAACACCGGGGCCAGGGCCATGATGTACAGCGGGTTGAGCGACTGGAACCAGCTGGACGGGAAGTCGAAGCCGAACAGCGTGGACGCGGTGTTGTCCTCCGCGAAGATGTTCAGCGTCGAGCCGGACTGGTCGTAGATCATCCAGAACACGGCGGCGGCCACGAAGAACCAGATGTAGCCGCTCATCCGGGACTGCTCGGTCTCGTCGAGGTCCTTGTCGCGCTTCACCTTGGCGAAGACGAACACCGGGATGGCGAGGCCCGCGATGGACAGCGGCCAGATCGCCCAGTTGATGGTGAAGTGGCCGGTCAGCGCGACGACCGCGTAGAAGACCACGGCGGCGGCGAGCCAGAGGGCGGCCTTCTTGAGGATCGCGCTCTTCTCGGCGGCCGAGATCGGCGAGGTCACCACGTCGCTCTTGGCGCTCAGGTGGCGGGTGCCGAGCAGGAACTGGGTGAGGCCCAGGGCCATGCCGACGCCGGCCAGGGCGAAGCCCAGGTGCCAGTCGACCTCCTGGCCGACGGTGCCGATGACCAGCGGGGCGGCGAAGGCACCGAGGTTGATGCCCATGTAGAAGATGGTGAAGCCGCCGTCCCGGCGCGGGTCGTTGGGCCCGTCGTAGAGGTGGCCGACCATCGTCGAGATGTTGGCCTTCAGCAGGCCGGAGCCGATCGCGATGAACGCGAGGCCGGCGAAGAACGACACACCGACCGGCAGCGCCAGCAGGAAGTGGCCGATCATGATGATCGTGCCGCCGAGGGCGACGGTCTTCCGGGCACCGAGGAAGCGGTCGGCGATCCAGCCGCCCGGGAGGGCCAGCAGGTAGACCATCGCCGTGTAAACGCTGTAGACGGCGCTCGCGACGGCCATCTTCATGCCGAGGCCGCCCTCGGTCACCGAGGCGGTCATGTAGAGCACCAGCAGGGCACGCATGCCGTAGTAGCTGAAGCGCTCCCACATCTCGCTCATGAAGAGGGTGGCGAGGCCCCGGGGATGCCCGAGGAAGGTCTTGCCGCTGGGAGAGGCCGACTGAACGCCGGACTCCAGGGTCGTAGACGCCATGTGTAGTGGTTCCTTGCCTGACAGCGTCCGCCAAGGGCGGGTGGAGGCGGACGTGGACCAAACCACTCTACGTGGCGATATTTGGCGGCATCAGCTGACAAAAGGCGTACATCAGGTATGGGGATGGCAAAGTACGAGAGAGATCAGGTCGCTCTATCCATGGTAAAGCTGTGGTTATTCCTTCACTTTCAAGCTTTGGAAGCAGGATCTTCGCCGAACACGCAGCCCCGGCGTGTCGGTTGAGGCCTGGTCGCCCTCTGTATAACGATCACGCACTGTGAACTACCTCACGGCGACAACGGTCGTACCCCGGCCGACTACCATCACCCCATGACCTGTGTGCTGCTCGCCGAGGACGACCCGGCGATCTCCGAACCGCTCGCCCGCGCACTGCGCCGCGAGGGATACGAGGTGCTCGTCCGCGAGGACGGCCCGTCCGCGCTGGCGGCCGGCCTCGGCGAGGAGGTCGACCTCGTCGTCCTCGACCTCGGCCTGCCCGAGATGGACGGGCTGGAGGTCTGCCGCCGACTGCGCGCGGACGGCCGCAGCTGCCCCGTCCTGGTGCTCACCGCCCGCGCCGACGAGGTCGACACGGTGGTCGGCCTGGACGCCGGCGCCGACGACTACGTGACCAAGCCCTTCCGCCTCGCCGAACTGCTCGCCCGGGTCCGGGCCCTGCTCCGGCGCGGCAACGTCGACCAGCTGACCACCGGCGCGCACGGCGTCAAGATCGACATCGAGTCGCACCGCGCCTGGCTCGGCGAGGAGGAGCTCACCCTCTCCGCCAAGGAGTTCGAGCTGCTGCGGGTCCTCGTCCGGGACGCCGGCCGGGTGGTCACCCGCGAGGAGATCATGCGGCAGGTCTGGGACACCACCTGGTGGACCTCCACCAAGACCCTGGACATGCACATCTCCTGGCTGCGCAAGAAGCTCGGCGACGACGCCGCCAACCCCCGCTACATCGCCACCGTGCGCGGGGTGGGCTTCCGCTTCGAGAAGAATTAGCCCGAACGGGCGCCCCGATCGGGGGAATCCATCACCACGGGGAGCGGCAGCGTGAAACGCCGGATGATCAACTCGCTGCTGGGCGTCGTCCTGGTGGTGGTCGTGGTGTTCTGCGTCCCGCTCGCGGTGGTGGAGAAGCGCACCATCGTCAGCTCCGCCCAGGACCGGGTGGACGCCGCCGCCGTCCGGGTGCTCGCCCTGGTGGAGAACCGGCTCGCCGCCAACGAGCCGGTCACCGGCGACAAGTTCGCCAACCAGGTCTCCGAGGGCCAGTACGTCCAGGTGGACATCCCCGGCCGGTCGCTCGTCTCCAGCGGGAACCGGCCCGACGGCGGCCACCTGCTCAAGGCGGTCGAGCGCGGCGCCAGCGGCGAGACCGTCACCGTCGAGCAGTCCCGCGAGGCGGTCGACCACGAGATCGCCAACATGCTGCTGCTGCTCGGCGTGGTCGCGCTGCTCGCCGTCCAGGCCGCCGTCGCCCTCGCGGTCTGGCAGGCCAAGCGGCTCGCCCAGCCGCTCACCGACCTCGCCGAGACCGCCGAACGCCTCGGCTCCGGCGACCCCCGCCCGCGCGACCGCCGCTACGGCGTGCCCGAACTCGACCGGGTCGCCGAGGTGCTCGACGTCAGCGCCGAGCGGATCGCCCGGATGCTCACCGCCGAGCGCCGGCTCGCCGCCGACGCCTCGCACCAGCTGCGCACCCCGCTCACCGCGCTCTCCATGCGGCTGGAGGAGATCGTCGCCCTCGCCGAGGAGCCGGAGACCGTCAAGGAGGAGGCGACCATCGCCCTCCAGCAGGTCGAACGGCTCACCGACGTCGTCCAGCGGCTGCTCACCACCCAGCGCGACCCGCGCAGCCCCACCGCCGTCGCCTTCGACGTCGACGACGTGGTCAAGCAGCAGGTCGAGGAGTGGGCGCCGTCGCTGCGCGGCACCGGGCGGGTGCTCCAGGTCGAGGGACTGCGCGGGGTCACCGCCGTCGGCACCCCCGGCACGGTCGCCCAGGTGCTGGCCACCCTGATCGAGAACTCGCTGATGCACGGCGCCGGGACGGTCACCCTGCGGGTGCGGCCGTCCGGGACGTCGGTGGTCGTCGAGGTGCAGGACGAGGGCCCCGGGGTGCCGGCCGAGCTGGGCAACCGGGTGTTCGAGCGGGCGGTCAGCGGCCGCAACTCGACCGGCATCGGGCTGGCCGTCGCCCGCGACCTCGCGGAGGCCGACGGCGGGCGGCTGGAGCTGCTCTCGCTGCGACCGGCCGTGTTCGCGCTCTTCCTGGGCCGCAGCCAGCGCGAGGTCTAAAGGTTTTTTACGCGCGCGCGGTCAGAACCGCTGGTCGCGGACCACGTCGAGGTCGGTGAAGGTGGGCGGCGCGTCGCAGAGCGCCACCATCTCGCGGTAGATCCGGTCGGTCTCCGGCAGGTTCGAGTTGCGCATCGCCTCCTCGTACGAGGCGAACTCGACGATCTCCACCACGTGCCGAGGGTCGGAGCGGTCGGTGGCGACCAGCGCGTGGTCGGCGGTCCGCCGGCCCTCGGTCTTCTCGGCCCAGCGGTCCATCAGGCCGTTGAGTTCGTCGAGGTGGTCGGTGCGGCATTCGATGATCTGGACGAAGGTCATGGCGAGCCTCCTGCGTCCCCCTGGCCTCGATGATCGTTCGCCGGCCGTGCTCGCCCTCGGTCACCACTGTCCTCCTGCGGCCGCGCCCGCGGCAACCGGGGAGGGGAGGCTACTCGGCCTTGGCGAGCCGGATCTGCTCGGCGGCCAGCACCAGCTCGGCCTGGGCGACCACCCCGGCGGCCGGGGCCGGTACGGCGGCGGGCGCCTCGGCCACCGGCTCCGGAACGGCCTTGAACACCCAGGTCCGGTACGAGACGAAGCGGAACACCGTGCCCAGCGCGAGGCCGCCGACCTTCGCGGCCAGCTGCTCGACGTGCGAGTCGAGCCCGAGCGCGTACACCGAGACGCCGAGCACCCCGGTCTCGATCAGCATGCCGGCGCCGCTGAACAGCAGGAACAGCGTGATCTCGCGCTTGCGCGAGGCGGCGTCCCGGTCCCGGTACAGCCAGTAGCGGTAGCCCAGGTAGTTGGTGGCGATCGCGACCAGCGTGGCGGCGATGTTGGACCGCAGTGAAGCGAGGTGCAGACCATTGATGCAGACCCAGAAGACGGCGAAGTTGACCACGACGCCGCTGAGGCCGACCAGACCGAACTTCACCGCCTCGCCCGACAGGCCGCGCAGTTTCTCCGTCAGCGAGGGATTCGACGCCGTGGTCGTCGCCATACCGGGCTGCCTCCATGTGCTGCGTGTGCCTGCGTTGTGCCTGCGGTGTGCCTGCGGACGAAAGGGCGCCGGGGCGGATGTGCCGCGGGCCCCTTGAGCCCTGCGTGCACGCACATGATCGGATCGCGCGTATCAGGACCTGGCCGTCCAGGCTACCCGGTTCCGCCGATCGGCTCAGCCCCCCGTACCTGACCCCACGCGGCCCCACGACAGGGACGCGGTAGCGCCGGGAGCGGTTCCACCGCCTCCGACCGGCCCGGATATCCT
The DNA here is from genome assembly GCF_042656005.1 of Kitasatospora misakiensis. Classification (NCBI taxonomy): domain Bacteria; kingdom Bacillati; phylum Actinomycetota; class Actinomycetes; order Kitasatosporales; family Streptomycetaceae; genus Kitasatospora; species Kitasatospora misakiensis. The sequence goes on along the minus strand of NZ_JBHSOF010000006.1, from coordinate 105,079 downwards.
GGCGGGGTGACTTCCCCGGGCAACACGAATTTTCCAGTGGTGGGCATGATCGGCGGCGGGCAGCTGGCCCGCATGGCACACCAGGCGGGCATCCCGCTCGGGATCCGGTTCAAGCTCCTCGCCGACACCCCCCAGGACTCGGCGGCGCAGGTCGTCTCCGACGTCGTCCTCGGCGACTACCGCGACCTGGACACCCTCCGCCGCTTCGCCGCCGGCTGCGACGTGATCACCTTCGACCACGAGCACGTGCCGACCGAGCACCTGCGGGCCCTGCAGGCCGACGGCATCGCCGTCCGGCCCGGCCCGGACGCGCTGGTCAACGCCCAGGACAAGGGTGTGATGCGGGCGAAGCTCGACTCCATCGGCGTCCCCTGCCCCCGGCACCGGCTGGTCGCCGACCCGGCCGACGTGACCGCCTTCGCCGAGGAGCTCAAGAGGGGCCAGGGCGAAGCCCTGTCGGGCGAGGGTGGCGGAGGGCGGCGGGCGGGCTACCCGGTGGTGCTGAAGACCGTCCGCGGCGGCTACGACGGCAAGGGCGTCTGGGTCGTCGGCGACGAGGAGGAGGCCCGGGCGCCGTTCCTGGCCGGCGTCCCGGTGCTCGCCGAGGAGAAGGTCGACTTCGTCCGCGAGCTGGCCGCCAACGTGGTCCGCTCGCCCAGCGGCCAGGCGGTCGCCTACCCGGTGGTGGAGAGCGTCCAGGAGAACGGCGTCTGCGCCGAGGTCACCGCCCCCGCGCCCGGCCTCGACCCCGCGCTCTCCGACGAGGCCCAGCAGCTCGCCCTGCGGATCGCCGGCGAGCTGGACATCACCGGCCACCTCGCGGTCGAGCTGTTCCAGACCCGGGACGGCCGGATCCTGGTCAACGAGCTGGCCATGCGCCCGCACAACTCCGGTCACTGGAGCCAGGACGGCGCCGTCACCTCGCAGTTCGAGAACCACCTGCGGGCCGTGCTCGACCTGCCGCTCGGCGACCCCCGGCCGCGCGCCGGGTGGACCGTCATGGTCAACGTCCTCGGCGGCGACTACCCGGACATGTACCACGCCTTCCTGCACTGCATGGCCCGTGACCCGGGCCTGCGCATCCACATGTACGGCAAGGACGTGAAGCCCGGCCGCAAGGTCGGCCACGTCAACGTCTTCGGGGAGGACCTCGACGACGTCCGTGAGCGCGCCCGCCACGCGGCCGCCTACCTGCGAGGAACGATCACCGAATGACGTCTACCCCCACCTCCCCGCTCGTCGGCATCGTCATGGGCTCGGACTCCGACTGGCCGGTGATGGAGGCCGCCGCCCAGGCGCTCGACGAGTTCGAGATCCCCTACGAGGTCGACGTCGTCTCCGCGCACCGGATGCCGCGCGAGATGGTCGCGTACGGCGAGAGCGCCCACAAGCGCGGCCTGAAGGCGATCATCGCGGGCGCCGGCGGCGCCGCCCACCTGCCGGGCATGCTCGCCTCGGTCACCCCGCTGCCGGTGATCGGCGTGCCGGTGCCGCTGCGCTACCTGGACGGCATGGACAGCCTGCTGTCGATCGTGCAGATGCCGGCCGGCGTGCCGGTGGCCACCGTCTCGGTGGCGGGCGCGCGCAACGCGGGCCTGCTCGCCGTCCGGATGCTGGCCGCCTTCGACGCGGACCTCACCGAGCGGATGACCGAGTTCCAGGCCGAGCTGAACAGCCAGGCCACCGAGAAGGGCAAGAAGCTCCGGGCCAAGGTGGCGGGTTCCGCCTCGTTCGGCTTCGGAAAGTAGTCATAAAAGCATCCTGGTCGGATACAACAGCTTTTATGACCTCTGAGCTGCTGGACTCCACCCCCGCCGCCCTGCTGGAGCGCGCCCGGGCCGTCCTCCGCACCGCCCCCGTGGTGGACGGCCACAACGACCTCCCCTGGGCGATGCGCGAACAGGCCGGCTACGACCTCGACGCGCTCGACCTGGCCGCCGACCAGAGCGCGCGGCTGCACACCGACCTCGTCCGCCTCACCGCGGGCGGGGTCGGCGCGCAGTTCTGGTCCGTCTACGTGCCGAGCCGGCTCGCCGGGGACCACGCGGTCAGCGCCACCCTCGAACAGATCGACTTCGTCCACGCCCTGGTCGACCGCTTCCCCGACCGGCTGCGGCTCGCGCTCACCGCCGACGACCTGGAGGCCGCCCGCGCCGAGGGCCGGATCGCCTCCCTCATCGGCGCCGAGGGCGGCCACTCGATCGACTGCTCGCTCGCCACCCTGCGCGCCCTGTACGCGCTCGGCGTCCGCTACATGACGCTCACCCACAACGACAACACGCCGTGGGCCGACTCCGCCACCGACAAGCCCGCCGCGGGCGGCCTCACCGCCTTCGGCGAGGAGGTCGTCCGGGAGATGAACCGGCTCGGCATGCTCGTCGACCTCTCGCACGTCTCGGCCGACACCATGCGCGACGCCCTGCGGGTCAGCGAGGCCCCGGTGCTGTTCTCGCACTCCTCGTCCCGCGCGGTCTGCGGCCACCCGCGCAACGTCCCCGACGACGTGCTGGCCCTGCTCGCCGGCAACGGCGGGGTGGCGATGGCCACCTTCGTGCCCAAGTTCATCCTGCCCGCCGCGATCGAGTGGACGGCCGCCGCCGACGAGAACATGCGCGCCCACGGCTTCGACCACCTCGACACCACCCCCGCCGGGATGGCCTGCCAGCGCGCCTACGAGGAGGCCAACCCCCGCCCGGTCGCCACCGTCTCCACCGTCGCCGACCACCTCGACCACATGCGCGAGGTCGCCGGCATCGACCACATCGGCATCGGCGGCGACTTCGACGGCACCGCCTTCCTCCCCGACGGCCTCGACGACGTCGCCGGCTACCCCAACCTGATCGCCGAACTGCTGCGCCGCGGCTGGTCGGAGGCGGACCTCTCCAAGCTCACCTGGCACAACGCGGTGCGCGTCCTGCGCGACGCCGAGACGGCCGCCGCGCGCCTGCGCGCCGGAGGCCGCACCCCGTCCCTCGCCACCCTGCCCGGTCTGGACGGCTCGGGCGGCCTCGGCTGACCGCCTGGTCGCGGCGGGGCGGGCCACACCGCCCCGCCGGGACCCGCGGGCTCAGCCCAGCCGCGGGAACTCGATCGCGGGGCACCTGTCCATGACCATCTCCACCCCGGCGCCGGTGGTCCGGGCGTAGGCCTCCTCGTCGACCACGCCGAGCTGGAACCAGACCGCCTTCGCCCCCACGGCCACCGCCTGGTCCGCCACCTCGCCGGCCAGCTCGCTGTTCACGAACACGTCCACCACGTCCACCGGGAACGGGATGTCGGCGAGCGAGCGGTAGCCCGGCTCGCCGAGGACCGTCTCGGCCTTCGGGTGGACGGGCACGATCCGCTTGCCGTGGCGCTGCAGCACCTGGGCCACCCCGTACGCGGCCCGGGCGGTGTTGGTGGACAGGCCGACCACCGCCCAGGTGTCGCCCTTGGCGGTGAGGATGGAGCGGACCGTCGCTTCGTCGCCGTAGTTCGTCATGCCCGGGGCAACGACCGCCCGGGGGCGGGGATTCCCGTCAGCTGGGGCGGCCGAGCGCCCGGTACGTCCAGCCGGCGGCGCGCCAGGCGTCGGCGTCCAGGACGTTGCGGCCGTCGAGCAGGCGGCGCTCGGCGACGACCGCGCCCAGCTCGGCCGGGTCGAGCCGGCGGAACTCCTGCCACTCGGTGAGGTGCAGGACGACGTGCGCCCCCTCGGCGGCCTCCAGGGCGGAGTCGGCGTAGGCCAGGCCGGGGAACATCTTGCGCGCGTTGTCCATCGCCTTGGGGTCGTAGACGGTGACCTGCGCGCCCTGGAGCTGGATCTGGGCGGCCACGTTCAGCGCGGGCGAGTCCCGGATGTCGTCCGAGTTGGGCTTGAAGGCGGCGCCGAGGACGGCGATCCGCCGGCCCAGGAAGCCGCCGTCGCACTGCTCGCGGGCCAGCTCGACCATCCGGGAGCGGCGGCGCATGTTGATCGAGTCGACCTCGCGGAGGAAGGTCAGGGCCTGGTCGGCGCCCAGCTCGCCGGCCCGGGCCATGAACGCCCGGATGTCCTTGGGCAGGCAGCCGCCGCCGAAGCCCAGGCCGGAGTTGAGGAACTTGCCGCCGATCCGCTCGTCCAGCGCGAGGGCCGCGCTCAGCTGGGTGACGTCGGCGCCGGCCGCCTCGCAGACCTCCGCCATCGCGTTGATGAAGGAGATCTTGGTGGCCAGGAAGGAGTTGGCGGCGGTCTTCACCAGCTCGGCGGTCGCGTAGTCGGTGACCAGGAACGGCACCCCGGCGGAGATCGGCTGGGCGTACACCTCGCGCAGCAGCCGCTCGGCGCGCTCGCTGCGGGCGCCGACCACGATCCGGTCCGGGCGCAGCGTGTCGTCGACGGCGAAGCCCTCGCGCAGGAACTCCGGGTTCCAGGCGAGTTCGGCAGCCTCGCCGACCGGGGCGAGGGCGGCCAGCCGCTCGGCCAGCCGGCCCGCCGAGCCGACCGGCACCGTGGACTTGCCGACCACCAGCACCGGGCGGGTCAGATAGGGGGCGAGCGAGTCGATCGCGGCGTCCACGTAGGACATGTCGGCGGCGAACTCGCCCTTGCGCTGCGGCGTGTTGACGCAGACGAAGTGCACGTCGCCGAACTCGGCGGCCTCCTGGGCGGAGGTGGTGAAGCGCAGCCGCCCGGTCGAACCCTCGTGGCCCGCCACGTGCTTGAGCAGCAGCTCGGACAGGCCCGGCTCGTACATCGGGACCTGGCCGGCGGTGAGGGTGGCGATCTTCTCCGGATCGATGTCCAGACCCAGCACCTCGAAGCCGAACTCCGCCATGGCGGCGGCGTGGGTGGCACCGAGATAGCCGGTGCCGATCACGGAGATGCGGAGGGTCACGGTTTCCCCTTCGGGCGTGCGACGGGCGACGTGCGGCGCGGTCCGGTGGGGTCGCGCCCACCGATGCTATCCGGCCGTGGGGGAAGCGCCCAGACCGTCCCGGAGGGTCCCGGTTCCGGCCGTTGTCCCGAAAGCTCCCCGCGGGGGCCGCGGCCGGCGGCACAATACGCGCATGGAGCCGGAGGACGAGCAGTCGGACGAGCCCGTACGGCGGCCGGTCCCGCCCGGACTGAGCCTCTTCGAGCCGCGCGAGCGGCCGGACGAAGCGGGCGGAGGCGGTCCTGGTGAGGGGGCGGAGCCCGAGCCCGCGCCCGAGCCGCCGGCCCGTCGCCGCCGCACCCGCCGGGTGCTGTTCTGGACCCTCTCCACCCTGCTCGTCCTCGTCCTCGGCGGCTGCGGCGCCCTCTGGTGGACCGCCGAGCACTACGCCTCCTCCGTGCACCGCATCCCGGACGCCTTCCCGACCGCGCCGGAGTCCGCCCAGCCGAAACCCGTCCCCGGCAGCGGCCTCAACCTCCTGCTGGTCGGCCTGGACGCCCGCTCCGACACCCCCACCACCGGCAGCGCCGCCAAGGCGCCGGCCTGGCAGGCCGGCGCGGCCCGCAGCGACACCATGATGCTGCTGCACCTCTCGGACGACCGGAGCTCGGCCACCCTGGTCTCACTGCCCCGGGACACCTGGGTGCCGGTCCCCGGCCACGGCGAGGCCAAGCTGAACGCCGCCTACTCCTGGGGCGGCCCGGCGCTGATGACCGAGACGGTGCAGAACCTCACCGGCATCCGGATCGACCACCTCGCGGTGATCGACTGGAACGGCTTCCGCGCCCTCACCGACGCGGTCGGCGGCGTGGACATCACCGTCCCACGCACCATCGAGGGCGTCGGCGAGGCCCGCGCCTGGGAGGCCGGCACCCACCACATGGACGGCGCCACCGCGCTGCTCTACGTCCGCGAGCGCTACGGTCTGCCCGGCGGAGACCTCGACCGCACCAAGCGCCAGCAGAACTTCCTGCGCGCGCTGATGCTCAAGGTGATGGACTCCGGCACGCTCACCAGCCCGTCGCGGCTGGGCGGCCTGCTGGGCACGGTCGGCGAGGTGGTCAGCGTCGACGACCGGCTCTCCAACACCGACCTGTTCCAACTCGTCTGGGGCCTGCGCTCGCTGCGCGCCGACGACGTCCGCTTCATGAACGCGCCGTTCGGCGGGTTCGCCACCCGCGGGGAGCAGAGTGTGGTGCTGCTGGCGGACCGCCCGGCGGAGCAGCTGTGGGAGGCGATCCGCAACGACCGGACGGACCAGTACTTCCAGCAGCACAAGGCCGGCGACACCCTCGGCACGGAGGTCGACTGACCTAGGCAGCCGCAGGTCGGCGGCCTAGGATCTCTACTTAACGGTAACTAACCGGTTTCACAGCTGGCACGACTCTCCGAAGAGGCAGGAATCATGGCGGGCAGCGCAGGGGCGGCGGACTTCGATCTCTTCCGGATCTCCGAGGAGCACGAGATGCTCCGTGAGGCGGTGCGTTCGCTGGCCGAGGCGAAGATCGCTCCGTTCGCGGCGGAGGTGGACGAGCAGGGGCGGTTCCCGCAGGAGGCGTTGGACGCGTTGCAGGGCAATGACCTGCATGCGGTGCATGTGCCGGAGGAGTTCGGTGGTGCGGGGGCGGACGCGTTGGCGACGGTGATCGTGATCGAGGAGGTGGCGCGGGTGTGCGCCTCGTCCTCGTTGATCCCGGCGGTGAACAAGCTCGGCTCGCTGCCGGTGCAGCTGTCCGGTTCGGAGGAGTTGAAGGCGAAGTACCTGGGCGCGCTGGCCCGGGGTGAGGGGATGTTCTCGTACTGCCTGTCGGAGCCGGAGGCGGGTTCGGACGCGGCGGGGATGAAGACCCGGGCGGTGCGGGACGGGGACTTCTGGGTGCTGAACGGTGTGAAGCGCTGGATCACCAACGCGGGTGTGTCGGAGTTCTACACCGTGATGGCGGTGACGGATCCGGAGCTGCGGTCGAAGGGCATTTCGGCGTTCGTGGTGGAGAAGGGCGACGAGGGCGTCTCCTTCGGCGCGCCGGAGCGGAAGTTGGGCATCAAGGGGTCGCCGACGCGTGAGGTGTACTTCGACAATGTGCGGATCCCGGCGGACCGGATGATCGGCGCGGAGGGGACGGGGTTCGCGACGGCGATGAAGACCCTGGACCACACGCGGGTGACGATCGCGGCGCAGGCGTTGGGGATCGCGCAGGGGGCGTTGGACTACGCGAAGGGCTATGTGCGGGAGCGGAAGCAGTTCGGGAAGCCGATCGGTGATTTCCAGGGTGTGCAGTTCATGTTGGCGGACATGGCGATGAAGTTGGAGGCGGCGCGGCAGTTGACGTATGCGGCGGCGGCGAAGTCGCAGCGTACGGATGCGGATCTGACGTTCTTCGGGGCGGCGGCGAAGTGTTTCGCGTCGGACGCGGCGATGGAGATCACGACGGACGCGGTGCAGTTGCTGGGTGGGTACGGGTACACGCGGGACTACCCGTTGGAGCGGATGATGCGGGACGCGAAGATCACGCAGATCTACGAGGGCACCAACCAGATCCAGCGCATCGTGATGGCCCGCAACCTGCCGTAGCCCCGCCCGGGGCCTCCGCGGTACCCGCCCTCGGGCCCCCGGACCACCGCCGTACGCGGGCCGGTCCGGGTGTTCGAGGCCGATGCTATGTTCCGGGAATGAGCGAGAAGGAAGAGCAGGACCAGCCCATGAACGACGGGCATCCGAAGCCCGCGATGCGCGAGGCGCTGGTTGCCGCCGCCTTCGAGCTCTTCCTGGAACGCGGCTTCGAGCAGACCACGATCGACGACATCGTCTCGCTCGCCGGCGTCGGCCGGCGCTCCTTCTTCCGCTACTTCCCGGCCAAGGAGGACGTGGTCTTCCCCGACCACGAGCGCGGCCTCGCCGAGATGACGGAGTTCCTGGAGTCCGGCACCGGTGAGGAGGACCCGGTCCGGCACGCGGGCGACGCCGCCCGGCTCGTCCTGCGGATGTACGCCGAGCAGCCGTCCTTCTCCGTCCAGCGCTACCGCCTCACCCGCAAGGTGCCCGGCCTGCGCGCCTACGAGCTGTCCGTCGTCTGGCGCTACGAGCACACCCTGGCGCACTACCTGCGCGGCCGCTTCGCCGAGCGCCCGGACGGGCCGCTGCGGGCCGACGTGGTCGCCGCCGCGGTGGTCGCCGCGCACAACCACGCCCTGCGCACCTGGCTCCGCTCGGGCGGCGAGAGCGACTGGGTGGCCGAGGTGGACCGGGCGATGGCCTTCGTCACCGACACCTGGAGCGAGCGCGCCGCCGGGGGGGACGCGGCCTCGGACGGCCTCGGCCCGGCGGAGCAGGACGACGTCGTGGTCCTGGTCGCCAGCCGCCGGGCGCCGCTCTGGCGGATGGTCCAGGGCATCGAGAGCGCCCTCGGCGAGCCCCGGCGGATTCAGCAGGACTGACCTCGCTTACCGGGTGACCGGGGCGCTCACCCGCCCGGCGCAACCCCCGCCGGGGCGCGCCGGGCCCGGGCGGTTGCCCGCCGTGCGACAGCCTCCGTCGCGGGCGAGACTCGGTCCCAGGACGCGGCCGGAGCCGGACCGGCCCGGGGAGCGCGACGGAGGCGGACGATGGCCGAGCCGACCGGTGGTCCGAGCGGGAGCGAGGACCCGACGGCCCGCGCCGACCCGGCCACCCGCGCCGACCCGGAGCCCGGACGGCCGTCCCCCACCGTGCACGGGGTGCTGCGCTCCAAGGGCTACCTCGGCCTCCTCCTGATCTCGGCCCTGGTCGGCGTCCCGGTCTCGCTGGCCGCCTTCTGGTTCGTCGGCCTGGAGCACCAGCTCCAGCACTGGATCTGGGAGAGCCTCCCGGAGGCCCTCGGCCACGACCGCGCGCCCTGGTGGTGGCCGCTGCCCGCGCTGCTGCTGGCCGGCCTGCTGCTCGCGCCGATCGTCACCCGGGTGCCCGGCCGGGGCGGCCACATCCCGGTGGACGGCCTGGGCGGACCGCCCGCCCCGCCGAGGACGGTGCCCGGCGTCGTCCTCGCGGCCCTCGCCTGCCTGCCGCTCGGCGCGGTGCTCGGCCCGGAGGCACCGCTGATGGCGATGGGCGGCGGACTGGCGCTGCTCGCCGTCCGGCCGTCCCGCCGCGCGGCCCGGCCCCAGATGGTGCCGGTGCTCGGCGCGGCCGGTGCGACGGCGGCGATCTCCACCATCTTCGGCAGCCCGCTGGTGGCGGCCGTGATGATGATCGAGGCGGCCGGTCTCGGCGGGCCGCAACTCCTGCTGCTGATCATGCCGTGCCTGCTGGCGAGCGGCGTCGGCGCGCTGGTCTTCACCGGCTTCGGCCACTGGACCGGGCTCTCGGTCGGCGCCCTCTCGCTGCCCTCGGAACCACCGGGCGGGGTCCCGGACCCGGGCGACTTCCTCTGGGGCCTGCCGGTCGCCGTCGCCGTCACCGTGATCTGCGTGGCCGGCCAGACGCTCGGCCACCGGGTCAAGGCCTTCACCGTCGGCGACCCGGAGCGCGCCGGGCCGCCGCCGACGACCCGGCAGACCGCGCTCCGCACGGTGCTGTGCGCGATCGCGGTCGGCGCGTGCATCTCCGCGTACGCCCTGCTGACGGACCGCTCGCCGGAGGAGGCGGCGCTCTCCGGCCAGGCCACCCTGGGCGCGCTGGCAGCGGACCCGGCGGCCTGGTCGGTGTTCGCGCTGCTGGCGCTGACGCTCTGCAAGACGGCCGCCTGGGGCATCGCCCTGGGCAGTCTGCGCGGCGGTCCGATCTTCCCCGCGGTGCTGATCGGCGCCGCCGTCGGGGTGGTCTGCGGCCCGCTGCCCGGTCTCGGCACCGAGTCGGGCCTGGCGGTCGGCCTGGCCGCCGCCGCGACGGCGGTCACCCGGCTGCCGGTCACCAGCACCGTGCTGGCGGCCGCCCTGCTGGGACCGGAGGCGCCGGACTCCCTCCCGCTGCTGCTGGTGACCGCCGTGACGTCCTTCGTCGTCGCCGAACTGCTGCGCGGCCGTCTCGCCCCTCGCCCACCGGCGGCCCAGGCCCCGGCCGGCGCGCCCGCCGACCACGCTCCGTGACCGAGCCCACCACTCATCGGGAAACCGGGAAAACGAAAAGCGGGCCAGGATTTCTCCTGGCCCGCTCAGCGGTGTCCGAGGGGGGACTTGAACCCCCACGCCCGATAAAGGGCACTAGCACCTCAAGCTAGCGCGTCTGCCATTCCGCCACCCGGACGGGGTGTTGTCCTTGCGGCTTCCTTCTGTTCGTCGGCCGCGCTGACAGATGTAACTGTAGCAGTGATCTGCTGCGGGTCCCAAAACGGCTCCGGATGGGGGAGTGGGGGTTGCGGCGGTGTGTCGGCGTGTTTCCTGGGGGTGGATCCGGGTCGGGGGCTGGGAGAGGATGGGCGGACGTGCTCGTGCGACCCGGGTGCAGGTCTCGGGGCGCCGCTGGGGCGTCGGTGCGGGCCAGAGACGAGGAGTGACCGTGAGCGAGCGGAGCGAGTCGGCGGGGCGGGCGGAGGCACCGAAGGTGACGGGAGAGTCCGAGGTCGCCGACATCTGCCGCGATCTGATCCGGATCGACACCAGCAACTACGGCGACGGTTCCGGCCCGGGCGAGCGGAAGGCCGCCGAGTACGTGGCCGAGCAGCTCGCCGAGTTCGGCCTCGAACCGCAGATCATCGAGTCGGCCAAGGGGCGCGCGTCCACCGTCGTCCGGATCGAGGGTGAGGACCGCTCGCGTCCGGGCCTGCTGATCCACGGGCACACCGACGTGGTGCCGGCCAACGCCGCGGACTGGACGTACGACCCGTTCGCCGGCGAGATCGCGGACGGCTGCGTCTGGGGGCGCGGCGCGGTCGACATGAAGGACATGGACGCGATGACCCTGGCGGTGGTCCGCGACCGGCTGCGCACCGGCCGCAAGCCCCCGCGCGACCTGGTGCTGGCCTTCCTCGCCGACGAGGAGGCGGGCGGCACGTACGGCGCCCGGTACCTGGTGGACAAGCACCCGGGGCTCTTCGAGGGCGTGACCGAGGCGATCGGCGAGGTCGGCGGCTTCTCCTTCACCGTCAACGACCGCACCAGGCTCTACCTGGTGGAGACGGCCGAGAAGGGCATGCACTGGATGCGGCTCACGGTCGAGGGCCGGGCCGGGCACGGGTCGATGGAGAACGACGACAACGCCATCACCGAGCTGTGCGAGGCGGTCGCCCGCCTCGGGCGCCACCAGTTCCCGCTGCGCATCACCAAGACCGTCCGGGCCTTCCTGGACGAGCTGTCGGACGCGCTGGGCGTCGAGCTCGACCCGGAGAACATGGACGAGACGCTCCGGGTGCTGGGCGGCATCGCCAAGATGATCGGCACCACGCTGCGCAACACCGCCCAGCCGACCATGCTCGGTGCCGGCTACAAGGTGAACGTCATCCCCGGCCAGGCCACCGCGCATGTGGACGGCCGCTTCCTGCCCGGCTACGAGGAGGAGTTCCTGGCCGAGCTGGACAGCGTGCTCGGCCCGCGCGTGAAGCGGGAGAGCCTGCACTCGGACAAGGCGATCGAGACCAGCTTCGACGGCGCCCTGGTCGAGGCGATGCAGACCGCGCTGCGCGCCGAGGACCCGATCGCCCGCGCCGTGCCGTACTGCCTGTCCGGCGGGACGGACGCCAAGTCCTTCCAGGACCTCGGGATCCGCTGCTTCGGCTTCGCCCCGCTGCAGCTGCCGCCGGAGCTGGACTTCGCCGGGATGTTCCACGGGGTGGACGAGCGGGTACCGGTGGACGGTCTGAAGTTCGGCGTGCGGGTGCTGGACCGGTTCATCGACGCCTGCTGACCTGGGCGGGAGCCGCGCGGTGACCTGCCGCGCGGCTCCCCTCGTCCGGCCCCTCCAGCCCCACCGTCCGCCTCGTCGCCCGAGCCGACAGATCGATGACATGTTCGTCGTATCACCGGTCCGGGTGAATGCAACGCCTGTTCCGTACCCCGTTTGCCGCAACGTCGTTTCTTCCTGTGACAGCCCGGAACCGATATCCGGGTGTTCATACAGGAGGAATGATGAAGGTCAAGAAGATCGCCGCCGTGACCGCCGCCACCGGTGGCCTGGTGCTCGCCGTCTCCGGTGTCGCTTCCGCTCACGGCGGGGCCGCTGCCGAGGGTGTGGCCGCCGGTTCCCCGGGTGTCGTGTCCGGCAACCTGGTCCAGGTCCCGGTGCACATCCCGGTGAACGCGTGTGGCAACTCCGTCAGCGTGATCGGCGTGCTGAACCCGGCGTTCGGCAACTCCTGCGCGAACGTCTGAGCCCTCGCGGGTCGTTGAGTCGGGCCCCCGGGGCGGCGTGCGCGCCGCCCCGGGGGCGCCTGCTTGTCGGGCGCGCCCCCGGGTCAGCCCATGACATCCCTCGAAAGAGTGAACAGGGGCCGCACGGCTCAACCTCCCCGCGAGTTGCTTCGTTTTCTCCCATACACCCGAGGACCTCTCCGCCCAATCGGAAATTCCGACTTTCGGAAGGTCGTCACGTCGTCTCGAAATGTCAGGGGAAAATATGAGGAACGCAGCCAAGAAGGGGCTCCTCACGGCCGTGGCCACGGGCAGTGTGCTGGCCTCGACCGCCGGTTACGCCAGCGCGACCGCCGGGGCGGAGGGCGCGGCGGTGGGTTCGCCGGGGGTCGCGTCCGGCAACTCGGTGCAGGTGCCGGTCGAGGTGCCGATCAACGCCTGCGGCAACACGGTCGACGTGGTCGGCGTGCTGAACCCGGCGTACGGCAACAACTGCGCCAACGCCTCCGGGCGTCCGGGCGGCGCGCACGCGGGCGGCGGCAAGTCGGCCTCGGGCTCGGCCGCCTCCGGTACGGCCGCCGACTCGCCCGGTGTGGCTTCCGGCAACAGCGTCCAGGCCCCGGTGCACGTGCCCGTCAACGCCTGCGGGAACTCGGTCGACGTGGTCGGCGCCGCCAACCCGGCGTTCGGCAACGACTGCGCCAATGCGGCGGCGCCCGCGCACACCTCGCCCGCCAAGCCCGACGACGACTGCCCGGAGGAGCACGGTTCGCACAACCCGCCGCCGCCCGCCACCGGTCAGCCCTCGACGCCGCCCGTCACCCAGAGCCCGAGCAGCGGTGAGAGCACGCCGGGCACCCCCCGCAACGGCGGCCCGACCGCCGTGGTGCCGCCCGGCACCGGCACCACCGGGACGACCGGCGGCTCCGCGGGCCCGGCGGGCAGCGGCCCCGGCGCGCAGCAGGGCGGGTCGGCGGACCGGGGGACCCCCGGCCTGGCGCACCCGGCCGCCGCGCGAACCGGCAGCCCGTCCGCGGCCCCGTCCGCCGCCGCGACCGCCGCGGCCGGCACCCAGCTGGCCTCCACCGGCGCGGGCGACACCGAGCTGCTCGGTGCGGCCGGCCTCGCCCTGCTGATCGGCGGCGGCGTCCTCTACCGCCGCGCCCGCGCCGGCGCCCGCTGAGTGCTCCCGGAGTCCCGGCCCCGGGCTGACGCCGCACTGGGCCGGGACTCCGCGCGGGGCCGGGGCACCGCAGTCCCGCGGTGCCCCGGTCGCCGTGCGGTCGCCGTGCGGTCGCCGTCACCGGCCTCGGCTCGCCCTCACCAGCTCCGGACCTGCCGGATGATCCGCCGGCGCAGCAGCACGGTCCGGCTCCCGTCCGGGAACAGCCGGAGTCTGTCCAGCTCCCAGTGCCCGTACTCGGCGTGATCGGTGAGGAGTTGACGTGCCGCGTTGCGGGACGTCCCGCGCGGCATGCGCAGCGACTGGTATTCGTACTCCGGCTGCCGGACCGGCTTCGGTGGGGTCAAAACGCTCCTCCTGTGGGACACCTGCGCGCAAGCCTACGGCCTGCCTCCGACAACGGGCCCGGGTATTTTCGGCCGCCCGGACCCGCACCGCACTGACTGGACATCAGTTCCGTTGCTCCTGTGGTTTGCATACCCCGGGCGCGCCCGGTGAAGCGACACCCGGACGGGCTCGCGTGCACGCCCGGCGCGCGCCGTCGGACGCTCCCCGAGGGGGTACAGAACCACCCGGAACGGACATCGCGGAGGAAGTTGCGGTGAAATCGCGGTTGTAGGTGACAACCGCTGTGCGTACCGGCACCGAGGGGAGATAGCGTCTGCACCATGTCTGATGCCGCGCAGCCCACCATTGCCGAGGTACGCGCCGCCGCCGAGGCGGTCAAGGCCGCCATCGACCGTCATCTGGAAGCGGTGTCAAGCCCCAGCGCAGCGGACGATTCCGCTGTGTCCACCGCCTACGAGCAGCTCGCGACGGCGGCCATCGCGTACGACCAGCTCCTGTACGAGGCCTACGACGAGGTCACCCCCTTCGAGGTCCCCGGGGACGAGGGCCCGGGCGGGTACCACGGCCCGGAACAGCCCGAGGCGATCAGTGTGCTGATCCGCCGTGACTACCACGTCGTCGACCCGAAGCGGCTGCGTGCCCAGGCCGAGCGGCTGGACGACTCGCTGACCCCCGACGGGGCCTCGGGCGGTGGGGTGAACGCCGCGATCGGCGTGCTGTTCGGTGAGTTCGAGCCGGACGAGATCGCCGCCCGCAGTGAGGAGTTCGGGCTGGAGGAGGGCGACTCCACGCTCTGGGTGGCCGCCGCCGAGCCGAGCGAGCCGGGGGAGTGGCTGCCGGAACCCTTCGAACACGCGGATCCGCAGCTGCTGATCTGCCGCTTCGACGTCAGCGAGGTCTACGACGACGAGGACCCCGAGGAGTGACCTCCGGCGGCTGACCCCGTCGGCCGGTCCCACGACGCCGCTCCGGGCGCACGATTTCGGACGTTCCCCGCGCGGGAGCGCGGAATGCGGAACGGGAGGGTCCCCCTCGAAACCGAGGGGGACCCTCCCGTCGTTCGTTCGGGCCGCAGACAGGCCGCACGCGGTCCGGCGGCCGTGCCCGAGGTCAGTACACCTGGGCGGCGTTCTCGGCGAGGATCGCGCGCAGCCGGGTGGTGCGCGGGGCGGCGGGACGCTCGGCGACGGCCTGCGGGAGCGCCGGGCCGGCGGCGTGGACCACCGAGAGGTGCCGCTCGCCGCGGCCGAACGCGGTGTAGACCCACTGCCGGGTGAGCGCCGCGCCCGCGTCGTCCGGCAGGACCACCACCGCGCCCGGCCAGTGCCGGCCGACCGCCTGGTGGACGGTCAGCGCCCAGCCGTGCCGCAGCTTCCCGGCCTCCGCGGGCGCGACGGTGCGGCGGGTGCCGTCCGGGTACTCCAGGTGCAGGCCGGCGGCGTCGCCGTCGACCACCCGGGCGAGCCGGGTGTGGCCGGGCGCGGGCGAGTCGGCGACCCGGTCGCCGGGGTCGAAGCCGCCGAACCGGCCCGGGCCCGGGTTGAGCCGGGCCTTGGCGGCCGCGTTCAGCGCGCGGGTGCCGGCCGCGCCACCGTGCCCGGGGGTGAGCAGGACGACCTGCTCGGACGGGATGCCGAGGGCGCGCGGGATCGAGTCGGTGAGCAACTGGATGGCGCGGTGGACGGCCTCGCCGGCGTCCTTGGCGGTCAGGATGACCACCTCCTTGTCCGGCGCCTCGACCGGCTGGAGCTCGCCGATGCCGACGCCGGAGACCAGCTCGCCGATCGGGCCGAAGTCCGGGGTGCGGGAGGAGACGGCCGGGCAGACCTTGGCGGCGAGCAGGTCGGCGAAGAACCGGCCCGGGCCCGCGGACCAGAGCTGGCCGGGGTCGCCGCTGAGCACCAGCCGGCTGCCGTCGGCGAGCGACTCCAGCAGGGTGGCGGCCAGCTCGACGTCCAGCAGCGGGGCGTCCAGCACGATCAGCAGGTCGAGCGCGAGCGTGCCGTCGGAGGACCGGCCGGGGCCGGCCGCGCCGGCGAGCAGCTCGGCCAGCGTGGCGACGGGTGCGGGGGCCGGGGCGTCGGCGAGCGGGGCGAGCGCCGCGAAGGCATCCCGGCCGTGGTCGGTCCAGGTGGCGGCCCAGGCGCGCAGCCCGAGGCCGGTGGCGGCGGCCAGCAGGGCGGCCGGCTCGGCGCGGGCCGCCTCGCCGCCGGTGTGCAGGACGAGCGCGCTCTCGGCGGCGGCCCGGACCAGGGCGGTCGCGGAGGAGGAGGGGGCCGCCGCGGCGGCGGCCTCCCAGGCGGTCGGAGCGGGCGCGGCGGGCGACTCCCCGGCGGGCTCCTCGGCGGCGTTGTCGGCCCCGTCCTCGTCGGACTCCTCGACCGACTCGCCGGAGTCCTCGGCCGTGCCCTCGGCGTCACCGTCCTCCGCCGGGTCCTCCCCGGGCACGAAGGTGGACATCAGCCGGACCAGCCCGTCGGCGAGGCTCTCCTCGGCCAGCGCCAGGCGCTCCAGGGCGAGCAGCGTCCGGGTCGGCGGCTCGTCCTCCTCGTCCCCGCCCGCCGCGTGCGCCTCGGCACCGGTGAGCTCCTCCTGGAACGGCATCGCCCGGCCGTCGAGCACCGCGGCCTGGACGGCGGCGGCGGAGTCCGGCACTCCGAGCCGCTCCAGCCCGGCCGTCACCTCGCCGATCTCCAGGGCGGAGTGGCCGCGCAGCGCCGCCTGCTCCAGCACCCAGCCGACCAGGGCCTGGGCCCGGCGCGGGTCGCCCGGGCCCGCCGCCGGACCGAGCAGACCGCGGGCGAAGCCGTCCGCGTGCTCAGGGCGGACGCCGGGCAGGGTGAGCACCGCCCACGGGTCCTCGCGGAGCTGCTCGGCCGTGCCGTCGCCGAACACCGACACGGCGGCGGCGGCCAGCTCGGCCGGGGCGCCGCCCGCGGTGAGCACCTCGGCGGTGGCCTTGAGCGCCTGCGCCCGCTGCTCGTCCGTCACCGCCCGGTCGGTCGCGGCGCCGCCGGCGGGGGCCGCCCCGGTCTCCGGCCCGGCTTCGGGGGAGACCGGCCCGGCGGCGCCCTCGGCGGACCGGCCCACCGAGCGGACCCGCTCCGCCAGCGCCGCGACGGCCGCCGCCCGCTCCGCCGGGTCGACAGCCGGACCGGCGGCGTCCGAGGCCACCTCACCCGAAGCCGCCCCGTCCGAGGCCGCCGAGCCCTCCGCGCCCGCCGGACCCCGGTCCGTCGACGCCTGGGCGGGAACGGAGCCCCGGTCGGCCGTCTCGCCGCCGGCGCCCGGGCCCGTCGAGGCCTCCTCCGGAGCGCCGTTCTCCGCGTCAGTCATCGTCCGCTCCACAAAAGCTCAACTCCACTGCTGGGTACCGGCCGCCCCGTGCTGCGGGCGGTCGGCGGGTCGGGCCGGTCCGGGGCCGCGCGGGGCGGCCGGACCGGCGGTCGGGTCGGTTCGGGCAGGCTCGGGCGCGGGGTCGAGCGACCGCTACAGCTCGCTCCACCCCTGGTCGGGGTAGCGGTGGACCGGCGCCGAGATGTCGTCGAGCGCACCGCGGATCTCCTCCGGAAGCGTAAGCGCCTCCACCGACAGCGCCGCCTGCAGTTGTCCCACCGTGCGGGCCCCGACCAGCGCGCTCGCCACCCCGGGGCGGTCCCGGACCCAGGCCAGCGCGACCGCCAGCGGGCTGCTGGCGAGTCCGTCCGCGGCGGTGGCGACGGCGTCCACGACCCGCCGGGCGCGCTCCCCGAGGTACGGCTGGACGAACCCGGACAGGTACGGCGAGGCCCCGCGCGAGTCCTGCGGGAGGCCGTGCCGGTACTTGCCGGTGAGCACGCCGCGGCCGAGCGGGGAGGCGGCGAGCAGCCCGACCCCGGCGTCCCGCGCGGCGGGCAGGGCCTCCCGTTCGAGGCCGCGCTGGAGCAGCGAGTACTCCAACTGCGCCCCGGCCAGCGGCACCCGGCCGTGGTGGGCGTGCTGCCAGGTGGCGGCCTTGGCCAGCTGCCAGCCGCTGAAGTCGCAGACCCCGACGTAGCGGGCGCGGCCGGAGGAGACGGCGATGTCGAGGGCGCTGAGGGTCTCCTCGACCGGGGTGGCCGGGTCGAAGGCGTGCACCTGCCAGAGGTCGACGTAGTCGGTGCCGAGCCGGCGCAGCGAGGCGTCGAGCGCGGCGAGCAGGTGGCCGCGCGAGCCGTCGAAGCGGCGGCCGGAGGAGGGGACGCTGCCCGCCTTGGTGGCGATGACCAGGTCGGAGCGGGGGACGAGGCTGTCGGTGAGCCGGGAGAGCAGGTACTCGGCGTCGCCGTCGGAGTAGACGTCGGCGGTGTCGACGAGGTTGCCGCCGGCGTCGACGAACTCCTTGAGCTGGTCGGCGGCCTCCTGTTCGCCGGTGTCGCGGCCCCAGGTCATGGTGCCGAGACCGAGCCGGGAGACCTGCAGCCCGGTGCGGCCGAGGTGACGCATTTCCATCGGACGTGCCCTCTCACTGGCCGAAGGTGCGGTGGCGGCGCGGCGGAACCGGGTGGCACCGCCGCCGCACCGCCGGGACGACGGGGGACGAACGCGCAGGTGGGGGGAGGCGGCCCCCACGTCGGCTGAGCGTAGCGGCCGGTGCCCGGGCAGGTGTGCAGACCCGCAGGACGATCACCGCCCGCCGCACCGCTCCGGGCGGGCCCGGCGCGCGGCCGAAATATGACCCGGCGCACTCCTACCGGCCAGTAGCATGGCCGCCGGACGCGCCGCTACCCTCACGACACAACCGAACTGGAAGGCAGTGCCCATGCGACTCGGCATCAACCTCGGCTACTGGGGACTCGGCATGGACGCCGACAACATCGCCGTCGCCCAGGAGGCCGACCGGCTCGGCTACTCGGTCTGCTGGGCCGCCGAGGCCTACGGCTCGGACGCGGCCACCGTGCTGTCCTTCGTCGCCGCGCGGACCGAGCGGATCGACGTGGGCTCGGCGATCTTCCAGATCCCGGCCCGCACCCCCGCGATGACCGCGATGACCGCCGCCACCCTGGACACCCTCTCCGGCGGCCGCTTCCGGCTCGGCCTGGGCGTCTCCGGCCCGCAGGTCTCCGAGGGCTGGTACGGCGTGAAGTTCGACAAGCCGCTGGCCCGCACCCGCGAGTACGTGGAGATCATCCGCAAGGCGATGTCCCGCGAGCGGCTGGTGCACGAGGGCGCCCACTGGACGCTGCCGCTGCCCGGCGGCCCCGGCAAGCCGATCAAGCTCACCGTGCACCCGGTGCGCGAGCACATCCCGCTGTACATCGCCGCGATCGGCCCGAAGAACCTGGAGCAGACCGGCGAGATCGCCGACGGCTGGCTCGGCATCTTCTTCGACCCCGAGCACGCCGCGCTCTCCCTCGACCCGCTGAAGGCCGGCCGCGTCAAGGCCGGTGCCGAGGCCGGCCGGGAGCTGGAGGGCTTCGACGTCTGCCCGACCGTCGCCATCGCGGTCGGCGAGGACATCAAGGCGGGCGTCGACTCGCAGCGCTCGTACACCGCGCTCTACATCGGCGGCATGGGCAGCAAGGAGAAGAACTTCTACAACCAGCTCGCCCGGCGGATGGGCTACGAGCAGGCCGCCGACGAGGTCCAGGAGCGCTACCTGGCCCGGGACTACGCGGGCGCGGCCGCCGCCGTCCCGCACGAGCTCATCGACGCCACCTCGCTGATCGGCGACACCGCCCGGATCGCCGACCGGATGCAGGCCTACGCCGACGCGGGCGTCACCACGCTCACCCTGGCCCCGGCCGGCTTCACGCTCGACGAGCGGATCACCGCGCTGCGCACCGGCGTCGAGGCGCTGGAGCGCGCCGGCCTGGCCTGACCGCCCGCCCCGTGCGGCCCCTCCCGTGCAGGAGGGGCCGCACCGGACGGGGCCGCGCCAGGGCTACAGCCAGCCGTGCCGCTTGAACACCCGGTGCAGCAGCACGCAGACCACCGCCATCAGCCCGAGCGCCGCCGGGTAGCCCCAGGGCTGGTGCAGCTCGGGCATGTGGTCGAAGTTCATCCCGTACACGCCGGCGATCATCGTCGGCACGGCCGCCAGCGCCGCCCAGGCGGAGATCTTCCGCATGTCGTTGTTCTGCTGCACGCTGACCTGCGCCAGGTTCGCGGCGAGGATGTCGGAGAGCAGCCGGTCCATGGCCTCCACCTGGTCGTTGGCGCGGGCCAGGTGGTCGGCGACGTCCCGCAGGTACGGCAGCGCCTCGGCGCGGACGTACGGCACTCCGCCGCGCTCCAGCCGCAGCATCGGGTCGACCAGCGGGCCGGTGGCCCGGCGGACGGTCACCAGCTGCCGCTTGTAGCCGTAGATCCGGCTCGCGACGTCCCGGCCCACCCGGCCGGGGGCGAACACGTCGGCCTCCAGTTCGTCGAGGTCCGCCTGGAGCCCGACGGCGACGTCCACGTAGCCGTCCACCACGGTGTCGCAGACCGAGTGCAGCACGGCGCTCGGGCCGTACTTGAGCACCTCCGGCTGCTGCTCCAACTCGGCGCGCAGCTCGCCGAGCGGGCTGTCGGCGCCGTGCCGGACGGTCATCACGAAGTCCTCGCCGACGAAGAGCATCACCTCGCCGCTGGTCACCGCGTGGCCGCCGGGGTGGTAGCCGAGCGTCTTGAGCGCGACGAACAGCGAGTCCTGGTACGCCTCGACCTTGGGGCGCTGGTGGGCGCCGACCGCGTCCTCGACCGCGAGCGGGTGCAGCCCGAACTCGGCGGCGACCTGGTCGAGTTCCTCGGCGCTGGGCTCGAACAGGCCTATCCAGACGAAGCCGCCGCGCCCCGCCTTCCGCGCGGCGGCGAGGGTCCCGGTGGGACCCTCGGGCGTCGCGACCGGTCGGCCGTCGCGGTAGATGGCGCAATGCACGATCATGCGGGCCATTCTCACCCCTGGGGCCGGTCCGGAACACCCACCCCGACAGCGGTTCGCCCCGGCGCACCCCGCACGCGCGCCCCGCTCACCACGCCCGCCGCGGCGCTCCGACCAAGATCCCGGAGGCCGCCCGCGACGCCCCGGGAGGCCGTAGGGTGGCCCCATGCCCACCCTCCTGCTCGTCCGCCACGGCCGCTCGACCGCGAACACCGCCGGAATCCTGGCCGGTTGGACGCCCGGGGTGGAGCTCGACGACACCGGGCGCGCGCAGGCCGCCGCGCTCGCCGGCCGGCTCGCCCCCGTCCCGCTGGTCCAGGCGGTCAGCAGCCCGCTGGAGCGCTGCCGGCAGACCCTGGAGCCGCTGCTCGCCGCCCGCCCCGAACTGGCCGGCCCCGCGCGCGGCGGCACGGCACCGGGCGAGCCCGCGCTGGACGAGCGGCTCGGCGAGTGCCACTACGGCGAGTGGACCGGCCGGCCGCTGGCCGAGCTGGCCAAGGAACCGCTCTGGCGCACCGTCCAGGACCACGCGGCCGCCGCCGCCTTCCCCGGCGGTGAGTCGCTGCGCGAGCTGAGCCACCGCACGGTGGGCGCGGTCCGCGAGTGGAACGAGAAGATCGCCGCCGAGCACGGCGAGGACGCGGTCTGGATCGCCTGCTCGCACGGCGACGTGATCAAGGCGGTGGTGGCCGACGCGCTCGGCCTGCACCTCGACCACTTCCAGCGGATCAACGTCGATCCCTGCTCGGTCACCGCGATCCGCTACACCGCGCGCCGCCCGTTCGTCCTGCGGATGGGAGACACCGGCGACCTCGCCTCGCTCGCCCCGAGGCCCGCCGGCGGGCCCGGCCGGGGCGGCGCGAACGGGGACGCCGTGGTCGGCGGCTCCACCGGCACGGCCTGAGCCGCCCGCCTCCGGCCTCTCCGGCCTCGGCTCCCCTGCCCGGCCCGGGAGGTCGTAGGGTGACCAGTGGGGTACCGGCGCACCCGGCCGCGTACCTCGGACCACCCGAGCCCCACCCCGAGCCCGACCCCGAACCCGAACCCAGCGACGTCCCCGACGTCCACGACGATCGAAACGATCCGGAGCGAGAGCGTGCCCCGTCAGGTCTACTTCTACGACCAGCCCGAACGGTTCGTGGCCGGTACCGTCGGCCAGCCCGGCGCCCGGGCGTTCTACCTGCAGGCCAGCGCCCGGGGGCGGATCACCAGCGTGCTGCTGGAGAAGAGCCAGGTCGCCGCGCTCGCGGAGCGGATCGAGGAGGTCCTCGACGAGGCCCTGCGCCGCAGCGGCGACGCCACCATCCCGGCCGGCGCCCCGCAGGACCTGCTGGACACCGCGCCGCTGGACCTGCCGCTGGAGCAGGAGTTCCGGGTCGGCACGATGGCGCTGGCCTGGGACAGCGTGGACAGCTGCCTGGTCGTCGAGGCGCAGGCGCTGATCGAGGACGAGGAGGGCGAGGAGGAGGGCGCCGCCGTCTTCGAGGACGACGAGAACGGCCCCGACATGCTCCGGGTGCGGCTGTCCGGCGCGATGGCCCGGGTGTTCGCCAAGCGCGCGCTGGACCTCGTCGCGGCCGGCCGCCGGCCCTGCCCGTTCTGCAACCTCCCGCTCGACCCGGAGGGCCACCTGTGCCCGCGCGCGAACGGGTACCGGCGCTGAACACGCAGCCCGCCCGGCCGGCCGACGAGCTCGGGCCGCCGCGCTCCGACCCCGCCGAGGCCGCCGCCCTGGCCGCCGACCCGGACACCGCGCTGCGGCTGCTGCGCGAGGGCGCGCTGACCGTGCACGGCCGGCTCACCGACGCCTCCAACGCCGCGCTCTACTGCACCGTCAGCGCGGACGGCCTCGCCGCGCAGGCTGTCTACAAGCCGGTGGCCGGCGAGCGCCCGCTCTGGGACTTCCCGGACGGCACCCTGGCCGGCCGCGAGGTCGCCGCGTACGAGCTGTCCGCCGCCACCGGTTGGGGGCTGGTCCCGCCCACCGTGCTGCGCGGGGGCCCGCACGGGCCGGGCATGGTGCAGCTGTGGGTGGAGCCCGATCCGGACGCCGCCCCGCTGCTCGCGCTCCAGGACCCGAGCGGCCCCGAGGATGGCTGGCTGCCGATCGTCCAGGCCGAGGTCGGGGACGGGCGCACCGCGCTGCTGGTCCACCCCGACGACGCGCGGCTGCGCCGGCTCGCGGTGCTGGACGCCGTCCTCAACAACGCCGACCGCAAGGGCGGCCACCTGATCCCGGCCGCCGACGGCCGGATCTACGGCATCGACCACGGCGTCACGTTCAACACCGAGGGCAAGCTGCGCACCCTGCTCTGGGGCTGGGCCGGGCGGTCGCTGCCCGAGGAGGCGGTGGCGGTGCTGGCCGGACTGGCCGGGCAGTTGGACGGCGCGCTGGGGGAGCGGCTGGCCCCGCACCTGACGGCGGTCGAACTGGACGCGGCCCGGGCCCGGGTGGCCGCGATGCTCGTCACCGGCACCCATCCGCTGCCCGCCGAGGACTGGCCGTCGATCCCCTGGCCGCCGATCTGACGGTCCGCCGATCCGGTGTTCCGGGAGGTCCCGCCCGGCGGGTCAGGACCGGCGGGCCCGGCGTCGGTCGTCGGACACGATCGATCAGGAACCGCTCGGGCCACGCAAGCAAGCGAATCCAGTCGATCTTGCCGACTGGTTAGGCTTTCAAATGTTCTCAAGGTTAAAGTCGATCCCATGCATGCCTGGCCCGCCTCCGAGGTTCCCGCCCTGCCTGGTCAGGGGCTCCCCCTTCGAATCCACGACACCGCGACGGGAGGCATCCGGGAGGTCGTGCCGCAGGACGGCGCCGCCCGGATCTACGTCTGCGGCATCACCCCCTACGACGCGACCCACATGGGCCACGCCGCCACCTACAACGCCTTCGACCTGGTGCAGCGGGTGTGGAGGGACGCCGGCCACGACGTCCTCTACGTACAGAACGTCACCGACGTCGACGACCCGCTGCTCGCGCGCGCGGTCGAGACCGGCCAGGACTGGGTGGCCCTCGCCGAGCGCGAGACCGCGCTGTTCCGCGAGGACATGACCGCGCTGCGGCTGCTCCCGCCGGCCCACTACATCGGCGCCGTCGAGTCGATCCCGTGGATCGTCCCGCTCGTCCAGAAGCTGCTCGCGAGCGGCGCCGCCTACGAGCTGGACGGCGACATCTACTTCTCCGTCGAGTCCGACCCGGCCTTCGGCGAGGTCTCCGGGCTCAGCCGCGAGGCCATGCGCCCGGTCTTCGCCGAGCGCGGCGGCGACCCGGACCGCCCGGGCAAGCGCCACCCGCTGGACGCCCTGCTCTGGCTCTCCGCCCGCCCCGGCGAGCCCGCCTGGGACACCGAGCTCGGCCACGGCCGCCCCGGCTGGCACATCGAGTGCGTCGCGATCGCCCTCCAGTTCCTCGGCATGTCCTTCGACATCCAGGGCGGCGGCAGCGACCTCTCCTTCCCGCACCACGAGATGGGCGCCGCGCACGCCCAGGTCGCCACCGGCACCCACCCGTACGCCAAGGCGTACGTGCACGCCGGCATGGTCGGCCTGGACGGCCACAAGATGTCCAAGTCCCGCGGCAACCTGGTCTTCGTCTCGGCCCTGCGCCGCGAGGGCGTCGACCCGGCGGCGATCCGCCTGGCCCTGCTCTCGCACCACTACCGCGAGGACTGGGAGTGGACCAAGGCCACCCTGGACGAGGCCGTCGAGCGGCTCGCCCGCTGGCGCGCCGCGGTCTCCCGACCGGACGGCCCGGCCGCCGAGCAGCTGCTCGCCGAGGTCCGCGCGGCGCTCGCGAACGACCTGGACGCGCCGGCCGCGCTGGCCGCCGTGGACCGCTGGGCCGCCGCCCAGGAGAGCGACGGGGGCACCGACATCGGCGCGCCCGGCCTGGTCACCCGCACCGTGGACGCGCTGCTCGGCGTCGCGCTGTAGCGCTCCCGCCAGTACCCGCCGAACGCGGGCGCCCGCCGGTACACACCGAACGCGCGCGCAAGCCGGCACAACGCCGAAGGGGCGTCAGGACCACCGGTCCTGACGCCCCTTCGGCGTGTCCGCGCGGAGGCTCACTCCTCCTCGGCGCCGTCCTGGCTCTCCCGGGCGGTCGGCGGCTCGGGCTCGGCCGGCCGCTCCGCGGTGGCGTGCCCGGCGATCGGCTTCTCACCGGTCGGCCCGACGTTCTCCCGGCGCCGCAGGTACCGCTCGAACTCGCGGGCGATCGCGTCGCCCGAGGCCTCCGGCAGCTCCGCGGTGTCCTGCGCCTCCTCCAACTGCTGGACGTACTCGGCGACCTCGCTGTCCTCGGCGGCCAGCTGGTCCACGCCCAGCTGCCAGGCCCGGGCGTCCTCGCCGAGCTCGCCCGGCGGGATGCGCAGGTCCAGCAGGTCCTCCAGCTTGTTGATCAGCGCCAGGGTGGCCTTCGGGTTCGGCGGCTGCGCGACGTAGTGCGGCACCGCCGCCCAGAGCGTCACCGCCGGCACCCCGGCGTGCGTGCACGCCTCCTGGAGCACCCCGACGATGCCGGTCGGCCCCTCGTAGCGGCTCTCCTCCAGCTCCAGCCGGCGGGCCAGCTCCGGGTCGGAGGTGACGCCGCTGACCGGCACCGGGCGGCTGTGCGGGGTGTCGCCGAGCAGCGCGCCCAGGATCACCACCAGCTCGACGCCCAGCTCGTGCGCGAAGCCCAGCAGCTCGTTGCAGAACGAGCGCCAGCGCATGCTCGGCTCGATGCCGCGGATCAGTACGACGTCCCGGGTGGTCGGCTCGGTGACCCGGATCACGGAGAGCCGGGTGGTCGGCCAGGTGATCCGGCGCACACCGCCGTCCAACCACACGGTGGGCCGGTTGACCTGGAAGTCGTAGTACTCCTCCGCGTCGAGCGCGGCGAACACCTTGCCGCCCCAGGTCTCGTCCAGATGCGCCAGAGCGGCCGAGGCGGCGTCACCCGCGTCGTTCCACCCCTCGAAGGCGCAGACCATCACCGGGTCGATCAACTCGGGAACATCTTCCAGCTCGATCACCCAGCGTCTCCCTCCGGTCGGCAGCCGCCGCGCCACCCGGCCGGGAATGCCCGGGCGCCGGCGGCCGGAAGCCGACGGTCGAACCTCTCGTCACCCATGGAACGCCTCGCTCCATGGTCCCTACCTGCCCAGCCTACGGGCTTTGAAGCGCCGTTCCGCCGGGCCACCGGGACAGTCTGGGGGAGGGGACGCCCACGATCCAGCGGTTATCCGCGCCCGCCCGGCCGGGCCCCGCCGCCGTCCGGCCGCGCCCGGGCGGGCGGACGGCGCGATGATGGGGGTGGGGCGGGGCGGCACGGGTGTGAGGAGCCGGCGGATGAGCGGACGGTGGTGGGCGGGTGCCGGGGTGGCACTGGTGGCGGTCGCGGCCGGGCTGACGGCGGCGGCGCTGGCCGCGGGCCGGCGGCTGCCGGTGGAACACGTCAGCGAGGGCGGCCTGGAGCTGGACCGGCCGCCCGGCGAGGTCTGGGACGTGCTGACCGCCGTCGACCTCTTCCCGGCCTGGCGCCCGGGGCTGGCGCACGTCGAGCGGCTGCCCGCGACCGCGACCGGCGGCCTCCGCTGGCGCGAGTACGGCAAGCACGGCCACACCACCTACGAGGTGGTCGAGAGCGCGGCCCCGCACCGCCTGGTGACCGGGATCGCCGACCCGGACCTGCCGTACGGCGGCACCTGGACGTACGTCCTGACCCCGGCGGGCCGGGGCTGCACGCTGACCGTCACCGAGCGCGGCGAGGTGTACCAGCCGCTCTACCGGGCCGTCTCGCACTACGTGACCGGCGAGGGGGCCACCGTCCACCGCTACCTGCGCGCGCTCGCCCACCGGATGGCCGCGGCGTAGCCCCCTACCGGACCCACTCGCGCCGGTAGTCGGCCCAGTTCTCCTCGGTGGCGGCGAAGTCCACGTACAGGCCGACGCCGAAGTTCGGCCGCCGCAGGTCCTGGCGGCCGAGGCCCAGCCGGATGCCCCGGATGCCGGCGGTCACCGTCTCGGCGTGGCCCCAGTGCCCCCACTTGTCCTCCCAGTAGAACGGCAGCCCCATCACGAGGTCGACGTCCGCCGGGGTGGCCTCCAGGGCGAGTTCGGTCTGGTAGGCGTTGTAGGCGCCGTAGAACCCCTCGGTCGGCATGCTGGAGTCGTAGGTCATCACCGCGATCTGGTCGACCCGGCGGGCGGTCGCGGCGAAGTACGCCTGGTCCCACCACTTGCCGTGGTCGGTGAGCGCGATGGCGATGTTGTGCTGGTACGGCAGCGGGTCGATCTGCGGGGCGGCCACCGACAGCGTGGCGCCGCGCCCGGCGGTGACCGGGCGGACCTGGTCGAGCAGGGCGAGCCAGCCCCGGGAGCCGGGCCGGATCGGCTCCATGTCGAAGTGCACGCCGTCGAAGCCGGCGTCCAGGACCTGCCGCGCGGAGGCGGTGACCCGCTCGCGGGTGGCGGCGTCCTCCAGGTCCAGGGCGTCCTTCTCGGGCTTCACCTCGTCGCCGAGCCAGCCCTGCACCCGGACCCCGGGCAGCGCCCGGTGCGCGGCCTCGACGAACCAGCGCGCCCGGGGGTGTACGGCGGGCGGCAGTGAGCCGTCGTGCTCCAGCGGACCGGTGTGCACGTAGAGGTCGTGGATGCCGGTGCCGGCGAGCCGAGCGGCGAGGACGGCGACGTCCGCGTCACCCTTCCGGCCGTCGACCCAGGCGTGACCCAGCCAGAGCGCGTCCCGGCCACGGGTGCGGGCCTCGGGGGAGGGGTCGCCGACGTACTGCAGGCGCAGCGCGAGCGCCGCCGAGCCGATCGGGACGAGCACCACGGAGAGTGCCGTCAGCGCCACGACCAGGCTTTTGCGCCACCGGGACCAGCTCCGCCAGCGGGTCCGCAGCGCGCGCAGCGGGGCGGCCGCGGCGGTTCCGGCCCGGCGCGCGCCGTCTCGTATCGATGTCCGAATCCTGGTCACCCTGTCGTTTCCCCCTCGGTGGCCGAGCGTTCAGGATACGGAATAGGTGGCCTCCTGACGGCGGTGGCCGGATACCCTGGCGAGGTGCGTCCCCGACAGGGGGTCCGCAAAGCCGACAGCCGTCGCACCCAGGGAGAAGCCCCATGGCCATCGCAGCCAGCCCGTCCGTCACCCAGCAGAGCCGCGCGAACGCGCTGCGTGAGGCGCTCGCCACCCGCGTGGTGGTCGCCGACGGAGCGATGGGCACCATGCTCCAGGCGCAGGACCCCACGCTGGAGGACTTCCAGAACCTGGAGGGCTGCAACGAGGTCCTCAACCTGACCCGGCCCGACATCGTCCGCTCCGTCCACGACGCGTACTTCGCGGTGGGCGTGGACTGCGTGGAGACCAACACCTTCGGCGCCAACTTCTCGGCGCTCGGCGAGTACGAGATCGCCGACCGGATCTTCGAGCTCTCCGAGGCCGGCGCCCGGCTGGCCCGCGAGTCCGCCGACGC
This sequence comes from Kitasatospora misakiensis, assembly GCF_042656005.1. Classification (NCBI taxonomy): domain Bacteria; kingdom Bacillati; phylum Actinomycetota; class Actinomycetes; order Kitasatosporales; family Streptomycetaceae; genus Kitasatospora; species Kitasatospora misakiensis. Next base: position 77,053 of record NZ_JBHSOF010000006.1, on the reverse strand, counting down.
GCACGCCGCCGCCGACGGCCGGACCCGCTGGGTGCTCGGCTCGATCGGCCCCGGCACCAAGCTGCCGACCCTCGGCCACGCCCCGTACGCGACGCTGCGCGACGGCTTCCGGGAGAACGCGGCCGGCCTGATCGCGGGCGGCGCGGACGCCCTGCTGGTGGAGACCAGCCAGGACCTGCTGCAGACCAAGGCGGCCATCCTGGGCTCCAAGCAGGCGCTGGCCGAGGCGGGCCTGGACCTGCCGGTGCTGGTCCAGGTGACCGTGGAGACCACCGGCACCATGCTGCTCGGCTCGGAGATCGGCGCCGCGCTGACCGCCCTGGAGCCGCTCGGTGTCGACTACATCGGCCTGAACTGCGCCACCGGCCCGGCCGAGATGAGCGAGCACCTGCGCTACCTGGCGAAGAACGCCCGGATCGGCCTCTCCTGCATGCCGAACGCGGGCCTGCCGGTGCTCGGCAAGGACGGCGCGCACTACCCGCTGAGCCCGGCCGAGCTGGCCGACGCGCACGACGTGTTCACCCGCGAGTACGGGCTCTCGCTGGTCGGCGGCTGCTGCGGCACCACCCCCGAGCACCTGCGCCAGGTGGTCGAGCGGGTGCAGGGCCGCCCGGTCGCCGCGCGCGACCCGCGTCCGGAGCCGGCGGCGGCCTCGCTGTACCAGTCGGTGCCGTTCCGCCAGGACACCTCGTACCTGGCGATCGGCGAGCGCACCAACGCCAACGGCTCGAAGAAGTTCCGCGAGTCGATGCTGGCCGGCGACTGGCAGGCCTGTGTGGAGATCGCCCGCGACCAGATCCGCGACGGCTCCCACCTGCTGGACCTCTGCGTGGACTACGTCGGCCGCGACGGCGTCGCCGACATGAAGGAGATCGCCGGCCGGCTGGCCACCGCCTCCACCCTGCCGATCGTGCTGGACTCCACCGAGCCGGACGTGCTGCGCGCCGGCCTGGAGTCGCTCGGCGGGCGCGCCCTGCTGAACTCGGTGAACTACGAGGACGGGGACGGCCCGGACACCCGCTTCGGCCGGATCGCCTCGCTGGCCCGCGAGCACGGCGCCGGCCTGATCGCGCTCACCATCGACGAGGAGGGGCAGGCCCGCACCGCCGGCAAGAAGGTCGAGATCGCAGAGCGGCTGATCGCCCAGCTCACCACCGAGTACGGCATCGACGAGGGCTCGATCCTGGTCGACTGCCTGGCCTTCACCCTGGGCACCGGCCAGGAGGAGTCCCGCCGGGACGGCATCGAGACCATCGAGGCGATCCGCGAGCTCAAGCGCCGCCACCCGGATGTGCAGACCACCCTCGGCCTGTCCAACATCTCCTTCGGCCTCAGCCCGGCCGCCCGTATGGTGATCAACTCGGTCTTCCTGAACGAGTGCGTCGAGGCGGGCCTGGACTCGGCGATCGTGCACGCCTCCAAGATCCTGCCGATGGCGCGGATCCCGGAGGACCAGCGCGCGGTCGCCCTCGACCTCGTGTACGACCGCCGCAGCGAGGGCTACGACCCGCTCCAGAAGCTGCTGCAGCTGTTCGAGGGCGTCTCCTCGACCTCGATGAAGGCCTCCAAGGCGGAGGAGCTGGCGGCGCTGCCGCTGGAGGAGCGCCTGCAGCGCCGGATCATCGACGGCGAGCGCAACGGCCTGGAGGCCGACCTGGACGAGGCGCTGACGGCGCGCCCGGCCCTGGAGATCGTCAACAGCACGCTGCTGGCCGGCATGAAGGTGGTCGGCGAGCTGTTCGGCTCCGGCCAGATGCAGCTGCCGTTCGTGCTCCAGTCCGCCGAGGTCATGAAGACCGCGGTCGCCCACCTGGAGCCGCACATGGAGAAGTCCGACGACGAGGGCAAGGGCACCATCGTGCTGGCCACCGTCAAGGGCGACGTCCACGACATCGGCAAGAACCTGGTCGACATCATCCTGTCCAACAACGGCTACACCGTGGTCAACCTGGGCATCAAGCAGCCGGTCTCGGCGATCCTGGACGCCGCCCAGGAGCACAACGCGGACGTCATCGGGATGTCGGGCCTGCTGGTGAAGTCCACCGTGATCATGAAGGAGAACCTGGAGGAGCTGAACCAGCGCAAGCTGGCGGCCGACTACCCGGTGATCCTCGGCGGCGCCGCGCTGACCCGGGCGTACGTCGAGCAGGACCTGCACGAGATCTACGAGGGCGAGGTCCGCTACGCCCGGGACGCCTTCGAGGGCCTGCGGCTGATGGACGCGCTGATCGCGGTCAAGCGCGGCGTGCCCGGCGCCGCCCTGCCGGAGCTCAAGCAGCGCCGGCACGCCCGGGTGGAGGTCGAGGAGCCGGAGGAGGTCAACCTCGGCCAGATCCGCTCCGACGTGGCGGTGGACAACCGGGTGCCGGCCCCGCCGTTCTGGGGCGACCGGATCGTCAAGGGCGTGCCGTTCGCCGACTACGCGTCCTGGCTGGACGAGGACGCGCTGTTCAAGGGCCAGTGGGGCCTGAAGGCGGCGCGCAGCGGCGAGGGGCCGTCCTACGAGGAGCTGGTGGAGACCGAGGGTCGGCCGCGGCTGCGGATGTGGCTGGACCGGCTGCAGACCGAGGGCTGGCTGGAGGCGGCCGTGGTCTACGGCTACTTCCCGGCCAACTCCAAGGGCGACGACCTGATCGTCTTCCACGAGGACGGCACCGAGCGGACCCGCTTCACCTTCCCGCGCCAGCGGCGCGGGCGCCGGCTCTGCCTGGCGGACTTCTTCCGCCCGGAGGAGTCCGGGGTGCGCGACGTGGTCGGCCTCCAGGTGGTCACCATGGGCAACCGGATCTCCGAGGCGGCCAACGAGCTGTTCGCCGGCAACTCCTACCGCGACTACCTGGAGCTGCACGGCCTGTCCGTCCAACTGGCCGAGGCGCTGGCCGAGTTCTGGCACGCCCGGGTCCGCTGGGAGCTGGGCTTCGGCGAGGAGGACCCGCAGGACGTCCGGGACATGTTCGCGCTCAAGTACCGCGGCGCCCGGTTCTCGCTGGGCTACGGGGCCTGCCCGGAGCTGGAGGACCGCGCCAAGATCGCCGAGCTGCTGAAGCCCGAGCGGATCGGCGTGGTGCTCTCCGAGGAGTTCCAGCTGCACCCGGAGCAGTCCACCGACGCGATCGTGATCCACCACCCGGAGGCGAAGTACTTCAACGCCCGGTAACGCCCGCGTCGCGCAGCGTTCGCCCTTTTCGGCCGACCTGGGCGTATCCTGGATGATCCTGAACGGGCCGGTCCGCTCAAAAGCGGGCCGGCCCGTGCCATCCCCGGGGCCGATCCGGGCACGGACGGAAGGATCCCGCCATGACCACCATCTCCACCGCCACCCTTGCCACCGATCGCGGCGACGACGACCGGGGCCTCCAGGCGGTGCTGCTGGACATGGACGGGACGCTGGTCGACACCGAGGACTACTGGTGGCAGGCGGAGGCCTCGCTCTTCGCCGAGCTGGGCTACCAGCTGACCGCCGAGGACCGCGCCCAGGTGGTCGGCGGCCCGATGAGCCGGGTCATCGACCACCTGCTGAACACCACCGGCGTGGACCTCTCGCCGGCCGACCTGACCGTGCTGATCAACCAGCGCTTCGTCGACCTGCTGGTCGGCGGTGTGCCGCTGATGCCGGGCGCCGAGCGGCTGCTCAACACGCTGGCCGCGCACGGCGTCCCGGCCGCCCTGGTGTCCGCCTCGCACCGGCACATCATCGACATCGTGCTCCGCTCGCTGGGCGCCGAGCACTTCGCCTTCACGGTCGCGGGGGACGAGGTGCCGCGCACCAAGCCGCACCCGGACCCGTACCTGGAGGCGGCCCGCCGGCTGGGCGCAGACCCGGCCCGCTGCGTGGTCGTGGAGGACGCGCCGACCGGCGTGCGGGCCGCCGAGGCGGCCGGCTGCCCGGTGATCGCGGTGCCCTCGGTGGCGCCGATCGAGCCCGCGCCGGGGCGTCTGGTGCTGCCCTCGCTGGAGCAGGTCGACCTGGAGCTGCTGCGGTCGCTGGTCGCCTCGCGCGTGTGATTGTCGTCTCATTGCGCGGTGCCGGGGCCGACCGGTAAGCGGACGGACGGGGCCGGGCCGGGGGAGCGCCCCAGGAGAAAACGGGCATTGCCTGACAAGTCGTACGACTGGCCAGTCCAGCGCCCCGCCCCCGTGTCCCAACTGTCACCTGTGCGGGTACCGGGGGTGCGTGTTCGATATGGCACGCTACTCCAGTTCGTTCCACCCCCGAGCCCAGGCACCGCCGCTGACGGGCACCCCCGTCGTGCCCGCGGTCGCAGCCGGACCGCACCCAGAAGGACGCGACCAGTGAAGACTTCAGCTGAACGACTGGCCGTGCTCGGCTGCGCCGGAATCGTGGCCGTCGCGGTGGCCGGCTGCGGCTCGGTGACCGACGCCGTCAAGGGGGACGGCGACAAGGCGATCACCCTGGGCACCACCTCGGTGACCAACGCCCTCGACCCGGCCGTCGCCTACGACGCCGGCTCCTGGCTGCTGCTGCGCAACACCTTCCAGTCGCTGCTCAGCTACCCGGCCGCGTCCAGCGCGCCCACCCCGGACGCCGCCCAGTCCTGCGAGTTCACCTCCGGCGACGCCACCCGGTACCACTGCACGCTCCGGACCGGGCTGAAGTTCTCCAACGGCCACGCGCTGACCGCCGCCGACGTCGTCTACTCGATCCAGCGGACCCTGAAGATCAACGACCCGAACGGCCCGGCCGGCCTGCTCTCGTCGATCAAGACGGTCGAGGCGGTCAACGACACCGAGGTGCTCTTCCACCTCGCCCAGCCCGACGCCACCCTCCCGGCCAAGCTGGCCGGCCCGGCCGGCGCCATCGTCGACCAGGAGGTCTTCCCGTTGGACAAGGCGCTGGCCAACGACAAGCTGGTCGGCTCCGGCCCGTACAAGATCGACTCGATCGAGGCGACGCCCAAGAACGGCCCGGCCAAGGTCATGCTCTCGCCCAACGACAAGTACATCGGCGACGCCAGGCTGCGGAACAAGAAGTTCGTCGTGCGCTACTTCGACAAGCCCACCGACCTCAAGGCCGCGCTGGACAGCGGCGAGGTCGACCTCGCCGACAACAGCCTGGAGCCGAACACCGCCGCGCAGGTCCTCTCCGACCAGCAGGGCGGCAAGACCGACCTGCACGTCGTCGAGGGCGACAGCAACGACACCCGCTACCTGGTCTTCAACACCAAGGACGCCACCGCCGGCAACGTCGCCGTCCGCCAGGCCGCCGCCCAGCTGATCGACCGCAAGGCGCTGGCCCGCGACGTCTTCGCGCGCACCGTCCAGCCGCTGTACTCGATGGTCCCGGCCGGCGTCACCGGCCACAACACGGCCTTCTTCGACCGCTACGGCGACCAGGACACCGCCAAGGCCAAGGCGATCCTCACCGCCGCCAAGGTGCCCACCCCGGTCAAGCTCAGCCTCACGTGGTCGCGTTCGCGCGCCGAGGGGGCCGAGTCCGAGGCCCTCAAGAAGCAGCTGGAGGCCGGCGGCCTGTTCCAGGTGACCATCCAGCACGAGCCCGACTGGGACGCCTTCAAGAAGGGCTGGACCGAGGGCAAGTACCAGATGTACACGATCGGCTGGTTCGCGGACTACCCGGACCCGGACAACTACGTGGCCCCGCTGATCGTCGACGGCGGCGCCTACCACCACGGCTGGGACGACCCGCGGATCAGCCAGAAGCTGGTGCCCGACACCCTCAAGCAGACCGACCGGGCCGCCGCCACCGCCGTCTACGGCCAGGTCCAGAGCATCGTCGCGGAGAACGCCCCGCTCATCCCGCTGTTCCAGAACAAGGCCTTCTTCACCTCCCGGTCCGACATCACCGGCGTGGAGTCGACCGTCGACACCACCGGCTTCTTCCGCTTCTGGGAGATCGGCCGGGCCGCCAAGGGCAAGTAGCCCGCCCCTCGGCCCCGCCCCGAACGACGCGAAACGGCCCGTCCGATCCCCCCGGCTGAGGGAAGCGGACGGGCCGCCGCCGTCCCGGGCCTCCCGGCCCCGGAGAGGCCCTACAGCGCCCCGGGGCGCACCAGGCCGCTCTCGTACGCGTACACCGCCGCCTGCACCCGGTCACGCAGCTGCAGCTTGGTCAGCACATGGCCGACGTGCGTCTTCACCGTCGTCTCGCTGACGAACAGCTCCGCCGCGATCTCCGCGTTCGACAGCCCGCGCGCCACCAGCTTCAGCACCTCCAGCTCCCGCTCGGTCAGCGCGTTCAGCGCCTGCGGCGGCGCCTCCTCGCCCGAGGGCAGCTTGGTGGCGTACATGTCCAGCAGTCGCCGGGTGATCGACGGGGCCAGCATCGCCGCGCCGTCCGCCACCACCCGGATCGCCTGCACCAGCTCCTCGGCCGGCACGTCCTTCAGCAGGAAGCCGCTCGCACCCGCGCGCAGCGCCTCCACCACGTACTCGTCCAGGTCGAAGGTGGTCAGCACCAGCACCTTGGCCGGGCCGTCCCGCCCCGGACCGGCGATCCGGCGGGTCGCCTCCACACCGTCCATCCGCGGCATCCGGATGTCCATCAGCACCACGTCGGGCTGCAGCGCCCGCACCTGGTCCAGCGCCTGCTGGCCGTCGCCGGCCTCGCCGACCACCACCAGGTCCGACTCGGCCTCCAGGATCATCCGGAAACCGGTGCGCAGCAGCGGCTGGTCGTCGACCAGCAGCACTCGGATCGTCACCTAGGACTCCTTGCTCATCGGATCCCCCGTGGGATCGTCCTCGTCGGGCGTACGCGCCATGGGCAGCGGGTACGGCGGGGGCGTGCCGCCGAACTCCGGGCAGCTCGCCTGGTGGTCGCACCAGTCGCAGAGCCGGTTGCGGGTCGCCGGGAAGTCGCCGGTCGCCACCGCGTGGCCGATCCGCTCCCACAGCGCCAGCAGCTTGCGCTCCACCGCGAGCAGGTCCGCCTCGTCCGGGTCGTAGCTGACCACGTCCCCGCCGCCGCCCAGGTAGACCAGCTGCAGCCGCCGGGGGATCACGCCCTTCCAGCGCCAGACCACCAGCGCGTAGAACTTCATCTGGAACATCGCCCGGCCCTCGAAGTCCCTCGACGGCGCCCGGCCGGTCTTGTAGTCCACCAGCCGGACCTCACCGGTCGGCGCGACGTCCACCCGGTCGATGTACCCGCGCAGCAGCAGCCCCGACTCCAGGGCCGTCTCCACGTACAGCTCGCGCTCCACCGGGTGCAGCCGGGTCGGGTCCTCCAGCCGGAACCACTGGGCGACCAGCTTCTCCGCGTCCGCCAGCCAGCGGGTCAGCGCCGCGCCGTCCGGGTCCTCCGGGAACAGCCCGGCCAGCTCCGGCCGCTCGCCCAGCAGCCGCTCCCACTGCGGGCGCAGCAGCCCCAGCGCCCGCTCCGGCGTCCGGTCCGCCGCCGGCGAGTCGAACAGCCGCTCCAGCACCGCGTGCACCAGGGTGCCGCGGGTGGCCGCCGAACTCGGCGGCTCCGGCAACCGGTCGATCACCCGCAGCCGGTACAGCAGCGGACAGGTGAGGAAGTCGCCCGCGCGCGACGGGGAGAGCCCGGTCGGGGCCGTCGCCGCCCGTACCCGGGCCACCACGGCACTGCTGGTCTCGGTCTGCTCCATACCCCAGACCCTATTGCCCTGCGCTGTCATCCCGCTGCCACGGTGCTGCCAGAAGCGGCCGCCACGGGGTAGTAAGCCAGTGGGAACGCGAGGGGCGCGCGCCGGAGGGCCGCGCCGATCACGTAGCGTGGGCGCACCGGCGCACCGGCGCACCGGCGCGCGGCGCGCGACGGGGGAGACGGACGAAGGGAACACGGTGAGCGACTCCAGGGGTCGGCAGACCTCCGACCAGCCACCGCACGGCGGTGGCACCCGACCCGGGCCCCGACCGCCCGAGGACCCGGAGCCGCGCGGCGGCATCCTGATGGGCCGCCCCTTCGGCGTGCCGATCTACGTCACCCCGTCCTGGTTCATCATCGCGGCCCTGATCACCTGGGTCTTCGGCGGCCAGCTCGACCGGGTGCTGCCCGAGCTCGGCGGCGCCCGCTACCTCGTCGCCTTCTCCTTCGCCGTCGCCTTCTACGGCTCCGTGCTCATCCACGAACTCGCCCACACCCTGGTCGCCCTGCGCTACAAGCTCGGCGTGCGCCGCATCCAGCTCCAGTTCTTCGGCGGCGTCTCGGAGATCGAGAACGAGGCCGAACGCCCGTGGCGCGAGTTCTGGCTGGCCTTCGTCGGCCCGCTCCTCTCGCTCGTCCTCGGCGGCGTCTTCTACCTCGCGCTCCAGGCCGTCGAGCTGTCCACCGTCCCCGGCGTCCTGCTCACCGGCCTGATGGTCTCCAACCTCGTCGTCGCCGCCTTCAACCTGCTCCCCGGCCTGCCGCTGGACGGCGGCCGGATGCTGCGCGCCGTCGTCTGGGCGATCACCGGCAGGCCCATGACCGGAACCGTCGCCGCCGCCTGGGCCGGCCGGGTGCTCGCCGTCGCCGTCCTGATCGGACTGCCCCTGATCAGCTCCGCCCGCGAACTCGACCGCAGCCGCACCGACACCCTGATCGACGCCGTCCTCGCCGCCGTCCTCGCCGCCATCATCTGGAACGGCGCCACCGGCGCGCTGCGCAACGCCCGGCTCAAGGAGGTCCTGCCCGGCCTGCGGCTGCGCGACCTCGCCCGCCGCGCCGTCGAGGTCACCGCCGACACCCCGCTCGGCGAGGCCATGCGGCGCGCCCACGAGGCGCAGGCCGGCGCCGTGGTCGTCGTCGACGGCCGCGGCGAGCCGATCGCCCTCGTCCGCGAGTCCGCCGTCCGCGCCGTCCCCGAGCACCGCCGCCCCTGGGTCGCCGTCGGCCCGCTCGCCCGCGACCTCGAACCCGGGCTGCGGCTCTCCGCCGACCTCGCCGGCGAGGACCTGCTGCGCGCCGTCCGGGCCACCCCCGCCGGCGAGTACCTGGTCGTCGAGGAGGACGGCCGGGTCTACGGCGTCGCCGCGCTCAGCGACATCGAACAGCGCCTGACCGCCGCCGTCACCGGCCGCTGAGAAGATCACCTGGTAAGGCGGACGGCCCGCTTCCCTTAGGATTGTCCGCATGTCCGAACCGACCGGTGCCACCCGCCGACGCGGGCCCTTCCAGGTCGGGGACCAGGTCCAGCTGACCGACCCCAAGGGTCGCCACTACACGTTCACGCTCCAGGCCGGGAACCAGTTCCACACCCACAAGGGTGCGTTCCCGCACGACGAGCTGATCGGCGCCCCCGAAGGCACGGTCGTGCGCACCACGGGGAACGTCCCGTACCTCGCGCTGCGCCCCCTGCTCCCCGACTACGTCCTGTCCATGCCGCGCGGCGCCGCCGTGATCTACCCCAAGGACGCGGGGCAGATCCTGGCGATGGCCGACATCTTCGCCGGCGCCCGCGTGGTCGAGGCCGGTGTCGGCTCCGGCGCGCTCTCCACGTACCTGCTGCGCGCCGTCGGCGACACCGGCATGCTGGCCTCGTACGAGCGCCGGCAGGACTTCGCCGACATCGCGAAGAGCAACGTCGAGCGCTACTTCGGCGGCCCCCACCCGGCGTGGAAGCTCACCGTCGGCGACCTCCAGGACAACCTGGTCGAGGGCGACGTCGACCGCGTCATCCTGGACATGCTCGCCCCCTGGGAGTGCCTGGACGTCGCCTCCAAGGCGCTCGTCCCCGGCGGCCTCATCTGCTGCTACGTGGCCACCACCACGCAGATGTCCAAGACCGTCGAGGCGCTGCGCGACCACGGCACCTTCACCGAGCCGCAGGCCTGGGAGACCATGGTCCGCACCTGGCACCTGGAGGGCCTGGCCGTCCGCCCGGACCACCGGATGATCGGCCACACCGGCTTCCTGCTCACCGCCCGGCGGCTCGCCGACGGCGTCGAGCCGCCGCTGCGCCGCCGCCGTCCGGCCAAGGGCGCCTACGGCGAGGACTACGACAACGGGACCCCCGAGCCCACCCTGCAGGAGCGCGCGGCCGCCCGGGCCGCCGCCCGCGCCGAGAGCACCGACTAGGACAGGCCCTGGGTCGACCTCGGCTGAGACACCTCCCGGAGGGGTGGTACGGCATTGCCGTACCACCCCTCCCGCGTTCCCGCACACCTGCGACACCCCGCGGCCGCCCCGGTGTGGGACGATGCTCGCTCACACAGACCACTGGAGGGGACGCCTGGTGGAGAGCGCGGTCGGGACGACGGCTGGACAGCAGACCGCAACGGGCCGCACCGGCCCCCGCCGGGGGCCCACCGCCGCCTGGCACTGGGGCGTCACGGTGGCCGGCTGCGCCGCCGTGGTGGCCGCCGCGCTCGCCGCGGGCCCCGCCGGCGGCACCCCCGCACCCTCCCGGCCCACCCCCAAGGCCCTCCCCGCGGCCGCCGCCCCCGACCCGGCCCGGGCCGAACTCCCGCTCGACTGCGGGCCGTTCCCGGTGGCCATAGCCGTCAGCTTCGCCGCCGACCTCGGCGACGGCCGGCCCGGCACCGTCACCGCCGCGCACTGCGCGGCGGGGAACGGCACCCCGCCGGACGCCGTCTACCTGCTCGGCCCCGGCCCCGGCGGCCGCCCCGCCGTCCTGGCCACCCTGCTCTCCGAGCGCGAGAACCTCACCGTCGGTCGGCTCGCGCTGCGCTCCGACGGCGCCATCACCGGCCACGCGCAGGGCTACTCCAGCGACGAGGTGCCGCGCTTCGCCCCCGACATCTCGCTCGACCTCACCTGGACGCGCAAGGGCGGCGGCTGGGACCGCTCCCAGACCGCCACCCCAATCGGCCGGGTGTGACTCACCCCGGACTCGTTCATGCCCAGCCTCGTTCATGCCCAGCCGGGCCCGGCTTACTCCGCGTCAGGTCCGTAGACCTCGACCCCGTCGGCGGCCCGGCGCACGTGGATGCAGTCGCCGGGGCAGTCCTTCACCGAGTCCACCACGTCCTGAAGCAGCGTCAGCGGTACCGGCACCGACTCGCCGGGCTGCTGGCGCAGTTCGTCGTCCTCGCCCTTCACATAGGCGAGGCCGTCGATGTCCAGCTCGAAGACCTCCGGCGCGTACTGCGCGCAGATGCCGTCGCCGGTGCACAGATCCTGGTCGATCCAGACTTCCAGCGACTCGGCCGCCGCCGTCGTCCCGCTCACCGACATGTTCGTCCCGCCGTTTCTGTCCCGGGACGCCCCGCCTTGGGGCATTCCCGCCATTCGTACAACGATCGGACCTCGGGCGTCGGTCGCGATCGGATATCGACTCGATCGACGATACATCTGGTCCGCTTTGGCCGGTGCGCGGTGGGTATCCCCCTAGCAGAGGGGAAGCACGCGAGGGCGAAGATCGGACACGCCCGTTCCATCTTTCTTGATCTAGGGGTTTACGGACCCCTGGTCCCAGGTAGGGTCTGGAAGCGTCCAGCTCCCCGGAGGAGGTGAGGACCGTGGCAGCCCACGATGACGACTACAACCGCAGCACCGGCCGGCCCGCTCGTGGTTCCGACGAGGCCGCTCAGGTCTCGTACCTTGAGCAGGAAATCGCCGGACTGCGCCGCAAGCTCGCCGACTCGCCGCGCAATTCGAGAATCCTCGAAGAGCGGATCGTCGAGCTCCAGACCAACCTGGCCGGCGTGACCGCCCAGAACGAACGGCTCGCCTCCACCCTGCGTGAGGCCCGCGACCAGATCGTGGCCCTCAAGGAGGAAGTGGACCGGCTGGCACAGCCCCCGGCGGGATTCGGCGTCTTCCTCAGCTCCAACGAGGACGGCACCGCCGACATCTTCACCGGCGGCCGCAAGCTCCGCGTGAACGTCAGCCCCAACGTCGCCCTCGACGAACTGCGGCGCGGCCAGGAAGTGATGCTCAACGAGGCCCTCAACATCGTGGACGCGATGGCCTTCGAGCGCATCGGCGACCTCGTCACCCTCAAGGAGGTCCTGGAGGACGGCGAGCGGGCCCTGGTCATCGGCCACACCGACGAGGAGCGGGTGGTCCGCCTCGCCGAACCGCTGCGGGAGATCACCCTCCGGGCGGGGGACGCCCTCCTGCTGGAACCGCGTTCCGGCTACGTCTACGAGGTCGTGCCGAAGGCCGAGGTCGAGGAGCTCGTCCTCGAAGAGGTCCCGGACATCGACTACCGCCAGATCGGCGGTCTGGCCAACCAGATCGAGCAGATCCGCGACGCGGTCGAGCTGCCCTACCTGCACGCCGACCTCTTCAAGGAGTACGAGCTGCGCCCGCCCAAGGGCGTCCTGCTCTACGGCCCGCCCGGCTGCGGCAAGACGCTGATCGCCAAGGCGGTGGCGAACTCGCTGGCCAAGAAGGTCGCCGAGGTCACCGGCCGGCCCCAGGGGAAGAGCTACTTCCTCAACATCAAGGGCCCGGAGCTGCTCAACAAGTACGTCGGCGAGACCGAGCGGCAGATCCGCCTGGTCTTCCAGCGGGCCCGTGAGAAGGCCAGCGAGGGCACGCCCGTCATCGTCTTCTTCGACGAGATGGAGTCGCTCTTCCGCACCCGGGGTTCCGGTGTCAGCTCGGACGTGGAGAACACCATCGTCCCGCAGCTGCTCGCCGAGATCGACGGTGTGGAGGGCCTGGAGAACGTCATCGTCATCGGCGCCTCCAACCGCGAGGACATGATCGACCCGGCGATCCTGCGGCCCGGCCGCCTGGACGTCAAGATCAAGATCGAGCGGCCGGACGCCGAGGCGGCGAAGGACATCTTCTCCAAGTACCTCAAGGACTCGCTGCCCTTCCACCCGGACGACGTCAAGGAGCACGACGGCTCCCTGGAGGCCACCGTCGCGGCGATGATCCAGTCGGTCGTGGAGCGGATGTACTCCGAGACCGAGGAGAACCGCTTCCTGGAGGTCACCTACGCCAACGGTGACAAGGAGGTCCTGTACTTCAAGGACTTCAACTCCGGCGCGATGATCCAGAACATCGTCGACCGGGCCAAGAAGATGGCCATCAAGGACTACCTCGACCACGGCCAGCGGGGCCTGCGGGTCTCCCACCTGCTCAACGCCTGCGTGGACGAGTTCAAGGAGAACGAGGACCTGCCGAACACCACCAACCCGGACGACTGGGCCCGGATCTCCGGCAAGAAGGGCGAGCGGATCGTCTTCATCCGCACCCTGGTCACCGGGAAGCAGGGCGCCGAGTCCGGCCGCTCCATCGACACTGTCGCCAACACCGGGCAGTACCTGTAACCGATCCGGTCCGGGCCTCCCGGTACGCACGCACCCCGTCCGGCTGTGGCGCCTCGCGGCCCCGCAGCCGGACGGCGCGTCTCGGGGCCCGCCGGTCGGTACGGCGTTCTAGGCTCGACCCACCGTTCGCGGGCAGACGGCCGGCGTCGGTGTTGTTCAGCGGTACGTCAGCGTGTTCCGCCCGCCGGGGGCGGCACACCGGGCAAGGAGGGCCGCATGACCGTACGGCGCGTGATGGGCATCGAGACCGAGTACGGGATCTCCGTGCCCGGACACCCCAACGCCAACGCCATGCTCACCTCGTCCCAGATCGTCAACGCCTACGCGGCGGCGATGCACCGGGCCCGGCGGGCCCGCTGGGACTTCGAGGAGGAGAATCCGCTGCGCGACGCCCGGGGCTTCGACCTCGCACGGGACGTCGCGGACGCCAGCCAGCTGACCGACGAGGACATCGGCCTCGCCAACGTCATCCTGACCAACGGCGCGCGGTTCTACGTGGACCACGCGCACCCCGAGTACAGCTCGCCCGAGGTGACCAACCCGCGCGACGCCGTGCTCTGGGACAAGGCCGGCGAACGGATCATGGCGGCCGCCGCACAGCGCGCGCTGGAACTGCCCAACGGGCAGACCATCCACCTGTACAAGAACAACACCGACAACAAGGGCGCCTCCTACGGCACCCACGAGAACTACCTCATGAAGCGGGCGACCCCGTTCGCCGACATCGTCCGCCACCTCACCCCGTTCTTCGTCTCCCGCCAGGTGGTCACCGGCGCCGGCCGGGTCGGCATCGGGCAGGACGGCTCCGCGCACGGCTTCCAGATCAGCCAGCGCGCCGACTTCTTCGAGGTCGAGGTCGGCCTGGAGACCACCCTCAAGCGCCCGATCATCAACACCCGGGACGAACCGCACGCCGACGCCGAGAAGTACCGCCGGCTGCACGTGATCATCGGGGACGCCAACCTCTCCGAGATCTCCACCTACCTCAAGCTCGGCACCACCTCGCTGGTCCTGGCCATGATCGAGGACGCCTTCATCACCTCGGACCTCGCCGTCGACCAGCCGGTGCGCACCCTGCACCGGATCTCCCACGACCCCACGCTGAAGCACCTGGTCACGCTGCGCAGCGGGCGCCGGCTCACCGCCGTCCAGCTCCAGCTGGAGTACTGCGAGCTGGCCCGCAAGTACGTCGAGGACCGCTTCGGCACCGACGCCGACGAGCAGACCGTGGACGTGCTGGCCCGCTGGGAGGACGTGCTGGGCCGGCTGGAGCGCGACCCGATGTCGCTCTCCCGGCAGCTGGACTGGATCGCCAAGCGGGAGATCCTGGAGGGCTACCGCAGCCGGGACGCGCTGGAGTGGGACAACTCGCGGCTCGCCCTGGTCGACCTCCAGTACAGCGACGTGCGGCCCGAGAAGGGCCTCTACAACCGCCTGGTGGCCCGCGGCCGGTTCGACCGGCTGGTGACCGAGGAGGAGGTCGTCAGGGCCGCCACCAAGCCCCCGGAGGACACCCGGGCGTACTTCCGCGGGCGCTGCCTGGAGCAGTACGCGGAGCACGTCGCGGCGGCCTCCTGGGACTCGGTGATCTTCGACCTGCCGGGCCGGGACTCGCTGCAGCGCGTCCCCACCCTGGAGCCGCTGCGCGGCACCCGCAACCACGTCAAGGAGCTGCTGGACCGCTGCCGCACGGCGGAGGACCTGCTGCGGGTGCTCTCCGGCGGGTAGTTTTCCGATCACCACGGGTGAAGCCCGGGCAAATGGGAATCATCCGGGGGGACGGCGGGTGTTGGACAGGAAGCGCCACCGGCAAACCGGAAGCGGGTTGTCGCACCTTGTGTATAGGGTCGGTGCAGCAAGCAGCGACCAAACCGTGCCAGATGATCGAGCGGGGTGAGGTAAATGGCGAGCAAGGACACCGGCGGCGGCCAGCAGCGGGCGAACCGCTCCTCCGAGGAGGTCGAGGAGCAGGCCGCGGAAGCGCAGAATTCGGACGAGCTCAAGGAACGCCAGGAAAAGCTGAGCGACGACGTCGACGCGGTTCTGGACGAAATCGACGAGGTCCTGGAATCGAACGCCGAGGATTTCGTGCGGCAGTTCGTGCAAAAGGGCGGACAGTAACTCCGGCCGGAAACGGGCCGGGTGCCCGGCGGGCATTCCGGGAATTCACGGTCACGACCTGACGGCGGGCGGGCGGCGGGAGCCGTCCGTCCGACCGGTCCGGTCCTCGACCGTGCTGGACAGTGATCGCCCGGCCGATAGGGTGCGGGCATTGCGAGCTTCAAGCTACCTGGAAGGAATCGTGTGGAAGCCAACACTCGTGGCACCGGGCGTCTACCGGCTGCCTTCCTGACCCCGGGGTCCTCGTCGTTCATCGACTTCCTGGAGTCCCACCGGCCCGAGCTGATCCCCGGCCGGCGCCGGCTTCCCGAGGGCGTCATCGAGGCCCCGCACGGGACGACCATCGTCGCCGCGGTCTTCGACGGCGGCGTGGTCCTGGCCGGCGACCGCCGCGCGACGATGGGCAACATGATCGCCCAGCGGGACATGGAGAAGGTCTTCCCCGCGGACGAGTACAGCGCGGTCGGCGTCGCCGGAACCGCCGGCCTCGCGATCGAGATGGTCCGGATGTTCCAGCTGGAGCTGGAGCACTACGAGAAGATCGAGGGCACCGTCCTCTCCCTGGAGGGCAAGGCCAACCGGCTCACCACCATGATCCGGGGCAACCTGGGCATGGCGATGCAGGGCCTCGCGGTCATCCCGATGTTCGCGGGCTACGACCTTGAGCACGGTCGCGGCCGGATCTTCACCTACGACGTCACCGGCGGCCGCTCCGAGGAGCGCGGCTTCGCCGCCACCGGCTCCGGCTCGGTCTTCGCCCGCGGCTCGATGAAGAAGCTCCACCGCGAGGACCTGACGGCCGAGCAGGCCTCGACCATGGTCGTCCAGGCCCTCTACGACGCCGCCGACGACGACTCCGCCACCGGCGGCCCCGACCTCGCGCGCAAGATCTTCCCGATCGTCTCGCTGATCACCGAGGACGGCTTCCGCCGGCTCACCGAGGCCGAGGTCAGCGCGATCGCCGTCTCCATCACCGACCACCGCCTGACCCACCCCAACGGGCCCCAGGCCCCGCTGCTCTAGCCATCAACTGAGGAAGGAAGGGACGACCGCCGGTGTCGACACCGTTCTACGTCTCCCCCCAGCAGGCCATGGCGGACCGCGCGGAGTACGCCCGCAAGGGCATCGCGCGCGGTCGCAGCGTGGTCGTGCTCACCTACGCCGACGGCATCGTCTTCGTCGCCGAGAACACCTCCCGGGCCCTGCACAAGGTCTCCGAGATCTACGACAAGATCGCCTTCGCGGCGGTCGGCCGCTACAACGAGTTCGAGAACCTGCGCATCGGCGGCGTCCGCTACGCCGACCTGCGCGGCTACACCTACGACCGGGCCGACGTGACCGCCCGCGGGCTGGCCAACGTCTACGCCCAGACCCTCGGCACGATCTTCTCCTCGGTGGGCGAGAAGCCCTACGAGGTCGAGCTGATCGTCGCCGAGGTCGGCCGCAGCGGCGAGGACGACCAGATCTACCGGCTCACGCCGGACGGCTCGGTCGTCGACGAGAAGAACTACGTGGTGGTCGGCGGCAACGCCGACTCCATCGGCAACTACCTCGGCCAGCGCCACCGGGCCGGGTTCTCGCTCACCGAGGCGATCAAGGTCGCGGTGGACTCGCTCGCCCGCGACCCCAACGGCGGCAGCCCGCGCACCCTCACCCCCGACCAGCTGGAGGTGGCGGTCCTCGACCGCCAGCGCTTCCAGCAGCGCAAGTTCAAGCGGATCCTGGGCGGCCAGCTCGCCCGGCTGCTCGACGGCGACCAGTCCGCCGAGACGGACGACGAGGAGAAGCCGGCGGCCACCCCGCCGGGCGACCCCGACCAGTAGTGCCCACGGGGTCCCGTACGGCGCCGGCGACGGCCGCCGGGCGGGACCCCGGTGCCCCTGCGGCGGCCCGTACGGCGCCGCGGAGGCGGTTTCGGACAGCACCCATCAGAGAATGGATGGCCCATGGACCGCCGAATTTTCGGGCTGGAGAACGAGTACGGCGTCACCTGTACGTTCCGTGGGCAGCGCAGGCTGTCCCCGGACGAGGTCGCCCGCTACCTCTTCCGCCGCGTAGTCTCCTGGGGCCGCAGCAGCAACGTGTTCCTGCGCAACGGTGCCCGCCTCTACCTCGACGTCGGTTCCCACCCCGAGTACGCCACCCCCGAGTGCGACGACGTCGTCGAGCTGGTGACGCACGACAAGGCGGGCGAGCGCATCCTCGAAGGCCTGCTGGTCGACGCCGAGCGGCGGCTGCACGAGGAGGGCATCGCCGGGGACGTCTACCTGTTCAAGAACAACACCGACTCGGCCGGCAACTCCTACGGCTGCCACGAGAACTACCTGGTGGCCCGGCACGGTGAGTTCTCCCGGCTGGCCGACGTGCTCATCCCGTTCCTGGTGACCCGCCAGCTCATCTGCGGCGCCGGCAAGGTGCTGCAGACCCCGCGCGGCGCGGTCTACTGCGTCAGCCAGCGCGCCGAGCACATCTGGGAGGGCGTCAGCTCGGCGACCACCCGCTCCCGCCCGATCATCAACACCCGCGACGAGCCGCACGCCGACGCCGAACGCTACCGGCGGCTGCACGTCATCGTCGGCGACTCCAACATGTCCGAGACCACCACCCTGCTCAAGGTGGGCTCCACCGACCTGGTGCTCCGGCTCATCGAGGCCGGCGTGGTCATGCGCGACCTCACCCTGGAGAACCCGATCCGGGCGATCCGAGAGGTCAGCCACGACCTCACCGGCACCCACCAGGTCCGGCTCGCCAACGGCCGGGAGGCCAGCGCCCTGGACATCCAGGAGGAGTACTACACCAAGGCGCTGGAGTTCGCCGACCGCAAGGGCATCAACACCGGCACCATCGCCCGCGTCCTCGACCTGTGGGGCCGCACCCTGGAGGCCGTCAAGACCGAGCGGCTCGACGGGGTGGCCAACGAGATCGACTGGATCATGAAGTACCAGCTCATCGAGCGCTACCGCGAGAAGCATCAGATGAGCATGAGCAACCCCCGGATCGCCCAGATCGACCTCGCGTACCACGACATCCACCGCCGCCGAGGCCTGTTCTACCTGCTCCAGGCCAAGAACCAGGCGCAGCGGGTGACCACCGACCTCAAGACCTTCGAGGCCAAGTCGATCCCGCCGCAGACCACCCGGGCCCGGCTGCGCGGCGACTTCATCCGCCGGGCGCAGGAGCAGCGCCGGGACTTCACCGTCGACTGGGTGCACCTCAAGCTGAACGACCAGGCGCAGCGCACCGTGCTCTGCAAGGACCCGTTCCGGTCCGTCGACGAGCGGGTGGAGAAGCTCATCGCCGGCATGTGACCGGCCCGGTGGCGGGGGAGCGGCCGCTGGTCCGCCCCCGCCGGGGTGATCTTCGCGGTGCCCGGTCCCGGTGGTGTCTACCGGGACCGGGCACCGTCTGCGCATACGCTGTCCGTCGAGTCCGGAGCCGGGTCCGGAGAGCCGACTTTGACCGACAGTGAGGAAAGCCGTGCGCCGCACCGCCGGGTTGCTAGTCACCCTGCCCCTGTTGCTGGCGGTGGCCTGCAGCAGTTCCACCAAGCCCGCCAGCCAGGTCACGCCGACGGCGTCGCCCAGCGCCGCGCCCACCGTGCCGGCCCCGGTGAACGAGGCCTCGCCGATGCCGACCCTGTCCGGCGGGGGCTTCGGGAGCAAGGCCACCATCAACCTCCCCGAGGGGCAGCAGCCCAGCGGGCAGTTCGTGGTGAACACCGTCAGCGAGGGCGACCGGTCCACGGTCAACAAGGGCGACTGGGTGACGGTCAACTACACCGCCAAGGACTGGACCACTGGCAAGGACCTGCCCAGCTCCTACGACTCCGGCGGCAAGCCGCAGCTCTACCAGGCCGGCAGCGGGCAGCTGGTGCCCGCCTTCGACCAGAGCGTGATCGGCAAGAAGGTCGGCAGCCGGCTGCTGGTCGTCGCCCCGCCCGCCGCCGCGTTCGGCACCCAGGGCAACACCCAGCTCGGCGTCGGCCCCGGCGACACCGTGGTCTTCGTGCTGGACATCATGGAGAGCCTGCCGCCGGACTCCACGCTCTCCGGCACCATGACGCCGCCGCCGGCCAACCTGCCGCAGGTCAAGGACAACGGCAAGGCGGCGGTCACCATCACCGTGCCGGCCGGGCAGGCCCCGCCGACCGAGCTCCAGCAGGCCGTGCTGATCAAGGGCGAGGGCAAGCAGGTCAAGTCCGGGCAGACCTTGGTCGTCCAGTACACCGGGGTGCTGTGGGCCAACGGCCAGCAGTTCGACTCCTCCTGGAGCCACGGCGGCGCGCAGGCGCTGCAGATCGGCACCGGCAGCGTCATCGAGGGCTGGGACAAGGGCCTGACCGGGCAGACCGTCGGCAGCCGGGTCGAACTGGTGGTGCCGCCCGCCCTCGGCTACAAGGACCAGGCGCAGGGCGCCGTGCCGGCGAACTCGACCCTGGTGTTCGTGGTGGACATCCTGGAGGCCGTGTAGGGGCCCCGCCTGGTGCCCCCGGCCCCGGTGATCAGCCGGCGGTGATCGGCCCCCGGTGATCAGCTTCCGGTGAACGCGGAGGGAACGCGGAGATCCGATGCGCGGGCTGGTTCGAGCCCGGGGGGATTCCGTACGCTTGGGCGGACGCTCGCACACGGAAGCGCCCGCCCTCATCCTGACCTGTCATACTGCCCTCGCACTGTGGTAGGCGCCGTCGGCGTCCGGGGTCCGGGCGGGCAGTGCGACAGCACCCCGGCGCCTCCACGCCGGCCGTAGACCTCGAAGACCTCGTGGCGAGATGGATGGGGAGTCATGTCTGAGAAAGCGTCGAGCCCGGGCGGGTCCGGTACCGCGCACGGTAACTCCGCCGGAGACCCGGCCGACTCGCGGCCCGGCGGCCCGCTCCCGGGCGACGGCGAGTCGATCGTCGTACCCCCGGCGATCCTGAAGCAGCAGGCCGGCTGGGGCGGAAACGGCGAGGCGCCGCGGAGCACCGGGACCAAGACCGAGGACGCCCCGCAGATCTTCGCCTCCACCGTCCGCCGCCAGGACACCTCCGAGGCCGGGTACGACGAGAACCCCGGCAACGTCGGCAAGCTCGGTGTGATCCTCGGCACGGTCCTGGGCGTCCTGCTCATCGGCAGCGCCGTCACCCTGTACCTGGTGAACAAGGACGGCTCCTCCGACAACGCCGCCGCCAAGCCGGACACCGCCAAGTCCGCCCCGGCCACGCCGAGCGCCGAGCCCGTCCCGCCGATCAAGGACAGCGCCAAGGTGCTGCCCACCATCACCGGCGACTTCGGCAAGAAGGCCACCATCGAGGTGCCCGCCGACCAGTCCGACGGCAGCTTCGTGGTGAAGGTCCTCTCCGAGGGCAGCGGCCCCAAGGTCGAGAAGAACTCCTGGACCTCGGTCGACTACACCGCCAAGGACTGGAACACCGGCAAGGACATCCCCTCCTCGTACGACGAGAAGGGCAAGCCGCAGATCTTCCAGGCCGGCACCGACGCGCTCATCCCGGCGCTCGACCAGGCCGTCGTCGGCAAGAAGGCCGGCACCCGGCTGCTCGTGGTGGCCCCGCCGGCCGCCGCCTTCGGCGCCCAGGGCAACCCGAACATGTCGATCGGGGCGAAGGACAACCTGATCTTCGTCATCGACATCCGCAACAGCAACGCCCCCGACGCGGTCGTCAGCGGCACCGTGACCCCGCCGCCCGCGGACTTCCCGCAGGTCAAGGACAACGGCAAGAAGCCCGCCGAGATCACCCCGGTGCCCGGCGCCGCCGACCCGACCGAGCTCAAGACCCACGTCCTGATCAAGGGCGACGGCCGCAAGGTCGAGAAGGGCGAGAAGATCCTCGTCCAGTACACCGGCGCGCTGTTCAAGGACGGCAAGGTCTTCGACTCCTCGCTCAGCAAGGGCCAGGCGTTCTCCTTCCCGCTCGGCGGCGGCCAGGTCATCGCCGGCTGGGACCAGGGCCTGGAGGGCCAGACCATCGGCAGCCGCGTCGAACTGGTCATCCCCGCCTCGCTCGGCTACAAGGACCAGGCCCAGGGCGACATCCCGGCCAACTCCACGCTGGTCTTCGTCGTCGACATCCTCGACTCCGGTCAGGGCTGATCCACTTTCGGGTGACAATGGTGTGCGTGTGACCTCCGGGGCCGGCCGCGTGGCCGGGCCCGGACGGGCGGGGGGCGCCCGTACCGTGGTCCGGGAACGGACCGGGTGCGGGCGCCCGCCGCTTGGTCATGGACCGAACCAACCGTGAGAAGAGGCACAGTGAGCAAGCCTGAGATCGACTTCCCGGTCGGCGACCCGCCGGCCGAGCTCAAGATCCGCGACATCGTCGTCGGCACCGGCGAAGAGGCCAAGCCCGGCCAGGTCGTCGAGGTCCACTACGTCGGCGTGACCTTCGCGACCGGCGAGGAGTTCGACGCCAGCTGGAACCGCGGCTCGACCTTCAAGTTCCCGCTCGGTGGCGGCCGCGTCATCAAGGGCTGGGACCAGGGCGTCGCCGGCATGAAGGTCGGCGGCCGTCGCGAGCTGACCATCCCGCCGCACCTGGCCTACGGCAACCAGTCGCCGAGCCCGCTCATCCCGGCCGGCTCGACCCTGATCTTCGTCGTCGACCTGATCGGCGTCTGAGCACGCCCCGCAGGAGCGCGCTGAACACCAGGGCCGCACCCCGTCCGCGGGGTGCGGCCCCACGCGTTCCCCCACTCGGCTTTTGCACGGAGTACCGCTACCGGTACGGTCGGTCCCGCCGGGTTCACGACGCCCCGGCGGGCGCAACCCCGCGCGCTGCGCGGCACACCGGAAGGGTCAGCGATGGCGATCGCCAAGGCAGAGCGGCTGATGAATCTCGCCCTGTGCCTGATGAACACCAGACGTCCGCTCTCCAAGAAGGAGCTGCGGGAATCCATCGAGGCCTACCGCGAAGCCTGGCAGAACAGCAGCGAGGAAGCCTTCAACCGGATGTTCGAGCGGGACAAGGACGACCTGCGCGAACTCGGACTGGTCATCGACGTCGACGAGAACGCCCTCGACGGCGAACTCGGCTACCTCGCCCGCGCCGACCGCAACCGCCTGCCGGAGATCGCCCTCGACGCCGAGGAAGCCGCCGCGCTCACCCTCGCCGCCCGCGTCTGGCAGCAGGCCAAGATGTCCGGCGCCGCCAGCGGCGCCCTCCAGAAGCTGCGCGCCGCCGGCGTCCCCTTCACCGAGACCGAGGGCCGGCCCGCCCTCGAACCGCGCATCCCCGCCCGCGAGGCCGCGTTCGAACCGCTCCTCACCGCCGCCCGCGACCGCCGCCCGGTCACCTTCGACTACCGCAAGGCCGGCGCCGCCGCCGCCGAACAGCGCAGCGTCGAACCGTGGGCCCTGGAATGCTGGCGCGGCCACTGGTACCTGGCCGGCTGGGACCGCGACCGCGAGAACGCCCGGGTCTTCCGCCTCAGCCGCATCACCGGCAAGGTCCGCGCCCGCTCCGGCGCCTTCCTCGGCACCGTGCCCGAACACGTCGACGTCCGGGCCACCGTCGCCAAGTTCGCCGGCGAGGGCGCCACCGCCACCGCCGTCGTCAGGATCCGCCGCGGCGCCGGCTTCCCGCTGCGCACCAAGGCGCTCAGCACCCGGCGCGCCGACGACCACTGGGACGAGCTGGAGATCCCCTACGGCAACGGGCTCGGCGCCGACCTCGCCGAATTCGGGCCGGACGTGCTCGTGGTCGGCCCCGAGGAACTCCGGGCCGACGTCGTCGACCGGCTGCGCGCGGTGGCCGGTGTCGTGGCGGACGGTGCCGTGGTGGCCGGTGTTCTGGTGGACAGTGCCGAGACGGAGAGTGTGCGGGCATGAGTAACGCGATCGACCAGACCCGGCGGATGCTCTCGCTGGTCACCTACCTGCGGGAACGCCCCGGCGCCGAGGTGGCCGAGGTCGCCCGCGCCTTCGGCATCACCGAGCGCGAACTCATCGCCGACCTCAACGTGCTGCCGATGTGCGGCACCAGCTTCCGCGGCGGCGACCTGCTCGACATCGACACCGACGGCGAGCGGATCTGGTGGCACAACGTCGACGACGTCGCCCAGCCGCTGCGCCTGGCCGCCGACGAGGCCACCGCGCTGCTGGTCGCCGCCCGCGCCGTGGCCGGCCTGCCCGGTCTACGGGCCGGCGACCGCGAGGCCCTCACCCGGGCCGTCGCCAAGATCGAGAACGCGGCGGGGGAGAGCGCCGAGGGCAGCGCCCGGGTCGGCGTCACCTTCGAGGCCGAGAGCCACGTCTTCGCCGACATCGACCGCGCGCTCAGCGAGGGCCGCCGGCTCTGGCTGCGCTACTACTCGCACGGCCGCGGCGGCATGACCGAGCGCGAGGTCGACCCGATCCGGCTGCTCACCGAGGGCCACACCTACCTCGAGGCCTGGTGCCGGACCTCCGAGGACCACCGGATGTTCCGGCTCGACCGGGTCGCCGAGATCAAGGTCCTCGACGTCCCCGCCGACCCGCCCAAGCGCGAGCCGCGCGACCTCTCCGGCGGCCTGGTCAACCCGTCCGCCGACGACCCCGAGGTGGTCGTCGAGGTCTCCTCCGGCGGGCGCTGGGTCGCCGAGTACTACACCCACGACCACGCCGAGGAACTGCCCGACGGCGGGCTGCGGATCACCCTGCGCAGCGCCGACCCCTCCCAGCTGCGCCCGCTGGCGCTGCGGCTGGGCCGCGACGGGCGGATCGTCTCGCCGCCCGGGCTCGCCGAGCAGGCGCGGGCCGCGGCGCTGGAGGCGCTGGCCCACTACGGTGACGGGCTGGTCTGAGCCGTGGAGCCCGGTACCAGATTCAAGGTGTACTGCTCCGAGTGCCGGGAGAAGGTGGAGGTGCCCGCCGAGGGGTTCCGCCTGACGTTCGGCCGGACGGCGACGCAGGCGCACTACAGCTTCGGCTGCCCGCTGTGCGGGGCGGCGGTGCGCAAGCCCGCGGGGGAGAAGATCGTCGCGGCGCTGACCGCGGCCGGGGTGCGGACGATGCGGCTGGTGCCGGCCGAGCAGTGAGCCGGTCGGCCGGGGCCGGTCTGCTTTGGTCGGTCCGTCGCGGGCTCGCGGGGGCGGGACCGGGCGGGCCGATAGGGTGGGGCCATGTCCTGGATGCTCGTCGCCGCCGTCCTCCTCGCCACCGCCGGCCTGCTGGTGCTCGGCGTTCTCGCGGTCCGGCTCTGGCTGGACGTGCGGGCGCTGGCCAAGGGGGTGGACGCCGCCTCCCGGGCGCTGGCCGAGGCGGCCGAGGACCTCGCGGCCTCGGCACCGGGCCGCTCCTGACGGGCGGGCCCATCGGGCGGCTTCGTCGGCGGGGCTTCTAGGGGGGCGCGTCGGTACGGCGCGTCGGCCTCGTCGGAGGAGCGCGTCCGCCGCGTCCGCCGGGCGTGCCCAGCCCGCATCCCGCCGCCGACCTGTCGGGAACGTCGGGCGGGGCTGCCGGGGGGCTGCTGCGCGGAGGTGGGGTCGGGTTACGCTCTCAGAAGGCTCCTGAGTGCGAATGGGGCCGCTGTCCTGTTCGGGCGGCCGTCGTCACGGTGTCACCCGCAGCGGTTACCATCCCCGCAGCGGGCGGCCCCCTCGGTGCCGCCAAGACTGAAGGTGGTCGAGCATGCGGGTCTCGTTCACCGCGATCCTGGTGGTCGTGGTTATTGCCATTCTGCTCTTCGGCGCCAAGCGACTGCCCGACCTGGCACGCTCGCTCGGCCAGTCGATGCGGATCCTCAAGAGCGAGGCCAAGGCGATGCGCACCGACGGCACCGCCGACACCCCGGCCGCGCCCGCCCCGGCGGTCGCCGACGGTACCGCCGCGAAGACCATCCAGTCCGCCCCGGGCGCGTCCGCGAGCGCCCGCCCGGTGAGCGAGCAGCCCGCCGGGCAGTCCGCAGGACACTCCGCCCCGGAGGGTGGGGCGCGCTGAGCGCGCGGCACACGCGACCACTGGAGGCCCGTCGACCGGCGGGTTTCGACGCACGAGTTGAGGACCGGGGTTGAGCAAGCTCACCAAGGCGCCGAAGGCGCCCAAGGATCCCGAGGGACGGATGGCCCTCGCCGACCACCTGCGGGAACTGCGGAACCGCGTGGTCAAGTCGGTCCTGGCGATCGTGCTGTTCACGATCGTCGCGCTGATCTTCCACAAGCAGATCGAGACACTGCTGCTCAAGCCGCTGCCGCAGTGCACCCCGGAGACCATCGCCACCACCAAGGGCCGCTGCGCGCAGGTCTCCACCATCGGTCTGACCGCGGGCTTCAACTGGATGCTCAAGGTCGCCCTGACCGCCGGCGTGGTCGCCACCGTCCCGGTCTGGCTCTACCAGCTGTGGGCCTTCGTGGCGCCCGGCCTGCACAAGCACGAGCGCAAGTACACGATCATCTTCATGGCGTGCGGTGCGCCGCTGTTCCTGGCCGGTGTGACGCTGGCCATCCTGCTGCTGCCGCTGACCATTGAGGTGCTCATCTCGTTCACGCCGAACGAGACCGTGCCGATCCTGCCGCCGGCGGACTACTTCGACATCGCCACCCGGCTGGTGATGGTCTTCGGTCTGGCCTTCGAGTTCCCGCTGCTGCTCGTCATGCTGAACCTGGTCGGCGTCGTCACCGGCAAGCGGCTGCTCGGCTGGTGGCGCGGCATGGTGATGGGCATCACCGTGTTCGCCGCCTTCGCGACGCCGAGCGCCGACCCGCTGAGCATGCTGGCGCTCGCCGCGCCGATCTGGGGGCTGTACTTCATCGCCGTCGGTGTGGCGATGCTGAACGACCGGCGCCGGGCCCGGCGCAACCCGGACCTCGCGCTGGACGACGAGGAGGCGTCGCACCTCGACCTGTCGGTGGCGCCGGTCTCCGGGGCCGAGGCGATCGAGGCCTCCGCCACGCCGAGCGCCTCCGGCCACGTGCCGGCCGCCCGACACGAGCAGATGGACGACATCACCTGATCCGATGATCTGATCCGGATCATCCGATCCGGCCGGTGACCTGATCGCCGTGAGCCCCGGCCCGCCGTTTTGCGGTGGGCCGGGGCTTTTTGGTACGACTCGCCCGTTCGCTCCCCGAGGCGGTCTTGGCGGCTGCGATGGCATGTGACATATTACTGGCGTGTCCCACTCACAGAGACTCCCGGACGTCGTGGTGGTCGGTGCCGGCGTCGTCGGCGCCGCCTGCGCGTACTACGCCGCACGGGCCGGACTCGCCGTCGACGTCGTCGACCGCGGCCCGGTCGCCGGCGGCACCACCGGCGCCGGCGAGGGCAACCTGCTCGTCTCCGACAAGGAGCCCGGCCCCGAACTCGACCTCGCCCTCTTCTCGGGCGGGCTCTGGCGCGAACTCGCCGACGAGTTCGGCGCCGCCGTCGAGTACGAGGCCAAGGGCGGCCTGGTCGTCGCCGGCACGCCCGAACGGCAGGAGGCGCTGCGCGCCTTCGCGGCCGAGCAGGCGGGGGTCGGCGTGCTCGCCGAGGAGATCCCCGGCGAGCGGCTGAACGAGCTGGAGCCGCACCTCGCCCCGGGTCTGGCCGGGGGATTCCACTACCCCCAGGACGCCCAGGTCCAGCCCGCGCTGGCCGCCGCCCACCTGCTGCGCGAGGCCCGCCGGGCGGGTGCCCGGCTGCACGCCGGCGAGGCCGTCCGGGCGCTGCGGATCGGGGCCGACGGCGCCGTGCGCGGGGTCGAGACCGAGCGGCGGCGACTGGACGCGGCCGCCGTGATCAACGCCGCCGGCACCTGGGGCGGTGAGCTGGCCGCGCTCGCCGGCGTCCGGCTGCCGGTGCTGCCGCGGCGAGGGTTCGTCCTGGTCACCGAGCCGCTGCCGCGGATCGTCCGGCACAAGGTGTACGCCGCCGACTACGTCGCCGACGTCGCCAGCGGCTCGGCCGCGCTGCAGACCTCGGCCGTGGTCGAGGGGACGCCGGGCGGGCCGGTGCTGATCGGCGCCAGCCGTGAGCGGGTCGGCTTCGACCGGACGCTCTCGGTGGAGGTGCTGCACCGGCTGGCCGCCCAGGCGGCCGGGCTCTTCCCGGTCCTGGCCGGGGTGAACGTGATGCGCGCCTACCGCGGCTTCCGGCCCTATCTCCCGGACCACCTGCCGGCGATCGGCGCCGACCCCCGGGTGCCCGGGCTGTACCACGCCTGCGGCCACGAGGGCGCCGGCATCGGCCTGGCGCCCGCCACCGGGCTGCTGATCGCCCAGCAGCTCACCGGCAAGGAGCCGGAGCGGGACCTCACCCCCTTCCGGGCCGACCGCTTCCCCGCCGAGGGCTTCCCTGTCGAGGGCGGCGACGCCGACGGCGGATGAGGGCTGCCGTGCACTTTGCAAAGTGTGCGACGACTTTGCAAAGTGCACTTTGCAAAGTCCACGGACACCCGGAAGGGCCAGTAGTCGGCCTGTCGGGCCATTGGACCATTGGGCAATCGGACCATCGGACGATCGGCTCATGAGCTGAACGGAGAACCCCCACCCATGCGCCGTACCCGTACCCCCGCGGAGCTGGTCCGGGCCGAGCCCGGGCCCGCGCACGCCATCGAGTTCGACGGCCGGCCCGTGCCCGCGCTGCCCGGGCAGACGATCGCCGCCGCCCTGTGGGCCGACGGCGTGCTCGCCTGGCGCACCACCCGGGTCGGCGGGAAGCCGCGTGGGGCGTTCTGCGGGATCGGCGCCTGCTTCGACTGCCTGGCCACCGTCGACGGGCGGCCCAACCAGCGCACCTGTCTGCTGCCGGCCGAGCCCGGCACCACCGTCACCACCCAGGAGGGCCACGGCCGTGCCGACCTCGAAGTCTGAGCCCGCGCAGTCCGCCGGAGCCACCGGTGCCGGTGGCCCGTTCCACGACCTCGCGGTGATCGGCGCCGGCCCCGCCGGCCTCGCCGCCGCCGTCACCGCCGCCGACCTCGGGCTGCGCTGCGCCCTGGTCGACGCCGGCCGGAGCACCGGCGGCCAGTTCTACCGCCACCCCGCGCCCGGCCTCGGCGCCGCCCGGCCCGACAAGCTGCACCACGGCTGGTCCGTCTACACCGACCTGGCCGACCGGCTCGCCGCCCACCGCGCGGCCGGCCGCGTCGAGCTGCTGACCGGCCACCAGGTCTGGGCGCTGGAGCGGGACGGGGACCGCGACTGGCGCCTGCACGCCACCACCGGCCCGGACGCCGAGGACCGGGCCACCGTCCGGGCCGGTGCCGTGCTGCTCGCCACCGGCGCGTACGAGCGGCAGCTGCCCTTCCCCGGCTGGACCCTGCCCGGGGTGGTCACGGCCGGCGGCGCGCAGGCCATGCTCAAGGCCGGTCTGGTGCTGCCCGGCCGACGGATCCTGGTGGCGGGCAGCGGGCCGCTGCTGCTGGCGGCGGCCTCCTCCCTGGTCACCGCCGGCGCCGAGGTGCCGGCCGTGGTGGAGGCCACCGCGTACCTCGGGTACGCCCGACGCCCCGGCGTGCTGGCCGCCGTCCCGGCCAAGCTCGTCGAGGGCGCCGGACACGGCTCGGCGCTGCTGCGCCACGGTGTCCGGCTGCGGCCGCGCAGCGCGGTGGTCGAGGCGCACGGCACCGATCGGGTCACCGCCGTCACGGTGGCCCGGTTGGACGCCGAGTGGCGTCCGGTGCCGGGCAGCGAACGGCGGATCGCGTGCGACGCGCTCGCGGTCGGCCACGGCCTGGTGCCGCAGATCGAACTGGCCACCGAGCTGGGCGCGGCCGTCCGGGCGACCCCCGACGGGACGGCCGCGCTCAAGGTCGACGCCCGCCTGCGGACCACCGTCCCCGGGCTCTGGGCGGCCGGCGAGGCCTGCGGCGTCGGCGGCGCCGACCTCGCGATCGCCGAGGGCGAGCTGGCGGCGCACGCGGTCGCGGACCGGCCGGTCCGCACCGCGCTGCTGCGCCGGCGCTCCCGGCTGCGGGCCTTCGCCGAGCTGATGGCCGCCGCCCACCGGCCCGGGCCGGGCTGGACCGACTGGTTGCGGGACGACACCGAGGTGTGCCGCTGCGAGGAGGTCCCGGCTGGGCGGATCCGTGAGGCGGTGGAGGAGCTGGGAGCGGGCGACGCGCGCACCGTCAAACTGCTGACCAGGGCCGGGATGGGCTGGTGCCAGGGTCGGATGTGCGGTCCGGCCGTGGCCTGCCTGGCGGGCGGTGCCGACCCGGCGGAGGTCCGGGCGGACAGCCGGCCGTTCTCCTGCCCGGTTCCGCTCGGACAACTCGCGGCCGAGCGGGAGCAGTAGGACCGGCGGGACCTGGGCAGGATCGGCATGACCGGATGGGTCTGCCGGTCCGCCCGGTCCGGTCCTGCCGGCCCGCCGGTCGGTCCGAATCGGGCCGAAAACGCCCGGTGGTGACCCTTGTCTCCACCGCACGCCGTCTAATAAAATGTCACACCTCACCAAGGAGTCATCTGTGTCCCTGACCTCTCACGACACCACCCGGCCTTGGCGCGGCATCATGGTCGCCACCACGCTCCCGCTGCGCCCGGACCTCTCCGTCGACTACGACGCCTACGCCGAGCACGTCCGCTGGCTGATCGAGTCGGGCTGCGACGGCGTCGTCCCCAACGGCTCGCTCGGCGAGTACCAGACCCTGACCGCCGAGGAGCGCGCCAAGGTCGTCGAGGTCGCGGTCGAGGCCGCCGGTGACGGCTCCCGCGTGATGCCGGGCGTCGCCGCCTACGGCAGTGCCGAGTCCCGCCGCTGGGCCGAGCAGGCCGCCGAGGCCGGCGCCGGCTCCGTCCTGCTGCTGCCGCCGAACGCCTACCGCGCCGACCACGACGCCGTCCGCGGCCACTACGCCGAGGTCGCCAAGGCCGGCGTGCCGATCGTGGCCTACAACAACCCGATCGACACCAAGGTCGACCTCGTCCCGACGCTCCTCGCCGAGCTGCACGGCGAGGGCTCGATCGTCGCGGTCAAGGAGTTCAGCGGCGACGTCCGCCGGGCGTACGAGATCGCCGAGCTGGCCCCCGGCCTCGACCTGCTGATCGGCGCCGACGACGTCCTGCTGGAGCTGGCCCTGGCCGGTGCGGTCGGCTGGATCGCCGGCTATCCGAACGCGCTGCCGGAGGCGAGCGTCGCGCTGTACCAGGCCGCCGTCGCCCACGACCTGGGCACCGCGCTGCCGCTGTACAAGGCGCTGCACTCGCTGCTGCGCTGGGACTCCAAGACCGAGTTCGTCCAGGCGATCAAGCTCTCCATGGACATCGCCGGCCGCCCCGGTGGTCCGACCCGGGCGCCGCGCCTGCCGCTGACCCCGGAGATCGAGGCGGCCGTCCGCGCGGCCACCGAGAAGGCGCTGGCCGAGGGCCTCGCCTGACCCGCACCGGATCGCCAGTCTCCGGTGTACGGGACGGCCGGCTGCGGGGGCAGCCGGCCTCCGGGCCACCCTCCGGTCCGGCCGTCCACCCCCTGCCGGACCGCTCGGGCCCCGACGTCCGCCACCCACCACCCCACCCACGGAGCGTCAGCAGATGCGCAGCCGTCACGTCTTCCACGCCGTCGACTCGCACACCGAGGGCATGCCCACCCGGGTCATCACCGGTGGGTTCGGTGTCATCCCCGGCGCCACCATGGCCGAGCGCCGGGTCCACTTCCAGCAGCACCTGGACCACTTCCGGACCCTGCTGATGTACGAGCCCCGCGGCCACGCCGCGATGAGCGGCGCCGTCCTGCAGCCGCCGACCCGGCCGGACGCCGACTTCGGCGTGCTCTACATCGAGGTCTCCGGACTGCTGCCGATGTGCGGCCACGGCACCATCGGCGTGGCCACCGTGCTGGTCGAGACCGGCATGGTGGCGGTCGTCGAGCCGGTCACCACGGTCCGGCTGGACACCCCGGCGGGCCTGGTGGTCGCGGACGTCGCGGTCGAGAACGGCGCCGCCACGGCGGTCACCATCCGCAACGTGCCCTCGTACTCGGTGGCGCTGGACCGCAAGATCGAGGTCCCGGGCCACGGCACGGTGAGCTACGACCTCGCGTACGGCGGCAACTTCTACGCGATCCTGCCGCTCGCCGAGTTCGGCCTGCCGTTCGAGCGGGAGCGCAAGCAGGAGATCCTGGACGCGGGCCTGGCCCTCATGGACGCGATCAACGGCGGCCCGGACCGGCCGGTGCACCCGGAGGACCCGTCCATCCACAGCTGCCACCACGTCCAGCTGCTTGCCCCCGGCTCCACCGCCGAGCACTCCCGGCACGCGATGGCCATCCACCCCGGCTGGTTCGACCGCTCGCCCTGCGGCACCGGCACCTCGGCCCGGATGGCCCAGCTGCACGCGCGCGGTGAACTGCCGCTGGACCGGGACTTCCGCAACGACTCCTTCATCGGGACCACCTTCATCGGGCGGCTGGTGGAGGAGACCGAGGTGGCCGGACGGCCGGCGGTGGTGCCGACCGTCACCGGGCGGGCCTGGATCACCGGCACCGCCCAGTACTTCCTCGACCCCAGCGACCCGTTCCCGGCCGGCTTCCTGCTCTGACCCGGCCTCCGGGGCGGGCCTGGTCCGGTCACCCGCTCCGGTCACACGCTCCGAAAACCCGACGATCCCCCCGAAGGGCTGCCCGCAGTGACGATCCGTTCGTACAACCCCGCCGACCCCGCGGACCTCGTCGCCGAGGCGCCCGCTCCCGGTGCCGAGGCCGTCCTGGCCACCGTCGACCGCGCCCGCGCCGCCCAGCCCGGCTGGCTCGCCGCCGGAGCCGCCGGCCGCTCGGCCGCGCTCACCCGGATCGCCGAGGCCGTCGAGGCGCACGCCGAGGAGCTGGCCGAGCTGGTCGTGCGCGAGGTCGGCAAGCCGATCGCCGAGGCGCGCGGCGAGGTCGCCCGCACCGTCGCGATCTGGCGCTACTACGCGCAGGCGCCGTTCGCGGCCTCCGGCGAGGTGCACGAGACCGCCGGCGGGCCGGGCCTGCTGCTCACCCGCCGCCGCCCGTACGGGGTGGCCGGGCTGATCACGCCGTGGAACTTCCCGCTGGCGATCCCCACCTGGAAGGCCGCCCCGGCGCTGGCCGTCGGCAACACCGTCGTGCTCAAGCCCTCCTCGGAGGCGATCGGCTGTGCCCGGCGGCTGGCCGAGCTGGTCGCCGGGGCGGGGCTGCCGGCCGACGTCTTCACCGTGCTGCCCGGCGGCGGCGCGGAGGGCGGCACGCTGGTCGGCGCGGCCGACGTGGTCTCCTTCACCGGCTCCACCGGGGTCGGCCGCCAGGTGGTCCGCACCGCCACCGACCGCGGCATCCCCGTCCAGGCCGAACTCGGCGGGCTGAACGCCGCGATCGTCCTGCCGGACGCCGACATCGACCAGGCCGCCGCCCACCTGGCCGCCGCGATCGCCGGGTACGCGGGGCAGAAGTGCACCGCCACCAGCCGGGTCGTCGCGGTCGGCGAGGCGTACGAGCCGCTGCGCGCCGCGCTGGTCAAGGCGCTCGCCCAGGTCGACGGGACCTCCTGCGGGCCGGTCATCAACGAGGCCACTCGGGACGAGATCACCGCCGCCGTCGCCTCCGCCCGGGAGGCCGGCGCCGAGGTGCTGACCGGCGGCGGCGTGCCCGAGCGGGCGGGCTGGTACCTGGACCCGACCCTGGTCACCGGGGTGCCGGACGAGCACCCGCTGCACCGCGAGGAGTTCTTCGGCCCGATCGCCGTGCTGCACGCGGCGGCCGACCTGGACGAGGCGGTCGCGCTCGCCAACGACACCCCGTACACGCTGTCGGCCTCGGTGCACACCCGGGACCTGGACGCGGCGCTCGCCGCCGCCGACCGCCTGAACGCCGGCATGATCCGGGTCAACGCGCCGTCCAGCGGCGTCGACTTCCACCTGCCGTTCGGCGGCGCCAAGGGTGCCAGCCACGGTGCTCGGGAGCAGGGGCAGGCCGCGCTGGACTTCTACACCCAGAGCCGCACGATCACCCTGCTGCCGGGCGGGGCCGCCTGATGACGGCGGGCCTCCCGGACCGGGCGGGGCCCGAGACGGTGCACGTCGACAGGGTGCACGTCGAGACCGTGCACGTCGAGACCGTGCACGTCGACACGGTCGACTACCACACGGCCGGCGAACCGTTCCGGATCGTCGTCGCCGGCGCACCGGTGATCCCCGGCGACAGCGTCGCGGAGCGGCGGGCCATCGCGATCGGGGCCGGCGGCACCGCCACTGCGCCCCGGCCGGGCCCGCTCGACGACGTCCGGCGGCTGCTCACCCGCGAGCCGCGCGGCCACGCGGGCATGTACGGCGGCTTCCTGGTGCCGCCGGACGACGACGGCGCCGACCTGGGCGTGCTGTTCTGGCACAAGGACGGCTACTCGACCGCCTGCGGCCACGGCACCATCGCGCTCGGCGCCTGGGCGGTCGACTCCGGGCTGGTCGCCGCGCCCGCGTACGGCGTCGCCCGGGTCCGGATCGACGTGCCGTCCGGCCGGGTCACCGCGCTGGTGAACCGGGCCGCCGGGCGGACCACCGGGGTGGCCTTCCGCAACGTGCCCTCCTGGGTGAGCGGGCTGAAGCTCCCGGTCGAGACCTCGCGCGGCACCGTGGAGGTGGCCGTCGCGCACTCCGGCGCCTGCTACGTCTCGGCGCCGGCCGAGGCCCTCGGGCTCTCGGTGACCCTCGCGCGGCTGCCCGAGCTCACCGCGATCGGCCGGGAGATCCGGGCCGCGCTGGCCGACTCCCCGGCCGTCCGGCACCCGGTGGACCCGCGGCTTTCGGGCGTCTACGGCGTCATCCTGTACGAGGAACTCCCGGCGGTGGACGGCGCGCTGAACCAGCGCAACGTCACCGTCTTCGCCGACGGCCAGATCGATCGCTCGCCGTGCGGCTCCGGCACCTCGGCCCGGCTGGCGGTCCTGGCCGCCGAGGGGCGGCTCGAACCCGGCGCGGAGCTGCGGCACGAGTCGATCGTCGGCACCGTCTTCGGCGGGCGGGTGCTGCCCGGCGGCGACCCGTGGGGCGACGGGGTGGTCACCGAGGTGACCGGCACCGCGCACCGCACCGGCGAGCACCGTTTCGTGCTGGACCCGCAGGACATGCTCGGCGCGGGATTCCTGCTGTGAGCGGCGACCTGCGGACGGCCCCGGTACCGCCCGGCGTGGCGGCTGAGCCGCTCCAGCCCGCCACGCCGGGCCCACCGGCCACCGCCGCATCGGGCATTTCCGCCCCGGACGTCCTGCCGGCCGGCGAGGTCGGGCTGACGCCCGAGGAGGCGGCCCGGGTGATCGAACAGGTGCTGCTCGACGGGCTCGACCCGGAGGCCGCCCCCGCCCGCTCGGCGATGCCGGTGCCGGCCGGGGAACTGCTGCTGATGCCGGCCGCCTCCGCCGCGTACGCCGGGGTGAAGATCGCCGGTGTGGCACCGGCCAACCCCGCCGCCGGGCTGCCCCGGATCACCGGCAGCTACCTGCTGCTGGACGGTCCGACGCTGCAGCCGGTCGCGCTGCTCGACGGTGCCGCGCTCACCGCGCTGCGCACCCCCGCGGTCACCGCCGTCGCGCTGGACCGGCTGGCGGTGCCGCAGGCCGAGCACCTGGTGCTGTTCGGCGCGGGCCCGCAGGCGTACGGGCACCTGGACGCGCTGCTCGGCATCCGCCGGCTGACCGGGGTGACCGTGGTGGCGCGCAGCGCCGGGCCGGCCGAGGCGCTGGTCCGGTACGCCCGGGCCCGCGGCCTGGCCGCCGCCGTCGGCACCCCGGCCGACGTGGCCGGGGCCGACCTGGTGGTCTGCTGCACCACCGCGCGCACGCCGCTGTTCGACGGCGCGCTGGTGCCGGACCACGCGGCGGTGGCCGCGGTCGGCTCGCACGAGGTGGCCGCGCGCGAGGTGGACGAGGTGCTGGTGGGCCGGTCCGCGTTGTACGTGGAGGCCCGGGCCGCCGCGCTGCGGGAGGCCGGCGACCTGCTGATGGCGGGTGTGACCGGCGCCGAACCGCTGTGGAACCTGGCCGAGCTGGTGCGCGGGGAGGCTCCGGTGCCGGTCGACCGGCCGCGGTTCTTCAAGAGTGTCGGCATGGCCTGGCAGGATCTCGCGGTCGCGGCCGAGGTGCACCGGCGCGGGGTGGGCTGACCGGTCTTCCGGTCGGCGCGGGTCTGCTGTGGGGCCCGACCGTTCGGGTGCCGGCGCTCG
The DNA here is from genome assembly GCF_042656005.1 of Kitasatospora misakiensis. Classification (NCBI taxonomy): domain Bacteria; kingdom Bacillati; phylum Actinomycetota; class Actinomycetes; order Kitasatosporales; family Streptomycetaceae; genus Kitasatospora; species Kitasatospora misakiensis. Next base: position 41,698 of record NZ_JBHSOF010000006.1, on the reverse strand, counting down.
GCGCGTGCCGGTACCCGCCCCCCAAGTCCGTTACCCCGGACGGGGGTTGGTCGTTGATGTGACCGGCCGGAGCTGCGGCCGGCGTGGTGGGAAGGGATCCCCCGCCACGTCGGCCGCTTTTTTGCGTTCCGGTCAGGGAGAGGAGGGTCGCCGGACCGTTGTCACCGGGCGGCGGCCCTGCCACCATGGGGTCCGACCATGGATGCGGGCGTTGACGGGCCGTCCGAATCGCAAGATGTTGCACACTCAACGTAACGTGACATTGTACGCTGGTGTTCTGCACTCACCGGAGGAACACCATGGCCGACCTCAAACCCCGCACCCTGATCTCCGTCCAGGAGCGGCTGCGCGACCAGGTCGCCCACGCCCTGCGGGCCGCCCTGATCTCCGGCGAGCTGCGCCCCGGCGTCGTCTACTCCGCGCCCGCCCTCGCCGCCGACTTCGGCGTCTCCGCCACCCCCGTCCGCGAGGCCATGCTCGACCTCGCCCGCGAGGGCCTGGTCGAGGCCGTCCGCAACAAGGGCTTCCGGGTCACCGAGCTCACCGAGCGGGACCTCGACGACTTCACCGAGATCCGCGCGCTCATCGAGGTCCCGACCATCGGCCGGGTCGCCCGCACCGCCACCGCCGAGCAGCTGGAGGCGCTGCGCCCGCAGGCCGAGGCGATCGTCGTCGCGGCCGGCAAGCAGGACCTCATCGGCTACCTGGAGGCGGACCGCCAGTTCCACCTCGACCTGCTCGGCCTGGCCGGCAACGCCCGTTTGGTCGAGGTCGTCGGGGACCTGCGCAAGCGCTCCCGCCTCTACGGCCTCAACCGGCTCGCCGAGCGCGGCGAACTCGTCTCCTCCGCCGAGGAGCACCTGGAGCTGCTCGACCTGATGATCGCCGGCGACGGCCCCGCCGCCGAGTCCTGCATGACCCGCCACCTCAGCCACGTCCGCTCCCTGTGGGCCGAGGGTCAGGAGGAGGCGGCCGAGGAGGAGTCCCGCACCGGCCTGCGCCTGCGGGCCCGGTAGGGGTAAACCACCCGTTCGGGTGAATAGTCCTGGATCGGGTGCGGTAGCGGGCCCGCGTCCTACGATGATGTTCCCGACATCGGCAACAAGGAGAACTCCATGTCCGCCGCCGTAGTGGAAGGACCCATCGAGCAGCCGACGCTGCTCGAAGCGGCTGAGCTGATCTCCAGCCAGTTCGCTGGGCACCGGGTCGAGATCATCGGGAGCCAGATCGTCGTGACGCCGCCGCCGAATGCTTCCCACGGCCGATCCCTCAGCCGCCTCATGCGCGTCCTGTTCACAGCGGGTCTCGCCGACGACGATGTCCTGCAGGGTGTCGGGATCTGGCTGCCGGACGGCCCGTCCGACTACGCCGTACCGGACCTCGCCGTCGTCGATGCCGACATCGACGACCATCTGATCGAGTACAACTGCTACGACCCGGCTGTTTTCCGCCTCGTCCTGGAGGTCACCTCCTCCAACCTGAGTGACGATCTGAAGCGGAAGCCGACGGTCTACGCCTCGGCGGGGATTCCGGTCTACGTCATCGTCGACCGGGCCAACGCCCGGGTCATGGTGCTCACCGATCCGCAGGACGGTGAGTACCGGGTGCACGCCGTTCACCACCCCGGGCAGACGTTCGCGCTACCGGAGTCGATCGGTGCGTCGGTGACGCTCTCGGTGGACGACGTGCTGGCCGCCAAGAAGTAGCTCAGAGTGCCGAAGGCACCGCCAGACGGCCGTCGTGGACCTCGGCGATCTGGTCGACCGCTGTGAGGTGGGTGCGGTCGTGGGTGACCAGGACGGTCGCGGTGGCGCGGTGGTGGGTGAGGGTGGTCAGCAGGGCGAGGACGGCGGCGCCGCGTTCGTGGTCGAGGGCGCTGGTGGGTTCGTCGACCAGCAGCACGGTGGGGTCGTTCATCAGCGCGCGGGCGATGTTGACGCGCTGGCGCTGACCGCCCGAGAGCTGGTGCGGCCGGCGGCCGGCCAGGTCGCGCAGGCCGACGGCGGCCAGTAGCTCCAGGGCGCGGGGGCGCGCCGCGCGCGGGGAGCGGCCGTCCAGGTGGGCCATCACCTGGAGCTGTTCGACGGCGGTCAGCGAGGGCAGCAGGTTGGGCTGCTGGAAGACGATGCCGATCCGGTGCCGGCGCAGCGCGGTCAGTTCGGCGCGGTTCAGCCCGCCGGTGTCGGTGCCGTCCACCACCACCCGGCCGGAGTCCGGGGCGATCAGCGTCGCGGCGACCGCCAGCAGGCTGGACTTGCCCGAGCCGGACGGGCCCAGCACGGCGGTGAGCGTGCCCGCGGGGACGGTCAGCGAGACCTCGTCGAGGGCGGTCAGCCGGCCGTCGCCGTCCGGGTAGCTGAGGGTGACGCGGTCGAGGTGGAGGGTCATCGGGCGCTCCCCAGGGCGGTCAGCGGGTCGACGGCGGTGATGCGGCGGACGGACAGGGCCGCGCCGACCGCGCCGAGCGCGATCATGACGGCGGCGGGCACGAGCACCGTCGGGGCGTCCAGGACGAACGGGACGGCGGGGCCGATCAGCGCGCCGAGGCCGACGGCGACGGCCGTGCCGAGCGCGGTGCCGAGGACCAGCAGCAGGACGGCCTGGCCCAGCGCGTCGCGCAGCAGGTAGCGGGTGGAGGCGCCGAGCGCCTTCAGGACGGCGATGTCGCCGCTGCGCTGGATCGTCCAGACGGTGAAGAAGGCGCCGATCACCAGCGCCGAGATGGCGAACAGGAAGCCCCGCATCAGTTGCAGCGAGCCGTTCTCCGAGGTGTAGGAGCCGATCGCGGCGAGCGCGTCGGCCCGGTGGCGGGTCTCGGTGCCGAGCGCGGCGTCGGCGGCGGCCAGGTCGGCGCCCGCCGTGGTGCTGAGCGCGACCACGGTGGCGTGGCCGGTGCCGCCCGGGGCGGCCGACTGCCAGTCGGCCAGGGTCGTCCAGACCACCGGGGTGTGGCTGTACGAGGCGTCGCCGGCGACGGCCGCGACGGTCAGCGGGTGGCCCGCGAGGGTGAACGCGTCGCCGGCCCGCAGGCCGCCGAGGTCCTGCGCGGCGGTCCGCGACAGCACCGCCCGGCCGGGGGCGAGCGAGCCGCCCTGCGGGGCCAGCGCGGAGCCGTCCGGGACGCCGAAGACGGCGAGTGCGGCGGTGCGCGGCCCGGCCGCCGCCTTGGTGGTGGCGATGCCGAGCGGCTGCGCGCCGGTGACGCCGGGGGTGCGGGCCCAGCCCTGCCACTGCTCGGGGGTGACCTGGGAGTCGGTGAACGACAGCTGCCGGCCGTCGGCGGGCCGGCCGAAGGCCAGGTGGTCCGCGGGCAGGCCGGTGATCGCCGAGACGTTCTGCCGGCCCAGCCCGGCGGTCAGGCCGGACAGCAGGCCGACCAGCACCGTGATCAGCACGACGACGGTCCCCATCAGGGCGAACCGCCCCTTGGCGAACCCCAGATCCCTCCAGGCGACGAACACCACGCGTCCTTCCGTCCGATCCACTGAAACGCTGATCCACTGCGACACCGATCCCACCGGGACAGTGACGAGCCTGGCCGAACGGGGGCCCGCCGGGCATCGCACCGGGGATTGGATCCTCGGCATCGAAGGGCAGTGGCGGAGTTCAACCTTTTGATTGATGCCGCTCGGCGGCCCGGACCCTAGGCTGGACGGATGGCGACCGATCGACCCCGCACCACCCCCGTCGCCCGCGTCCTCCGGGTCTGCCTGCACCTGCTCGTGGCGGGCCTGCTCGCGCTCGCCGTCGTCCGGGCCCTGGCCGGGGGCGACGGCGATCCGGCGGCCGTCCTGGCCGCCGCGACCGCGATGGCCGCCGTCTACACGGGCGGGCCGCTGATCGGGGCCGTCGGCCGCTCCCGCCGGGCCGCCGCGCTCTGGCTCGCGCTCCTCGGCGCCACCTGGGTGGGCCTGCTGGTGGCCACCCCGGACGGCGTCTGGCTGGCCTTCCCGCTGTACTTCCTGGAACTGCACCTGCTGGGCCGGCGGGCCGGGCCGGTGGCGGTGGGGCTCACCGCCGTCGCGGCCGTCGTCGCCTACTCCGCCCACCGGCACACGGTGGGCGTCGCGCCGGCGATCGGGCCGCTGCTGGGGGCCGCCGTCGCCGCCGCGACCGTCCTCGGCTACCAGGCGCTCTACCGGGAGAGCGAGGAGCGCCGCCGCCTGATCGACGATCTGACCGCCGCTCGCGCGGACCTCGCCGCCGCCCATCACGCGGCCGGGGTGCTCGCCGAGCGCGAACGGCTGGCCCGGGAGATCCACGACACCCTCGCGCAGAGTCTCACCAGCATCCAACTGCTGCTGCGGGCCGCGCAGCGCGCCCTGCCGGAGCGCACCGGGGCCGCCGCCGAGTACGTCGAACAGGCCCGGCAGGCCGCCCAGGACAACCTCGACGAGGCCCGCCGCTTCGTCCGCGCGCTCACGCCGCCGGCGCTGGAGAGCGACACCCTGCCGGTCGCGCTGGAGCGGCTGTGCGCCACGACGACGGTGCGCGGCGGGCTGCCGGTGCGGCTGCACGTCTCCGGTGAGCGGGTCCGGCTGCCGGTGCCGCACGAGGTGGCGCTGCTGCGGATCGCGCAGTCGGCGCTCGGCAACACGGTGCGGCACGCCGGGGCGACGCACGCCGAGGTGACGCTCAGCTTCCTGGCGGGCGAGGTGGCGCTGGACGTGGTGGACGACGGGGCGGGGTTCGACCCTGCGGCGGTGGGGGACACGGCGGCTGCGGCGGACGGCGGGGACGGCGGGTACGGGCTGCCGTCGATGCGGGCCCGGGCGCGGGCGCTCGGCGGGACCTTCGCGGTGGAGTCCGCGCCGGGGGAGGGCACGGCGCTCGCCGTGCTGCTGCCGCTGCCCGGCAGAGCGTTCGAAGCGTCCGAGACGACCGGGGAGCCGTCATGACCGAGGCCGTGATCCGCCTGCTGCTCGCCGACGACCACCCGGTGGTCCGGGCGGGCCTGCGGGCCGTCCTGGAGAGCGAGCCGGACTTCGCGATCGTCGCGGAGGCCGCGACCGCCGAGCGCGCCGTCGAACTGGCGGCGGAGCTGGCGGTGGACGTGGTGCTGATGGACCTCCAGTTCGGGCCCGGTTCGGCGATGAACGGCGCGCAGGCCACCGCCGCGATCACCGCCCGGGGCGCGGGCGCGCCGCGGGTCCTGGTGGTGACCACCTACGACACCGACGCGGACACGCTGCCGGCGCTGGAGGCCGGGGCGACCGGGTACCTGCTGAAGGACGCGCCGCCGGAGGAGCTGGCCCGGGCCGTGCGGTCGGCGGCGGCCGGGCGGCCGGCGTTGGCGCCCACCGTGGCGGACCGGCTGCTGGAGCGGATGCGGACGCCCGCGGCGGCGCTGAGCGTACGGGAGACGGAGGTGCTGGGGCTGGTCGCGGACGGGCTCACCAACCAGGCGATCAGCTTGCGGCTGCACCTGAGCCAGGCGACGGTGAAGTCGCACCTGGTGCGCGTCTACACCAAGTTGGGGGTCGAGTCGCGCACGGCGGCGGTGCGGGAGGCGCGGGCGCGGGGGCTGATCCGGCGCGGGGGTTGATCCGGCGCAGGGGGTGACCTGCGGCGGGCGTAGGGTGGGCGGATCCGTGTGCCGCGCGATCGGAGGATCCCCGGATGGCTGTCCGACTCGACGAACTCGCGGTGCCCGTGATCGCCGCGCCGATGGCCGGCGGGGCGTCCACGCCGGAGCTGGTGGCCGCCGTGAACGGGGCGGGCGGGCTGGGCTTCCTGGCCGCCGGGTACCGCTCCGCCGACGCTATGGCCGAACAGATCGACCGCGCCCGGGAGTTGACGGACCGTCCGTTCGGGGTGAACCTCTTCGTGCCGACCACACCGGCCGCGCCGGGCGACGCGGCGGCCGTCGCCGCCTACCGGGAGCGGCTGCGGCCGGAGGCGGAGCGCCACGGGGTCGTCCTGCCGGAGGAGATCGGGCCGGACCGGGACGACTGGGACGCCAAGATCGCCGCGCTGCTGGCCGGGCCGGTCCCCGTGGTCTCCTACACCTTCGGCCTGCCCGCCGCCGAGGAGGCGCGGGCGCTGCGGGCGGCGGGGACCGTCCAGGTGGGCACCGTGACCACGCCGGAGGAGGCACGCCGGGCCGAGGCGGCCGGGATGGACGCGCTCTGCGTGCAGGGTCCGGAGGCGGGCGGGCACCGGGCCACCCACGGGGTGGCGGACCGGCCGGGGGACGTCCCGCTGCTCGAACTGCTGGCCGCCGTACGGGCGGTGACGGGGCTGCCGCTGGTCGCGGCGGGCGGGCTGGCGGACGGTCCGGCGGTGGCGGCCGCGCTGCGGGCCGGGGCGGTGGCGGTGCAGCTGGGGACGGCGCTGCTGCGGGCGGACGAGGCGGGGACCTCGGCGGCGCACCGGGCGGCGCTGACGGAGTTCGAGGCGACGGCGGTGACCCGGGCGTTCACCGGGCGCCCGGCGCGGGGGCTGCGCAACGCGTTCATCGACCGGTACGGGTCGTTCGCCCCGGCGGCCTATCCGGAGGTGCACCACCTGACCCAGCCGCTGCGCGCGGCGGCGACCCGGCGCGGTGACACCGCGGCGATGCACCTGTGGGCCGGGACGGGGCACCGGGCGGCGCGCGGCGGCCCGGCGGCGGAGCTGGTCGCGCGGCTGTGGGGGGAGGCCCGGGCCGCCGGGCGGTGAGCCCGACGGCCCGAGGGCCCCGAACGGCGCCGGCCCGGCCGCCGTAGCGCCGGCACCGCGGACTCAGCCCAGCAGTTCGGCCATCCAGGACTCGATGGCCGGGACGGTGCGCGGGAGCGCGCCGGACATCAGGCGCGCGCCCTCGGCGGTGATCACCAGGTCGTCCTCGATCCGGATGCCGAGGCCGCGCAGTTCGGCGGGGAGGGTCTCGTCGTCGGGCTGGAGGTAGAGGCCGGGCTCGACGGTGAGCACGTGGCCCTCCTCCAGGACGCCGTCCAGGTACGTCTCGGCGCGGGCCCGGGCGCAGTCGTGGACGTCGAGGCCGAGCATGTGGCCGGTGCCGCAGAGGGTGTAGCGGCGGTAGAGGCCGCTGTCCTCGGCGAGCGCCTCCTCGGCGGAGACGGGCAGGACGCCCCAGTCGGCGAGGCCCTCGGCGATGACCCGGGCGGCCGCGGCGTGGAAGTCGCGGAAGCGGGCGCCGGGGCGCAGGGCGTCGATGCCGGCCTGCTGGGCGGCGAGGACGAGCTCGTAGGCCTGGCGCTGGACGGGTGTGAAGGTGCCGCTCAGCGGGAGGGTGCGGGTGATGTCGGCGGTGTAGAGGGTGTCGGTCTCCACGCCGGCGTCGAGCAGCAGCAGGGCGTTCGGGTCGAGCGCGCCGTCGTTGCGGATCCAGTGCAGGACGCAGGCGTGGGCGCCGGAGGCGGCGATGGTCTCGTAGCCGGTGCCGTTGCCCTCGGCGCGGGCGCGCAGGTTGAACACGCCCTCGATCCAGCGCTCGCCGCGGTGGTGGCGCAGCGCGGCGGGCAGGGCGCGGACGACGTCCTCGAAGCCCAGCACGGTGTGGTCGACGGAGAGTTGGAGCTGCTCGACCTCCCAGGTGTCCTTGACGAGTCGGAGTTCGGAAAGGACGGCGGCGAACAGGCCGTCGGCGGCGGTGAGTTCGGCGGAGCCGGGGCGGCCGGTGGCGGCGTCGAGCTCGGGGTCGGCGCCGGCCAGCACCCGGGTGGTGGGCTGCGGGCCGGTGAGCAGCTTGTCGAGTTCGTCGAGGTGTTCGACGCGGACGCCGGTGAGCCGCGCGGCCTCGTCGAGGTCGGGGCGGCGGCCGACCCAGAACTCGCCGTAGCGGCGGTCCCGGAAGAACTCGGCGCCGCGCACCGGGTCGCCGCCGCGCGGGGAGCGGGGGCGCAGGTAGAGGACGGGCTCGTGGCCGTCGGTGCCGGTCGGCTCCAGGACGAGCACGTGGCCGACCTGGTCCTCGCCGGTGAGGCCGGTGAGCCAGGCGTAGGCGCTGTGCGGGCGGAAGCGGTAATCGACGTCGTTGCTGCGGACCTTGAGCCGGCCGGCCGGGACGATCAGGCGCTCGCCGGGGAAGGCCGCGGACAGCCGGGTGCGGCGGCCGGGGGTGACGGCGTACCCGGGCACGCGGTCGTCGGCCGGGAGCGGGGTGGGCGCCCAGGCGGTGCCCATGAAGGCGTTGAGCGCGGCGGACACGGGAAGGTCGTGGCTTCCGGTGTTGAGACCGGTCTGACGGAGGGTCACCGGGTGCTCCTAAGCGGGGTGGTACGGAGTTGGGGGAGGGGGCGCGGCACGGACACAGCTCGGTAACGGGCGGCGCCACCTCTTGTGCAGTGCAATTTCACATTACTATGTTACGGGTCACACCGGCGGAGCGGCTAGACCCCCTGAGGTCGCCCTCCCGGCCGGGCCCCGGATCCACCCCCGGGGTCGGACGACGGGCCTTCACAGCGGGCCCCCCACTGCGGAGTCATTATGAACAGGCGTACCCAGACCGCCCTCGCGGCGGCCATCGCGGCGGCACTCACCCTCGGGCTCGGAGCCTGCGGCAAGAAGGACAAGGACGACAGCGGCTCCGGCGACACCGCCGCCACCTCCACCAAGGGGCCCGGCGCCGACACCGGCACGCTGGTGGGCGGCACGCCCGTCAAGGGCGGCACCCTCACCGTGCTGACCAACCAGGACTTCGCCCACCTCGACCCGGCCCGCAACTGGACCCTGCCGCAGATGGACTTCGGCACCCGGCTGATCTACCGCACCCTGGTCACCTTCAAGGCCCAGCCGGGCGAGGCCGGCAACGAGATCGTCCCCGACCTCGCCACCGACGTCGGCCGCCCCTCCGACGGCGGCCGGACCTGGACCTTCACCCTGCGCGACGGCCTGAAGTACGAGGACGGCTCCCCGATCAAGTCCTCCGACATCAAGTACAACGTCGAGCGCTCGTTCTCCCCGGACCTCACCGGCGGCCCCGACTACGCCGTCCAGTACCTGGCCGGCGGCGAGAACTACAAGGGCCCGCTGAACGGCGAGCACCTGCCGAGCATCGAGACGCCGGACGACAGGACCATCGTCTTCCGCCTCAAGCGCCCGGTCGCCGAGTTCTCCTACACCGCGACCCTGCCCACCTTCGCGCCCGTGCCGCCGGCCCAGGAGAAGGGCACCCAGTACGACATGCGGCCGTTCTCCTCCGGCCCGTACAAGATCGAGAGCTACGACCGCGGCAAGCAGCTCGTGCTGGTCCGCAACGGCAACTGGGACGCGGCCACCGACCCGATCCGCAAGGCCTACCCGGACAGGATCGTGGTCACCCAGGGCCTCAAGGGCGGCCAGGTCGACGACCGCGTCATCGCCAGCGACGGCGCCGACGCCTCCGCCATTGAGATGCCCTGGATGCGGCCCGAGTCGGTCTCCAAGGTGCTGCCCAAGCCCGACGTCAAGGCCCGGCTGGTCGCCGAGCGCACCGGCTGCACCGACAGCCTCTACCTGAACACCTCCAAGGCGCCGTTCGACGACCCGAAGGTCCGCGAGGCGGTCATGTGGGCGGTCGACCGCGAGGCCCAGGTGACCGCGTTCGGCGGCCCCGCCATCGCCGACGTCGCGACCTCCTTCCTGCCGCCGTCGCTGACCGGCGGCGTCAAGGCCGACCCGCTGAGGGTCCCGGCCGCCGGCGCCCCGGCGAAGGCCAAGGAGCTGCTCAAGGCGGCCGGCAAGGCCGACCTCAAGGTCGCGCTCACCGTCTCGCTCGGCGACAAGACCCGCGGCGAGGCGATCCAGCAGTCGCTGGCCAGGGCCGGCGTCCAGGTCACCGTCAACACCGTCGACCCGTCGGCGTTCACCGACACCCTCGGCGACGCCAAGGCCGCGCCCGAGCTGACCATCAACGGCTGGTGCCCCGACTACCCGTCCGGTGCCACCTTCCTGCCCTTCCTGTTCGACGGCCGCACCATCAAGGACAAGGGCAACCAGGGCAACTACAGCCAGTTCCGCGACCAGGCCACCATGGACGAGATGGACCGCATCGCCGGCCTCTCGGACGTGAAGGAGGCCAACGAGGCCTGGAGGAAGCTGGACGAGGAGCTGATGAAGAAGGCTCCGGCCGTTCCGCTGATGTGGCAGCGCCGCGCGCTGCTGGTCGGCACCAACGTGGCCGGCGCGTTCGGCGCCCCGGGCTACGCCGGCATGATCGACATGGCCGCCGTCGGCCTCAAGGACCCCGCCAAGAGCCAGGGCTGAGGGGTCGTCCGGCAATGAGCGGAACCACCACTGAGCCCGCCGCCGCGCCCGTCGCGGCGGCGGGCCCCGCGAAGCCCTCCGGGCGCGGGCCCTGGCGGCTGGTCCTGGACCAGCTGTGGGCCAAGGGTTCGGCCCGGTTCGGTCTGGTCATGGTCGCCTTCCTGATCCTGCTGGCCGCGCTGGCCGGCCCGCTGAGCGCGCTCGGCGGCTGGAGCGCCGAGGAGTTCGACAAGCGCGCCATCGACGCCTACCTGGGCGGCCTGCCCAAGGGCGACTTCGGCGGCGTGGGGGCCCGGCACTGGTTCGGCGTCGAGCCGGCCAGCGGCCGCGACCTGTTCGCCCGCGTCCTGCACGGCGGCCAGGTGTCCCTGCTGATCGCCTTCGTCGCCACCGCCGTCGTCGTGATCGCCGGCACCCTGGCCGGCATCGCGGCCGGCTACTTCGGCGGCCGCGTCGACAGCGCGCTGTCCCGGCTGATGGACCTCACGATGTCCTTCCCCTCGCTGATCTTCATGATCGCGATGATGTCGGTGGCCAAGGACGTCAACCGGATCCTGCTGATGACCGTGGTCATCGGCCTGTTCGGCTGGCCCGGGGTGGCCCGGGTGGTCCGCGGCCAGACCCTCTCGCTCAAGCACCGCGAGTACGTCGAGGCCGCCAAGGTGGGCGGCGCCCGCTCCTGGCGCATCCTCACCCGGGAGATCCTGCCCAACGTCTCCGGGCCGATCATCGCCTACACCACCCTGCTGATCCCCGGCATGATCGCCACCGAGGCCGCGCTCTCCTACCTCGGCGTCGGCGTCCGGCCGCCGACCCCCTCCTGGGGGCAGATGATCGCCGAGTCGATCGTCTTCTACGAGACCGACCCGACGTACTTCCTCATCCCGACGGTCTTCCTCTTCGTCGCCGTGCTCGCCTTCACCCTGCTCGGTGACGCGCTGCGCGACATCCTCGACCCGAAGGGCGGACGGGCGTGATCCTCTACCTCGGCCGCCGGCTGCTCGGCGTGGCCGGCATCCTGCTGGCCATCTGCGCCATCACCTTCACCATCTTCTACCTGCTGCCCAACGACCCGGCGGCGGCCGCCTGCGGCAAGACCTGCGGCCCCGACCGGCTGGCCGAGGTCAAGGCCGCGATGGGCCTGGACAAGCCGGTCTGGGAGCAGTTCGGCGCCTACCTCGCCGGCATCGTCGCCGGCCGCGACTACGGCAGCGGCCCCAGCGCCAGCCACTGCGGCTTCCCCTGCCTCGGCTACTCCTACGAGTACTCGCTGCCGGTCTGGGAGCTGCTGGTCGACCGCCTGCCGGTCTCGGTCTCGCTCGCCATCGGCTCGGCCGTGCTCTGGCTGATCCTCGGCCTCGGCGCCGGCATCACCTCGGCGCTGCGCAAGAACACCGCCACCGACAAGATCCTCACCGTCCTGTCGGTGGGCGCCGCCTCGCTGCCGGTCTACTTCACCTCGATCATGCTGATCTGGGGCATCGTACGGACCGCGGACCTGCTGCCGTACCCGGCCTACCACGACCTCACCGACGACCCGCTCTCCTGGGCCGCCAACCTGCTGCTGCCGTGGACGGCCCTGGCGCTGCTCTACGCGGCCCAGTACGCCCGGCAGAGCCGGACCTCGATGATCGAGGCGATGGCCGAGCCGTACATCCGCACCGCCCGCGCCAAGGGCATGCCCGCCCTCACCGTCACCGTCAAGCACGGGCTGCGCTCCGGCATGACGCCGATCCTCACCATCTTCGGCATGGACCTCGGCGGCCTGCTGGCCGGCGCCGTCATCACCGAGTCGATCTTCGGACTGCCCGGGATCGGACGGCTCTTCTACGACGGCCTGCTCCGCTCCGACCAGCCCGTCATCCTCGGTGTCACCCTGCTCGCGGCCTTCTTCATCGTCGTCGCGAACCTGCTGGTCGACCTGCTCTACGCCTTCGTCGACCCGAGAGTGAGGTACTGATGACTGCGTTGTTGGAGGTCGAGGACCTCGGGGTCTCCTTCGACACCCCGCGCGGCACCGTCCGGGCCGTCGACGGCATCACCTTCACCGTCGAGGCCGGCCGGACCCTCGGCCTGGTCGGCGAGTCCGGCAGCGGCAAGTCCGTCACCTCGCTCGCCGTCATGGGCCTGCACCGCGGCGCCCGGGTCGGCGGCTCGATCCGGCTGAACGGCCAGGAGCTCAACGGCCTCGGCGAGCGGGAGCTCGGCACCGTCCGGGGCCGGCGGATCGCCATGATCTTCCAGGACCCGCTGTCCAGCCTGCACCCCTTCTACCCGGTCGGGGAGCAGATCGCCGAGCACTACCGGGTGCACTTCAAGGCCTCCCGCAAGGCCGGGCGGCAGCGCGCCGTGGAGATGCTCGCCGAGGTGGGCATCCCCGAGCCGGCCCGCCGGGTCGACGAGTACCCGCACCAGTTCTCCGGCGGCATGCGCCAGCGCGTCATGATCGCCATGGCGCTCGCCTGCGAGCCCGAGCTGCTGATCGCCGACGAGCCGACCACCGCGCTCGACGTCACCGTCCAGGCCCAGATCCTCGACCTGATCGCCAGGATCCAGCAGGAGCGCGGCCTCGGCGTCGTGATGATCACCCACGACCTCGGCGTGGTCGCCCGGGTCGCCCACGAGGTGCTCGTCATGTACGGCGGCCGCGCCGCCGAACAGGCGCCCGTGGAGCGGCTGTTCGCCACCCCCGCGCACCCGTACACCCGCGGGCTGCTCGACTCGCTGCCCCGCCTGGACGACACCGACGACGCCCCGCTGCGGGCCATCCCCGGCAGCCCGCCGTCGCTGATCGCCCCCGCCCCCGGCTGCTCCTTCGCCCCGCGCTGCGTCCGCACCGCCGCCGCCACCGCCGAGGAGCACGCCCGCTGCCTGTCCGAGCGGCCGGAGTTCGGCCCGCTCGCCCCCGGCCACCAGGCCGCCTGCCACCTGCCGCTGGTGCCGGAAGGAGCCCTGGGATGACCGAACCCCTGCTGACGGTCCGGGATCTGGTGAAGACCTTCCCCGGCCGCCGCTCCCGCACCGGCAGGCCCGGCGCCCCGATCCGGGCGGTGGACGGCGTCAGCTTCGACGTCGGCGCCGGCGAGACGCTCGGCCTGGTCGGCGAGTCCGGCTGCGGCAAGTCCACCACCGGGCGCATGATCGTCCGGCTGATCGACCCGACCTCGGGCTCCGTCACCTTCGACGGCACCGAGATCGGCGGCCTGACCCAGGCCCAGCTGCGCCCGCACCGCAGGCACCTGCAGATGGTGTTCCAGGACCCGTACTCCTCGCTCAACCCCCGGCAGACGGTGGCCCGGATCATCTCCGAGCCGCTGCTGGTCCAGGGCAGCGGCGCGGCCGACGCGCGCAAGCGGGCGGCCGAGCTGATGGAGTTGGTCGGCCTCATCCCCGAGCACCTGGACCGCTACCCGCACGAGTTCTCCGGCGGCCAGGCCCAGCGCATCGGCATCGCCCGCTCGCTGGCCACCTCGCCCCGGCTGGTGGTCGCCGACGAGCCGGTCTCCGCGCTGGACGTCTCCATCCAGGCCCAGGTGGTCAATCTGATGGAGCGGCTCCAGGACGAGCTGGGGCTGGCGTACATCTTCATCGCGCACGACCTCTCGGTGGTCAAGCGGGTCTGCGACCGGGTCGCGGTCATGTACCTCGGCCGGATCGTCGAGATCGGCGACAAGCACCAGGTGTACGGCAACCCGGCGCACCCGTACACCAAGGCCCTGCTCTCCGCGGTGCCGCTGCCGGACCCGGCCGCCGAGCGGGCGCGCGAGCGGATCGTGCTGCTCGGCGACCCGCCGAGCCCGGCCGACCCGCCGTCCGGGTGCGGCTTCCACCCGCGCTGCCCGAAGGCCCGGGAGATCTGCCGCACCGAGCGGCCGCTGCTGCGGATCGCCGGTCCCGGCGGGCGCGAGGCGGCCTGCCACTTCCCGGAGAACTGATCCGGGACGCGGTCTCGCGGCCGAGGGCGCCTGCCGATGGGCGCGCCCCCGGCCGCGGCTGAACCGCCGTACCGTCCGACGCCCCACGGCGGACGGTACGGCACCGAACGCGCGAGGAGCACCGCTCCTCGTGTGCCGACCCCCGGTCGGGCGTGGCGGGGAGCCTGTGATGAGGGCCGCGCCCGACCGGGATCCACCCGGTCGATCTCTGCCGGGTGGGGTGGGCTCGCCGGGTCCGACCGGGTCGTCGGACCCGGCGGGCCCTTCCGCCGCTCCGTCGTTCCCGGGGACGGGCCCGTCGGGGTCACCCGTCCGGCGCCGGGTCCTTGACTTCAAGTCGACTTGAACTCCTAGCGTGTCCACGTGACCGAAACCTCGCCCGCCCGGACCGCCGCCACCGACGCCGACCAGGGACCGCACGCTCCGGAGGCGGCGCCGCGGGCGTCCTCCGGCTGGGGCGAACTGTTCTCCAAGCGGTTCGCCGCCCCGGCCTCGATCATGGCCGGCGGTGTCGCCCTGTACGCGATGAACCTCTACTTCACCGCCGCCCTGCTCCCCTCGATCGTCGAGGACATCGGCGGCGCCCGCTTCTACGCCTGGGTGGCGACCGGCTTCCTGATCGCCGCGGTGACCGCCGCGATGCTGGTCAGCCGGCTGCTCGCCCGGCTCGGGCCCTCCCGCGCCTACCTGACCGGCTTCCTGGTGTTCGCCGCCGGCGCCGGCCTGACCGCGGCCAGCCCGTCGATCGAGGCGCTGATCGTCGGGCGGGTCGTCCAGGGCCTGGGCGGCGGCCTGCTGGCCGGCCTCGGCTACGCGGTGATCCGCACCGCGCTGCCGGAGCGGCTGTGGACCCGCGCGGCGGGGCTGGTGTCGGCGATGTGGGGCGTGGGCACGCTGGTCGGCCCCTCGCTCGGCGGACTCTTCGCCGAGCTGGACGCCTGGCGCGGCGCCTACGTCGTGCTCCTGGTAGCCGCGGTGGTGCTGGCCGTCCTGGCCCGGCGCTCGCTGCCCGGCCCGTCCGGGTCGGGGCGCCCCGCCGAACCGCTGCCGCTGGCCTCGCTGCTGCTGCTGACGCTGGCGGCGGCCACCTTCAGCATCAGCTCGACGGTGCCCCGCGGCTGGGCGACGGCGCTGTGCATCGCGGCGGGCCTGGCGCTGCTGGCGGGCTTCCTGCTGGTGGAGCGCCGCGGGTCGGCGACCGTCCTGCCGAAGCTCACCTACCGGCGGGGCAACCACCTCAAGTGGATCTACCTGACCGTGGCGGTGTACTGCACGGGCGTGATGACCGAGACCTTCATCCCGCTGTTCGGCCAGGAGTTGGGCGGACTGAGCCCGCTGGCGGCCGGCTTCCTCGGCGCGACGGTGTCGGTCGGCTGGACGTCCGCCCAGCTGTTCAGCGTCAACCTGCGCTCGGACCGGGCCCGTTCGCTGGCCGTCCGGATCGGCCCGGCGGTGCTCACGGCGGGCCTGCTGGCCTACGGGCTGCTGCAGACCTCGCAGGCGTCCGGCGGCCGGGTGCTGCTGTGGGCGGTGGTGCTGGTGGCCGGCGGCACCGGCATCGGCGCGGCCTTCCCGCACCTGAGCGTCACCGCGATGCGCAGCACCGACGACGAGGTGGAGGGCGCCAAGGCGGCCGCCGGCCTCAACACCACCCAGCTGATCGCCTTCACGGTGAGCTCGGCGCTGGCCGGGACGCTGGTGAGCGTCGGCGGGGACTCCACGCTGGACGGCGCCCGGTACATGGTCTTCGGGCTCGGCGCGCTGACCGTGTTCGGCACCGCCACCGCCGCGCTGAGCCTGCGGCGGGCGCGGGCCGGGGCCTGAGCCAGGAGACCGCCCCGGTCCTCCTGGTGGGAGGACCGGGGCGGTCGGCCTGTTGGTTCAGGAAGCGGGGCCCACCCGGACGGTGGTGATCCGTCCGCCCTGGGACTCGCGGACGACCTCGATCCTGGTGTTGGTGTCCGGCACCTTCACCCCGAGCTGCGGGGTGGCCGGGTCGCTGTAGACGCCGGCGCGGTCGTTGAAGACCGGGACGGCCTGCTCGGAGCCGATCCGGACCGGCACGCCCGCCTTGTGCAGGGTGAACGCGGTGGTCGGCCTGAGCGAGAAGGTCGCGTCGAAGGTCTGCGCCCGGCCGTTGGCCAGGGTGCCGTCGGCGAACCGGATCGGCGTCGGGTGGGCGTCGATCGGCAGGATCAGGCCGCCGCCCGGGTGGTCCTTGGTGTTGTTGTCGCCGTAGCCGGTGTCCCAGAGCCAGACCAGCACGCCCTCCTGGTACGGGTAGTTGTCGACGATGTCCTTCTTGCCCTCGACCCCGGTGTAGCCGAAGCTGTACGGGCCGGTCTTCAGGAACTCGCCGTAGCCGGTGTAGCGGCGGTTCTCCACCAGGTACGCGCGCGGGTGCTGCTTGACCACGGTGCGGCCGGTGATGGCCGTGAAGCCGGTGGTGGCCCAGCCGTTGGAGCCGTTCTCGGCGCCGTCGGCGAACAGCTCGGTGCCGCCCGCGGTGATCCGCACGGCGTCGACCAGGACGCCCCGGCCGTGGGTGTTGCCGTCCGAGGTGACGTGCAGCCGCAGCCGGACCGTCCTGCCGGCGTAGCCGTCCAGCGGGATGTGCAGCTGCCGGTAGACGCCGGAAGTGCCGCTCAGACCGGGGACGTTGGCGCTGGTGTTGCCGAGCGGGGTGCCGTCCACGGTGCCGGGCAGGGCCGTCCAGCTCCTGCCGCCGTCGGTGGAGGCCTCGGCGGTCAGGAAGTCGTAGTCCTGCTCGATGTCGTACCAGACCGCCGCGTCGAGGGCGGCCGGGCCGGTGACGGCGCCGAGGTCGACGTCGCGGGCCAGCGCGTTGTCCAGGTTGTCGCCGGTGTCGCTCCACCACTGCCGGGCGCCCTCGCGCGGGTCGGCGAGGTCGGTGCTGGTGGTGCCGTCCGGCAGGTGGACCAGGACGGCCTGCGCCTGGTCGGTGTTGTAGCCGCTGACGCCGAGCGCGTGGCTGGAGCGGGTGGCGGCCTGCGCCTCGTCGTAGTTGAGCCAGCCGAACTGCAGCTTGCTCCAGGCGTCGAGGTCGCCGGGGTAGCCGCCGGTGGTGTTCCTGCCCTTGCCCAGGTACGAGCCGGAGGACATCAGCGACCAGAAGTTGACGCTGTTGTCGCCGCCGCTGGTGCTGTACAGGTCGGGCAGGCCGAGGTTGTGGCCGAACTCGTGGGCGAACAGGCCGACTCCGCTGTTCTCGCCCGCCTGGACGTAGTCGTAGACGTAGAGGCCGGTGTCGCCGACCGGTGCGCCGCCGATCCGGTTGCCCACCGGGCCGGTTCGGCCGGTCGCGTCCGGGAAGGTCCAACTGCGGTGCGCCCACAGCGCGTCGGCGCCCTGGGCGCCGCCGCCCCAGGTCTCGTCGACGCCCGCGTGCACGACGACGACGTTGTCGAGGTAGCCGTCGGGCTGGTCGAACTCGCCGTCCTTGTCGTGGTCGTAGCGGTCGTAGACGTCGTACTGGGCCAGTTCGGCCTTGACGTCGGCGGCCGAGCGGCCCGCGGCGATCCGGCTGTCGTACCAGGCCTTGACGGCGTCCCGGATGAACTCCTGCCCCTGGGTCCAGGCGCCGGAGCCCTGCGGGCCCTTGTTGGAGCCGTAGCGGGCCTCGTTCCAGGGCACGGTGACCCAGTCGCTGACGGTGCCGTCGAGGTCGTACCGGCCGGAGGACTGGGTGCGGTAGAAGTTGCGCATCGAGACCACGCCGGGCGTGTCGTCGAAGAACAGCTGCTGGTAGTACTGCCGGTTGAAGTCCTGGCTCCAGAGCGTGTGGTTGTCGCTCCTGCCGGGCTTGGGGATGGTGTTGTGCGCCGGGCCGGGGGTGCCGGCGTAGCGCGGCTGACCGTTGTACAGCGTGGTGTTGTCCACCTGGTCGCCGAACTGGGCGAGGATCACGAAGACCTTGTCCTTGCGCTCCTGCGCGAGTTGGACGTAGTCGTTGCCGATCCGCACCTTGGCGGGCGCCCTGTGGTCGGTGGTCTTCGCCACGGCGCCCTTGTTGAGCTGCTCCAGCGCCTTGGTGCGCAGCGACTGGCGCTCGCGCTCCTGCGGGGCGAGCGGGGCCGGCGGGGCTTCGAGGCCGCCGGGCTCGGCGGCCTGGGCGGTGACGGCCGCCGTGGTGGCGGGGGGAGCGGCCTGGGCGGGAGTGCCGAGGAGGGTGGCCGCTATCGCGCTCGTGGTGAGCGCGGCCGCGAGTACCGCGGACATTTTGCGCAACTGACCGGTCCTTTCCGGACGGTGGGGTGTCGGAGGGGTGACCGACGGTCGGGGAGCGCAGGTAATATTTCACATGGCATGGGTGGTGCGGAAGATGGCGAAATCGGCCCGCCCGCTCGCAGGTTCGCCCGTGGGTCAGGGCCGGAACGCGGAGCGCCGCACGGCCCGGGTGGGGTGGTCGTGCGGCGCGCGCGTGGGGTGTGCGGTCGGTGCGGTCAGCCCGCGGTGTACTCCACGACCACGCTGATCAGCGCCAGCGCCCCGAACACCAGCCCCAGGGTGGTCCGTCCGGCGGCGTGCAGGGCCAGGGCGCCGATCGCGAAGACCACCAGCTTGAGGGCGATCTGCGCGGCGGTCGGCAGCGGGAAGGTCGGCCCGCCGGCGGCCAGGAACAGGCCCCAGGTGAGCGCCGCGAGCGCCGGCGCGCCCACCCCGAGCAGGATCCGGGTGACCGTGCCGGAGCCGGTCTTGAAACCCCAGTAGCAGAGCGCCGCGAGCAGCCCCAGCTCCAGGGTGAAGGCGAGCCCGCCGTTGACGACGGTCACCGGGGTCCACTCCCGCTGCGCGACCGGTCCCGGTCTGCTGGTCCTCATCCGTTCGTCCTCCCCGTTCCGTGCGGCGCCCCGCCGGGGTGCCGATCATGGTGGGAGTCTGGCAGGCGGGCTCGCCCCGGCACAATGGATCACCCCAAGGAGGCGCGCAGGAAGGCGAGTTCGGCCTGGGCCAGCTGCTCCTGCACGCCGCCCGGGGTCATGTGGGTGATGCCGGGCAGGGCCAGCAGGCTGTGCGGCCGTCCGGCCCGGGTGAGCGCCTGGGAGAGCAGCAGGGTGTTCGAGGGGTGCACGTTGTCGTCCGCCAGGCCGTGGATCAGCAGCAGCGGCCGGGCGAGTGACGCCGCGTCGTCCAGCAGGCAGTCGGCCGCGTAGCCCTCCGGGTTCTGCTGGGGCAGGTCCAGGTAGCGCTCGGTGTACGCGGTGTCGTACAGCCGGAAGTCGGTCGGCGGGGCGCCGGCGCAGGCCGCGTGGAAGACGTCCGGGCGGCGCAGCACGGCCAGCGCCGCGAAGTAGCCGCCGTACGACCAGCCGCGCACGCCGACCCGGCCGAGGTCGAGGTCGGGGTGCGCGGCGCCGAGCGCCCGCAGCGCGGCCACCTGGTCGTCCAGCGCGACCTGGGAGAAGCGGCGGAAGACGGTCCGGGTGAAGGCGGGGGAGACGAACGGGGTGCCGCCGTTGTCGACGGTGACCACCGCGAAGCCCTGGTCGGCCCACCACTGCTTGAGCTGCCAGCGGCGCGGCTCGTTGGCCACCGCCTGGAAGCCGGGGCCGCCGTAGACGTCGAGCAGCACGGGCAGCCTGCGGCCGGGGAGGTGGCCGCGGGGGTAGACCACGGCGCTCGGCAGGCCGCGCTCGGTGACCCGGGCCAGCAGCGGCTCGACCCGGTACGGCAGGGCGGCGGCGAGGTCGGTGAGGGTGACGGTGCCGTGCGGGGTGCGGGCCTCGCGGCGCACGCCGTCCGGGCCGGCCGAGGTGAGCAGCAGGGTGTCGCCGGCGGCCAGCGCGCTGTGCAGGCCCGGCCCTTCGGAGAGCCGCTCGGGCGCCCCGCCGTCCGGGTCGATCAGGTGGACGTGCTGGTCGAACGGGTCGCCCTCGCCGGTCTCGCAGAGCAGCCGGCCGCGCAGCCGGCCGACGACCCGGCGGATCTGCAGGCCGGTGGTGTCCAGCGGCTTGCCGTCCAGGGCCAGGCCGCGGGCCTCGGGGGTGTCGAGGACGGTGAGCAGCCGGCCGTCGGCCAGCCGGGCGGGGGTGCCGGGCAGGTCGTCCACCCAGAACTCGTCGGTGGTGCGGGAGAGTTCGGTGGTGGCGCCGGTGGCCGGGTCGGCGCTCAGCAGCAGGACGTTCTGCTGCAGCCGGTCGGCGACGGTGAGCAGCAGCTCGTCCGGGCCGGCCCACTCGGCGGCGCACAGGTACGGGAAGGCGCCGGTGTCCCAGCGGAGTTCGACGCGGGTGCCGTCCAGGCCGAGCACCAGGAGCCGGACGTCGGCGTTGGGGCCGCCGGCCTGCGGGTAGGCGAATTGCTCGGGGGCCTGCTCGGGGTGCGCGGGGTCGGCGAAGTGGCGCGGCGGGAGGGCGGATTCGTCCACCCGGGCGGCGAGTACGGCGCCGCCGTCCGGCCGCCACCAGTGGCCGCGGTGGCGGCCCAGCTCCTCGGCGGCGGCGAACTCGGCGACGCCCCAGCGGGCGCCGTCGTCCGGGCTGAGCCGGCGGCCGGGACCAGGGCGGGCGCCGTCGCCGTCGCCTTCTCCGTCCGCGTCGGTGACGTACAGCGCGTCGTCCGCGACATAGGCGACGCGCCGGCCGGTGGCGTCCGGGCGGGGGTCGAACGCGGGCCCGGCGGTGGGGAGTTCGACGGTCCGGCCGGTCGCGGTCGCGGTCCGGAAGAGCCGGCCGTCGAGGGCGAAGACGGCCACGGCGAGGTCCGGGGTGGCGCCGAAGGTGCCGATGCCGGCGGCGGTGAGCCGGGACCGCTCGCGCAGTCGGCGCTCGACGGCGGGCAGGTCGGCGGTCGAGCCGGTGCGGCCGGGGGCCAGCGCGGTCGGGTCGGCGACCTCGCGCTCCGCGCCGGTGGTGAGGTCGAGGAGGTGGAGCCGGTCGAACCGGTCCTCGGGACCGCTGGAGCGGAGCAGCGGGAGTTGGGTACCGTCCTGGTTGAGCGTGATCGTTCGCGGGGTACCGAAACCGAAGCGGCCGGTCCGGGCGCTGAGGGAGAGTAGGAGTCGGAGATGGTCACCACCCGATGCTCGCCGCGGAACGGACTCGCCACCAGTAGCGCGACATGTGAAATGTCACACAGCACGTGATCCAGATAACAGGGCCAGAATCCCCAGACCCCCCAGGAGGAATGCAGTGACCGATCGCCCGTGGACCGTCTTACCCCCCGAGCCGCTGGCCGGGACCGAAGGGCTGTTCTCGCTCGACCCGGCGGTGGTCCACCTCAACCACGGTTCCTTCGGCGCCGTCCCCGTCCCCGTCCAGCAGCTCCAGCGGCGCCTGTACGAGGAGCAGGAGGCCGACCCGGACGGCTTCTTCGCCGACCTGCCCGGACGGGTCGCCGCCGCCCGGGCGCGGCTCGCCACCGCGCTCGGCACCGAACCCGAGCTGCTCGCCCTGGTCCCCAACGTGACCGACGCGATCGCCGTCGCCCTGGCCAACGTCCCGCTCGCCGCCGGCGACCACGTCCTGGTCACCGACCACGGCTACGGCACGGTCAACGAGGCCGTCCGGCGCCGCGCCGAGGAGGTCGGCGCCGAGCTGCGCACCGTCCGGCTGCCGCTGGACCTCCCGGACGGGGACGCCGTCCGGGAGGCCGTGCTGGCCGAGGTCACCGACCGCACGGTGCTCGCCGTCCTGGACGGCATCACCTCGTCGACCGCCCGCCGGATCGCCACCCCCGAGCTGCTCCGGGCGCTGCGCGCGGGCGGCGTGACCACCGTGGTGGACGCCGCGCACGAGCCCGGCATGCTGGCCGGGCCGGTCCCGGTCGAGGCCGACTTCTGGTTCGGCAACCTGCACAAGTGGGCGTTCGCCCCGCGAGCCACCGGCGTGCTGGTGGTCCGCCCGGAGTGGGTCGGCAAGATCCGTCCGCTGCTCCTCTCCTGGGAGGACCACCAGGGCTACCCGGCCTCCGTCGAATGGCGCGGCACGCTGGACTACACGCCCTGGCTGGCCGCCCCGGCCGGCCTCGACGTGCTGGACGGGCTCGGCCCGGGGCTGGTCCGCGAGCACAACGAGCGGCTGGCCGCGTACGGCGCCGCGCTGGTCGCCGAGCGCACCGGGCTGGCCGCGCTGCCGACCTCGGCCGGGCTGTCGATGCGCGTGCTGCGGCTGCCGCCCGCGGTCGCCGAGACGCAGCCGCAGGCGCAGGAGCTGATGGCCGCGATGTGGCGGCGGCACGCCGTGCGGACGGTGGCGCGGCCGTGGCCGGGCGGCGGGGTGCTGCGGGTGTGCGCGCAGCTGTACAACCGGGCGCCCGAGTACGGGGTGCTGGCGGACGGGCTGGCGGAGCTGCTCGGCTAGGCCCTGCCCTGCCCTGCCCGGCGCGGTCCGGTCACGGCGGGCCCGGCGCGGCCCGGTCACCCCGGCTCGCGCCCGGCCCCCGGGGCCTGGTCCGCGGCGGCGCGGAGCTCGGCGAGCAGCACGTGCTGCTCCGAGATCAGCCCGGTGAGGATCCGCCGCGCCGCCCGGAGCAGGTCGGCGACGTCCCCGCCGGCCAGCGCGTACACCACCGTGCTGCCCTCCCGGGTGGCGGTGACGATGCCGGACCGGCGCAGTACCGCGAGCTGCTGCGAGAGGCTGGACGGTTCGACCTCCAGCTCCGCCAGCAGCGCGCGGACGGGCGTCGGTCCGGCCTGCAGCAGCTCCAGCACCCGGATCCGGACGGGGTGGCCGAGCATCCGGAAGAACTCGGCCTTGGCCTGGTACAGCGCGACCGCCACGGCGGCCCTCCCTGGTGGGTCCAGGCCGCTTCGGCCTGCTCGGGTGGTCCGGCGGCGTCAGAGCTCCAGCACGAGTTCGATCCGCTTCAGCTGGTGCCGGGCCATCGCGAGGTTGGCACGGCCCCGGTTGAGCGCCAGGAACAGGAACAGCCCCCGGCCGCTCTGCGTGGTCAGCGGCCGGAGCAGGTGGTACTGGCTGGTCAGGCTGACCAGGATGTCCTCGATCTCGTTGTCGAGCAGGTTGAGCATCTCCATCGCCCGCATCTTGGCCCGCACCACGTCGGTGTTCCCGGCGGCGGCGACGTGCAGGTCCAGCTCGCCGCCGTCGCCGAGGCTGCCGAGCGCCATACCGCTGCTGTAGTCGACCAGGGCCACGCCGATCGCGCCCTCGATCGCCATGGCCTCCTTGAGCGAGGTCTCCAGATTCGCCATCGCGCGCTACCTCCCGTGAGCCCGGTGGGTGCCACCGGGATGTGGCACCGAATGTAGGGAGGCACCCCGGCGCGCCACCGCGAATGACCGGAGACGTTCGAAGCTGGTCACCGGACGACCGGTTGAAGACATTTGCAACTATGGATGTGAGAGAGATCCGATCCGTTGCCCGGGAAAAACGGTGCTATCGATGTCGGTCATGCCGGGTAACCTCTCGCTGAGATGCGAGATCACACCAACGACCCCCGGACGGCGATGAACACCCCTGAGCCCGAGCCCTCCGACGACCGGGAGCTCAGCCCCGCCGAGGCCTTCGCGGCCTCCCGCCGGCGGGCCAAGGAGCAGGCCACCGCCCTGTACGGCTTCCAGCAGCTGTACGACTTCCCGCTGGACGACTTCCAGCTGGAGGCCTGCCGCGCCCTGGAGGCCGGCGAGGGCGTCCTGGTCGCCGCTCCCACCGGATCCGGCAAGACCATCGTCGGCGAGTTCGCCGTCCACCTCGCCCTCCAGGGCGGGCGCAAGTGCTTCTACACGACGCCGATCAAGGCGCTGTCGAACCAGAAGTACGGCGACCTCGTCAAGCGCTACGGCGCCGCCAAGGTCGGGCTGCTCACCGGCGACAACTCCGTCAACGGCGACGCCCCGGTCGTGGTGATGACCACCGAGGTGCTCCGCAACATGCTCTACGCGGGCTCCAGCACCCTCGACGGCCTCGGCTACGTGGTGATGGACGAGGTCCACTACCTCGCCGACCGCTTCCGCGGCGCCGTCTGGGAGGAGGTCATCATCCACCTCCCCGAGTCCGTCACCCTGGTCTCGCTCTCCGCGACGGTGTCCAACGCCGAGGAGTTCGGCGACTGGCTGGACACCGTCCGCGGCGGCACCAGGGTGATCGTCTCCGAGCACCGGCCCGTCCCGCTCTGGCAGCACGTGATGGCCGGCAACCGGATGTACGACCTGTTCGCCAGCCCGGACCGGGACGGCCGCCCCAGGAACAACCTGCGCAACCCCGGCAAGGCCGTCAACCCCGAGCTGGTCCGCCTCGCCCGCAGCGAGCTGGACCGCAACCCGCGCGACAAGTTCGGGCGCGGGCGCGGCCGCTCCATGCCCAACGGGCGCCCCGGCAAGGTCTGGACCCCGGGCCGGGTCGACGTCATCGACCGGCTCGACGCCGAGGGCCTGCTGCCCGCGATCACCTTCATCTTCAGCCGGGCCGGCTGCGAGGCCGCCGTCCAGCAGTGCCTCTCCTCCGGCCTGCGGCTCAACAAGGACGCCGACCGCGCCCTGGTCCGCGCCCTCGTCGAGGAGCGCTGCGCCGACATCCCCGACGAGGACCTCCACGTCCTCGGCTACTTCGAGTGGCTGGACGGACTGGAGCGCGGCATCGCCGCCCACCACGCCGGCATGCTGCCCCGGTTCAAGGAAGTGGTCGAGGAGCTGTTCGTGAAGGGTCTGGTCAAGGCCGTCTTCGCGACCGAGACCCTGGCCCTCGGCATCAACATGCCGGCCCGTTCCGTGGTCATGGAGAAGCTCGTCAAGTGGAACGGCGAGACCCACGCCGACATCACCCCCGGCGAGTACACCCAGCTCACCGGCCGGGCCGGCCGGCGCGGCATCGACATCGAGGGCCACGCCGTCGTGCTCTGGCAGCGCGGCCTCGACCCGGAGGCGCTGGCCGGCCTCGCCGGCACCCGCACCTACCCGCTCAAGTCCTCGTTCCGGCCGTCCTACAACATGGCCGTCAACCTGGTCTCCCAGTTCGGCCGACACCGTTCGCGCGAACTGCTGGAGACGTCCTTCGCGCAGTTCCAGGCCGACCGCTCGGTGGTCGGCATCGCCCGCCAGGTCCAGCGCAACGAGGAGGGCCTGGACGGCTACCGCGCGTCCATGACCTGCCACCTCGGCGACTTCGAGGAGTACATGGCGCTGCGCCGCCAGCTCAAGGACCGGGAGAACGACCTCGCCCGCGAGGGCAGCAGCCAGCGCCGGGCCGCCGCCATCGAGTCCATCGAGCACCTCAAGCCCGGCGACGTCATCCACGTCCCCACCGGCAAGTTCGCCGGCCTCGCCCTCGTCCTCGACCCGGGCCTGCCGCCGGTCAACCGCTCACCGCGCGGCGGCCTGCGCCACCCCGACTACCAGGACGGGCCGCGCCCGGTGGTGCTCACCGCCGAGCGGCAGGTCAAGCGGCTGGCGATGATCGACTTCCCGCACCCGGTCGCCGCGATCGACCGGCTGCGCATCCCCAAGTCCTTCAACCCCCGCAGCCCGCAGTCCCGGCGCGACCTCGCCTCGGCGCTGCGCACCAAGGCCGGCCACCTGGAGCCCGAGCGGTTCCGGCGCGGCCGGGCGGCCGCCGCCGACGACCCGGAGATCACCCGGCTGCGCACCGTACTGCGCCAGCACCCGTGCCACGGCTGCGACGAGCGCGAGGACCACGCCCGCTGGTCCGAGCGCTACCACCGGCTGCACCGCGACACCGAGCTGCTGGAACGCCGGATGCGCTCCCGCACGCACACCATCGCGCGCACCTTCGACCGGGTCTGCGGGCTGCTCACCGACCTCGGCTACCTCAGCGGCGACACCGTCACCGCGGACGGCAAGCGGCTCGGCCGGCTCTACGGCGAACTCGACCTGCTCGCCTCGGAGTGCATCCGCGAGGGCGTGTGGAGCGAACTCGCCCCCGCCGAACTCGCCGCCTGCGCCTCGGCGCTCGTCTACGAGGCGCGCCAGTCCGACGACGCCACCGCCCCCCGGGTGCCGGAGGGCGCGGCGAAGACGGCGCTCGGCGAGATGGTCCGCATCTGGGGCCACCTGGACGCGCTGGAGGAGCAGCACCGGATCAACACCGCAGAGGGCGTCGGCCAGCGCGAACCCGACCTCGGCTTCGCCTGGGTCGCCTACCGCTGGGCGCTCGGCCACTCGCTGGACTCCGTCCTGCGCGACGCCGACATGCCGGCCGGTGACTTCGTCCGCTGGACGAAGCAGCTGATCGACGTCCTGGGCCAGATCCAGGACGCCGCCGGCGAGGACGCGGACCTCCGCAAGAACGCTCGGAAGGCCGTCGACGGCCTCCGCCGCGGCATCATCGCCTACTCCTCCGTCAGCTGACCGCTTTCGCGGCCGGGTCATGCCGGGCTTCGAACCCTTTCGAAGCCCGGCATCGCGCTGCCCAGGTGCGGGTCAGGCGGGGGTGAGGAGTCGCAGCCGGCTGGCGGTGCGGGCGATGTCGAGCGGGAGGGCGTCGCCGTGCAGGGCCTCGGCGAGCGGGGCGTCGGCGACGAGGTGGAGCCGGGCGTCGCGGTCGTGGAGGACGTCGACGAGGTTGGCGAAGCGCTGGGCGGCGTCGCGGTCGGTCGAGGAGAGGCGGGGCAGGCCGGCGAGGACCCAGGTGTCGTAGCGGTCGGCCAGCGTCAGGAAGTCGATGGTGGAGGTGCGTTCCGCGCACAGCTCGTGGAAGTCGAACCAGACCAGGGAGCCGCGTACGGCGCGGGCGGTGAGGGTGCGCCCGCCGACGTCGAGCTGCCGGCGCTCGTCGGCCGTGGGCGGTTCGAGGCCGGCGGCGCGGAGCTGCCGGGGGTCGGCCGGGCCGAGATAGCGTCCGGTCTCGAAGCGTGAACGGGCGCCCTGGGCGGGGCGTTCGCCGCGGTAGTCGCGGGGGCCGGCGACCTCGACGACGTCCAGCGAGGCTTCGAGCAGCTTGATGGTCGGCTCGAACATGTGGTGGTGCACCGGGTTCGGCAGCAGGCCGGCGGGCGGGTAGTTCGACGTGGCCACCAGGGTGATCCTCCGCTCGAAGAGCGAGGTGAGGACCCGGCCCATCATCATGGCGTCGCCCGGGTCGTGCACGTGGAACTCGTCGAAGAAGAGCAGCCGGCAGTCGCCGAGCAGTTCCGCGACGGCCAGGTCGCAGGCGTTGCGCTCCCGGCGGTGGCGCGCGTACACCGTGTGGAACTCCCGGAAGAACGCGTGGAAGTGCACGCGGTGCTTGCGGGGGAGGGGGAGTGCTTCGTAGAAGGTCTCGGTGAGCCAGCTCTTGCCGCGGCCGACCGGGCCCCAGACGTAGAGCCCGCGCGGGGGCGGGCCGGCGAAGAGGCGTCGGCGCCCGGCGAGTTCGGTGCCGAGGCGGGAGAGCCGGGTGGCGGCGGCGCGTTGGGCGTCGTCGAGGGTGAATCCGGCCTGCCGGGCCGCTCGTTCGAAGGTCTCCAGCATCTGCCCGCCCCCTGGTCCAGGTCCACGGCCGACCGGCCCGTCCCCCCGGCGGCGCGCCATGATCATTTCAGATCGGCTCGCGCACAGGAAGTCGGACCGGCCGACTTCCTGTGCGCGACGGTGGTCTCAGGCCGGTGTCAGCGGTCTCAGGCCGGTGTCAGCGGTCTCAGGCCGGTGGCGGGCCGGCCGCGTCGAGGCGGCGGACCAGTTCGCGCAGGGCGCGGAGTTCACGGTCGAGGGCCTCGGCGCCCCCCGAGGTGAGGGTGACCCAGGTGCGCGGGCGGCGTCCGGCGTAGCCCTTGGTGACCGCGACCAGGCCGGAGTCCTCCAGGACCTTCAGATGGCGCGAGAGGTTGCCGTCGGTGAGGCCGAGCTCCTGCTTGAGGAAGGCGAACTCGACGCTCTCGGCCTCGCGGGCGACCGCCAGGATCCCGAGCCGGACCCGCTGGTGGACGGTGTCGTCCAGGGCCAGGGTCGGATGCCGCTCCTCGGTGTCGTCCGCAACGCTCATGAGGTGACCGTAAGGGATGCGCCGGGCGTCCGGCGTGCCGCGGTCCACTGGGCGAGGCCGGCGGCCAGCAGCACGCCGGCCAGCAGCAGGGCCTTCAGCCCGGGGCCGTCGGCCCAGTCGCTGCCGGAGCGGTGGAGCCACGGCAGCCAGCCGCTGTCCCAGGACGCCGAGAGGTAGCCGGTGAGCAGCCCGGTGTGGACGGCGCCCGCCCCCGCGACCAGCGGGCTGCGCTCGGTCAGCCCGAGCACGAGCAGCCCGATGCCGACCACGTACCAGGGCGAGGCGTAGGTGTTGCCGAGGACGGACAGCGCGAACGGCATCCGGTCGGCGAACAGCAGCGCCATCAGGACGGCGGCGACCAGGACCCCGGCGCCGGCCGTGGCGCCGAGCCAGGCGCTGCGGTGCGGGACGATGCCGCGGGCCTCGCCGCGCCGCCGGTACCAGCGGGCCAGGGCGAACCAGGCGAGCGGCAGCAGCGCGAACCACACGCCCCAGCCGAGGAAGCGGAGCACGGCCCCGTCGAACTCGCCTGGCTCGCAGTCGGCACCGGGCGCGTGCGGTACGCACAGGCCGGTGAGCTGCGCATAGGCGAAGGCGGGGTAGGAGTCGATGCTCCGACCGTTGGCCCCGAAGTTGTAGGCCTGCCCGGCGATCGGCGCGGCGGCCAGGGCCAGCAGCCCGAAGCCGAGCAGCGGGACGCCCTCGCCGCGCAGGCGGGTGCGGGCCCGGGCGCGCAGCCCCTCCGCCGCGGCGAGCAGTTCGGCCGGGCTGTCCCGGTGCAGTGTGTCCATGTCCACCCCTGGTGACGTCGTGTCAGTGACTGAACTTTGCAATGCAAAGTAGCTTGCAGTCAAGAGCTCACGGGATGGCAAAGCAAAGCGCAGGGGCCCGTCGCGCGGTGCGACGGGCCCCTGCGGGGTGCGGAGGTAGGGGGGATCAGCGGGACAGGGCCTCCAGGACGCGCTCCAGCGAGGTACCGAGACCCCAGCGGGCGGCGAGCGCCTCCAGGGTCATCGGGTCGAGCGGCTCGCTCGGCAGGGCCGGGTCGAACGCGGGCAGCGGCGCGTCGGTGGCCACGCCGACCACGGTCGGCGCCACGTCCAGGTAGGCCGAGGCCTCCAGCAGGTTGCGGCGCCGGGCCGGGGTGAGCCCGGAGCCGATGTCCTGCGCGGCGGCGCGGATGCCGGAGAGGTCGCCGTACTCGTGGATCAGCTGGGCCGCCGTCTTCTCGCCGATGCCCTTGACGCCCGGCAGGCCGTCGCTCGGGTCGCCGCGCAGGGCGGCCAGGTCGGCGTACTGGGCGCCGCGCACGCCGTACTTCTCCTGGAGCACCGCGTC
Organism: Kitasatospora misakiensis; assembly: GCF_042656005.1. NCBI lineage: Bacteria > Bacillati > Actinomycetota > Actinomycetes > Kitasatosporales > Streptomycetaceae > Kitasatospora > Kitasatospora misakiensis. The sequence continues at coordinate 12,342 of NZ_JBHSOF010000006.1, read as the reverse complement.
ATCGGTGACCTGGAGGTTGCCCATGCCCTTGACGGGGTAGAGCACGGTGATCGCGCGGGCGTCGTCGACCAGCTGGAAGAGGTCGCGGTCGCCGGTGACGATCTGCACCGGCCCGGTGGCTTGCGTGGTCAGCGTGCCGATGACGTCGTCCGCCTCGTAGCCGGCGGAGCCGATCCGGGCGATGCCGAGCGCGTCCAGCACCTGCTCGATCACCGGGACCTGCGGGGCGAGGGTGTCCGGCACCTCCTCCTCGCCGTCCTGGGCGGCCTCGGCGACCCGGTGGGTCTTGTACGAGGGGATGAGGTCCACCCGCCACTGCGGGCGCCAGTCGGCGTCCATGCAGGCGACCAGCTGGTCGGGCCGGTGGTCGTGGACCAGCCGGGCGATGAAGTCCAGCAGGCCTCGGACGGCGTTGACCGGCTCACCCTGCGGCGAGCGCAGGGTGTCCGGTACGCCGAAGTAGGCCCGGAAGTAGAGGCTGGCGGAGTCGAGCAGCATCAGGCGGGGTGCGGTCACGCCTCCGATCATGCCGTACCGCACCGACGGGAACGGCTTAGTGCTCGTGCGGGCCGGCGCGGTGGACGGGGCCGTGGGCGTCGGCGCAGTGATCGGGGGTGAGGTCGCCCGGGTCGGTGATCTGCAGCAGGGCGCCCGCCTCGTCCTCGCCGACGTGGTCGACCTGGAGGGTGCTGTGGGTGATCCCGTACTCGCCGGACAGCCGGCGCTGGAGTTCGCGCCGTACGGCGTGGCAGTCGCCGCCCGGGGTGACCAGGATGTGCGCGGAGAGCGCGGGCTGGCCGGAGGTGATCTCCCAGATGTGCAGGTCGTGGATCTCCTCGACCAGCGGCTGGGCGACCAGCCGGTCGGCCACCGCGTCCGGGTCGATCCCGGCGGGCGCGGCCTCCAGGAAGATCCGCCCGGAGTCGCGGACCAGGCCGATGCCCGCCTTCAGCATCAGCGCGACCACGATGAGGGAGGCGATCGAGTCGGCCCGGGCGAAGCCGGTGGTCACCACGATCAGGCCGGCCACGGCGGTGGCCATGAACGCGTACAGGTCGGTGAGGACGTGCTGGAACGCGCCCTCGACGTTCAGCGAGCTGCGGTTGGCCTTGGACATGCACCAGGTGGCGGCCAGGTTCACCACGATCCCGACCAGCGCGGTGATCAGGACCAGCGAACCGGTCACCTCCGGCGGATCGAGCAGCCGGCTGATCGCCTCGTAGCCGAGCCAGGCCGACAGGATCAGCAGGGTGACGCCGTTGGCCTGCGCGGAGAGGATCTCGGCGCGCTTGAGCCCGTAGGTGTAACCGCCGCGCGCCGGGCGGGCGGCTAGCCGCATGGCGATCAGCGCGAGGGCGATCGAAGCGGCGTCGGTGAGCATGTGCGCGGCGTCCGAGATCAGCGCCAGCGACTCGGCAGCGAGGCCGACCACCACCTCGCCGGCCATGAACACCACGATCAGCGCGAGGGCGCTCAGCAGCCACCGGCGGTCGGCGTCGGCGGCGACGCCGTGCGAGTGGCCGCCGTGGCCACCGTGGCCGCCGCCGTGCGCGTGGCCACCGTGGGAGTGGGCGCTGTGGACCGGCTCGTGGTCATGCTCATGATCATGGTCGGAGTGTTCGTGGCCGGCCATCGACGTCCTCTCCCGGGGCTCAGGAACGCATGGAGGTAAGGGGCGGAGTGCGTGTCGACCCCGCACTCGAAGTGAACCGCACATCGAACGAAGATCCAAAGGCTGCATTGGAGACCGTTGTCATTGCCGTGCCGTAACCCCCGTCCGGTATCGTCGCGCCGCCACTGAACAGGGGAGACGCGCATGCTGCCGGATTCGCACATCGGAGGGGCCGGGGAGTCCGGACGGGTGGTCGGCCTCGGCACGATCGCCCGGGAGTGGGGCCGGATCGGGATCACCGGCTTCGGCGGGCCGCCCGCGCACATCCTGCTGCTGCGCCGGCTCTGCGTGGAGCGGCGGCGGTGGCTGACCCCGGAGGAGTTCGAGGACGGCATCGCGGCGACCAACCTCCTGCCAGGACCGGCCTCCACCCAGCTTGCCGTCTTCACCGCCTGGCGGCTGCGCGGGCTGCCGGGCGCGCTGGTCGGCGGGGCCTGCTTCATCGGGCCCGGGCTGGTGCTGATCCTGGCGCTCTCGGTGCTGTTCCTGGCCGGCGATCCGCCGCTGTGGGTGCTCGGGGCCGCCGCCGGCGCCGGGGCGGCCGTACCGGCGGTCGCCGTGCAGGCGGCGACCTCGCTGGTCCCGGCCAGCTTCGGCCGGATGGGCCGGGCCCGGTCCGCCCGCGCCCGCTGGACCGGGTACGCGCTGGCCGGAGCGGCGGCGGCGGTCCTGACCGGGCCCTGGCTGGTGCTGGTGCTGATCGCCGCCGGGCTGACCGAGATCGCCGTCCGGGGACGAGGACGCGGACGCGGCCCCTCGAACGGACCCGCCCCGGACGGCCGCACCGGAGGCATGGGCGGGCGGGCCGCCGGGCTGCCGCTCGCCACCGGGCCGCTCGCGCTCGGCGCGCTCGGTGGGCTCGGCGCGGTGGCCTGGGTGGCGTTCAAGGTGGGTGCGCTTTCGTACGGGGGAGGGTTCGTGATCATCCCGCTGATGCGGGACGACGCCGTCCACCGCTACCACTGGATGACCGACGGACAGTTCCTCAACGCCGTCGCCCTCGGCCAGGTCACCCCCGGGCCGGTGGTGCACACGGTCGCCGTGGTCGGCTACGCCGCCGCCGGGATCGCCGGCGGGCTGCTCGCGGCGGCGGTCGCCTTCGCGCCGTCCTTCCTCTTCGTGATCCTCGGCGGCCGGCACTTCGACCGGCTCCGGGCCGACCGGCGGGTGCAGGACTTCCTCACCGGCGCCGGGCCGGCCGTGGTCGGCGCCATCGCGGGCTCGGCGCTGCCGCTCGCCGCCGCGCTCGGGTACGGCTGGCAGTGGGGCGTCCTCGCGGCGGCGTTGCTCTGGCTGGTGCTCGCCCGGCGCGGCGTGGTGCTCACCCTGCTGGCCGCCGGGGCGGCCGGGGTCCTGGCCGTGGCCGCCGGACTGCCGCCGGCCTGAGGCTCCGGCCCGTTCGGACGCTGAGGCCCGCCCGCACGCTCCGGCCCGTCCGGACGGCTCCGGTCCGCCCAGGCACGCCGACCCGCCCGGCCACTGGGCCTCCGGCGTGAACTTGGCGCGGGGGGCTCACTCGACCGGGTGAGCCCGGTTTGCGCGCCCCCGTGCGCCTGCGCCACGATCGACGCCCGTGAAGATCAACGCGGCGCGAGCCGTCCACTGGCTCTCCGAACTGGAGCCCGTCGCGGACGAATTGATGAATCGTCATATCAACGCCGCGCGCGAGTGGTTCCCGCACCAGTACGTGCCGTGGAGCCTCGGCCGGGACTTCGACGGACCGCTCGGCGGCGAGCCCTGGCGGCCGGAGCAGTCCGCGCTCGCCCCCGCCGTCCGCTCCGCCCTGGTGGTCAACCTGCTCACCGAGGACAACCTCCCCGGCTACCACTGGACCATCGGCGCGCAGACCTCCCGCGACGGCGCCTGGGGTGCCTGGCTGCACCACTGGACGGCGGAGGAGGACCGGCACGCCGCCGCCATCCGCGCCTACCTGCACGCCACCCGCGCCGTGGACCCGGTCGCCCTGGAGCGCGCCCGGGCGGCCCAGCTCGCCACCGGCACCCTGCCCGTGCCGGACGGCGTGCTCGGCCTGGTGGCCTACGCCGCCGTCCAGGAGCTGGCCACCCGGGTCAGCCACCGCAACACCGGCCGGCTCAGCGGCGACCCGGTCTGCGACCGGCTGCTCGCCCGGGTCGCCCAGGACGAGAACCTGCACATGGTCTTCTATCGCGAACTGCTGCGCGCCGCACTGGAGTTGGACCCCGACGAGGTGCTCCTCCGGCTCGACGCCACGGTCCGCGCGTTCGCCATGCCCGGCCAGGGCATGCCCGGCTTCGCCGCCCTGGCCGGCGAGATCGCCGTCGCCGGCGTCTACGACCTGCGGGTCCACCACGACGAGGTGCTCGCCCCGCTGCTCCGCTCCCTGCGGGTCTTCGAACTGACCGGACTCGGCCCGGACGGCGAGCGGGCCCGCGACGGGCTCGCCGAGCACCTCGCCCGGCTCGACGCCCGCGCCGCCCGGTTCGTCGAACGCCGCGCGCGGGCGCTCGACGCCCGCGCGGCCCGCAACTGACCCGCGTTCCCCGCCCCCCGGACAGGAGAGGCATGACCACCACCCTCGACGACACCGCCACCACCGACGGCACCGCGACCGTCGGCACCAGCGCCGCCGACATCGAGTTCCACTACGACTTCGGCAACGACTTCTACGCCCTCTGGCTCGACGAGACGCTCAGCTACTCCGCCGCCGTCTGGGACGGCATCGACCCCGCCGAGCCCGACACCACGTCCCTGCCCCGCGCCCAGCGCGCCAAGCTCGACCTCCACCTCGACCTGGCCGGCGCCGCCCCCGGGGCCGGGCTGCGCCTGCTCGACGTCGGCTGCGGCTGGGGCGGCCTGCTCGCCCGCGCCGTCGGCACCGGCCGGGCCGCCGAGGCCACCGGGCTCACCCTCTCCCGGGCCCAGCAGGCCCACGTCCGGTCGCTCGGACTGCCCGGCGTCGACGTCCGACTGGAGAGCTGGGACGGCCACCGGCCCGAGCGGCCGTACGACGGCATCGTCTCGGTCGGCGCCTTCGAGCACTTCGCCACCGCCGACCTGGACGCCGCCGCCCGACTCGCCGCCTACCGCGCCTACTTCGAGCGCTGCCACGGCTGGCTGCGTCCCGGTGCCCGGATGTCGCTGCAGACCATCGCGTACGACGGCGTACTCGGCGGCGACGGCCCGGTCGGCGCGTTCGTCGCCGCCGAGATCTTCCCCGGCGCGGTGCTGCCCCGGCTGGGCGAGATCGTCCTCGCGAGCGACCCGTACTTCGCCGTCGTCCTCGTCCGAGCCTCGGCCGAGGACTACGCCCGCACCCTGGGGGCCTGGTCCGCCCGGCTGCTGCGGGCCCGCGCGGAGGCCGAGCGACTCGTCGGCCCGGACGGCTACCGCCGCTACCGCCGGTACCTGCGGGCCTGCGAAGTCACCTTCCTGCGCGGCGCGGCCACCCTCTACCGGATCGGGTTCCGGCGGCGCGACGAGCCGCTCCGGCCGGCGGCCTGAGGGCCGGCCGCATGCAACCCTCCTCCGCCCCCGCCGCCGTCCCCGACACCGCCGTCCCCGACACCCCCGCCGTCCCCGACGCCCCCGGGCCGGTGGGGAGGCGGCGGGCGTGGGGCGCGGTGGGCGTCGTCTGCTCCGCGCTCTTCCTGCTCGGTCTCGACTTCACCGTGCTCAACGTGGCGATCCCCGGCCTGCGCGCCGAACTCGGCCCCACCCTCGCCGGGACGCAGTGGATCGTCGACGGCTACGCGCTCGCCCTCGGCGGCTGCGTCCTCGCCGCCGGCGCCCTCGGCGACCGGTACGGGCGGCGCCGCGCGTTCGCCGCCGGACTCGCGCTCTGCGCGCTCGCCTCGGTGGCCGGCGCGCTCGGCGGCACCCCCGGCCAACTCGTCGCCGCCCGTTGCGCGATGGGCCTCGGCGCGGCGCTCTTCATGCCCGCCACGCTCTCCACCGTCGTCCATGTGCTGGACGCGCCGGAGGACCGGCGGCGGGCGATCGGCATCTGGGCGGCGGTGGCCGGCGTCGGCGCACTGTTCGGCCCGGTGGTCGGCGGCTGGCTGGTCGAACGGCACGGCTGGCAGGCCGCGTTCTGGCTGAACCTCCCCGTGGTGGCCGTGATCCTGGCGGTCACCCCGGTCGTCCCCGAGTCCCGCGACCCCGAGGCCCGACCGCTGGACCGGCTCGGCGCACCGCTCTCCTGCGCCGCCCTGCTCACCCTGGTCTGGGGTGTCATCGAGGCGCCGGGACGGGGCTGGACCAGCGCCGCGGTGCTCGCGGCGTTCGCCGCCTCCGCCGGGCTGCTCGCCCTCTTCCTCTGGCGCCAACTCCGCTGCGCCGCACCGATGGTGCCCTTCCGGCTGCTGCGCGGCGGGCCGGTCTGGCCGGCCACGGCCAGCCTGGCGCTGATGTCCTTCGCGATGTTCGGCGCGTTGTTCCTGCTCACCCTCCACCTCCAGCAGGTGCGCGGCCTCTCGGCCTGGCAGGCCGGGCTGCGGATGGTGCCGCTCTCGCTGGGGCTGGCCGTCGGCGCCGTTCTGGGGCCGGTGGTCGCCCGACATGCCGGGGCCCGGGTGCCGGTGGCCGCCGGCCAGCTGCTGATCGCCGCCGGATTCGTCCAACTCGCCCTGCTCGAAGCGGAGACGGGGGACGCCCCGGTGCTCCTCTTCGAGGCGGTCGCCGGGCTCGGCGCGGGTCTGCTCGCGCCGGTCGCCACCGAACTCGTGATGAGCGCCGTGCCGTTGGCCATGGCCGGGGTCGGCTCGGCCCTCAACGACGCCACCCGGCAGGTCGGTTCGACGCTCGGCGTGGCGGTGCTCGGCTCCGTGCTCGCCACGGTCGCGGCCGACGCCGCACCGGGCGACCGGGCCGCGTTCACCGAGGGCCTGAGCGCCGCCGCCCAAGTCGGCGCGGCGGTCGCCGTGCTGGCCGTCCTGCTCGCCTGGTTCCGGCTGCCCGGCCGCGAACCTTCGGCAGCGGCCACCTGTCCGGCGGCCCCGGCGGCACCCGAACCGGGCTGACCACCGAACCCGTCACCCCTCCCACCATCTCCCGAGAGGAACCCCATGTCCGACACCTTCACCGTCCTGCGCGACTGCCTGGTCACCGAGTTCGACGTTCCGGCCGACCGGGTCGCGCCCGGGGCCACGCTCGCCTCGCTGGAGCTGGACAGCCTCGCCCTGGTCGAACTCTCCCTGCTGGTCGAGGAGCGGATCGGCGCGACCGTCAGCGACATCCGCCCCGAGTCCACCCTCGGAGACCTGGCCGCCCGCGCGGACGCCGCCCGGGCCGCGGATCCCGCGACCGCCGCGAGCACCACCCTCGCGTCGAGCGCCGTCAGTTGAGCACCCCCGGCACTCGCAGCACCCGCTTGACACGGGCGGTCGCCGTGACCGGGCTCGGCCTGGTCACACCCGCCGGGTTCGGCGCCGGGGCGAGCTGGGCCCGCCTGCTCGACGGCACGTCCACCGCCCGTACCGACCCCCGGCTCGCGGGCCTGGCCGTCGACTTCTCCTGCCAGGCCGACGGATTCGAACCGGCTGAGCTGCTCGGCGGCCGGCTGGTCCGCAGGCTCGACCGCTTCGCCCAACTCGCCGTCCTGGCCGCCCGCGAGGCCGTCGCCGACGCCGGGCTCGACCCGTCGGCCTGGGACGCCGCCCGGGTCGGCGTCGTCCTCGGCGTCAGCGCCAACAGCACCCTCACCTACGAAACCGAGTACGCCCGGCTCGCCGACGGCCGGGCCGACCTCGTCTCCCCGCTGATGCTGCCCCGCTCGATCCCGAACATGGCCGCCGGCGAGGTCGGCCTCGACCTCGGTGCCCGCGGGCCCAACCTCGTCACCAGCACCGCCTGCGCCTCCGGTACCACCGCCCTCGCCGTCGCCTGCGACCTGCTCCGGGCCGGTACCTGCGACCTCGTCCTCGCCGGCGGCACCGACTGCCCCCGGGCACCGATGGTGGCCACCGCCTTCGACCGGCTCGGCGCGCTCTCCCGGCGACGCCACGACCCGGCCGGCGCGTCCCGCCCCTTCGAGGCGGACCGGGACGGCTTCGTGCTCGGCGAGGGCGCGGGCGTCCTGGTGCTGGAGCGGGTCGCGCACGCCCGGGCGCGCGGCGCGAGGCCGCGCGCCTACCTGGCCGGCCACGGCTCCACCGCCGACGCCCACCACTTCACCGCCCCGCACCCCGGGGGTGAGGGCCTGGCCCGGGCGATCCGGGCGGCCCTCGCCGACGCCGGACTCGCCCCGCACGACATCGGGCACGTCAACGCGCACGGCACCGGCACCCGACTGAACGACACGGCCGAGGCGGCGGCCCTGCACCGGGTCTTCCACCGGCCGCCGCCGGTCACCTCGCTCAAGGGCGCGATCGGCCACACCATGGGCGGTGCCGGAGCGATCGAGGCGGCGGTCACCGTGCTCACCCTCCAGCACGGACTGGTCCCGCCCACCGCCAACCTCGAACGGCCCGACGAGGCCCTCGGCCTCGACGTGGTCGCCAAGGTGCCGAGACGGCTCGCCCTGGACGCCGCCGTCTCGGTCTCCAGCGGGTTCGGCGGGCAGAACGCGGCCGTCGTCCTCACCACCGCCTGAGCCGCCACCACCACTCAACCCCGCCCCCGCCGCCGTCCCGCCCCCGGAGCCCGCCATGCCCACCCCCGCCACCCGCCGGCCGCTCGCCCGGGCCCGGCTCACCGCCGCCCTCCTCTACAACCGGCTGCTGATGCGCCGCCCGCCCGCCGACTGGACCGTCCCGCCCGCCGACGGCCGCTACGGCCCGGCCGAACCCGCCGACCCCCAGCCGCTCACCCTGCTGATGCTCGGCGACTCGCTCGCCCGGAGCTTCGGCGCCACCCGGCCCGAGGAGACCCTCGGCGCCCGCCTCGCGCAGGCCCTCGGCGAGCACCTCGACCGCCCCGTCGAGCTGCGGGTCCTCGCCCGGGTCGGCGCCACCACCGCGGCCCTGCGGCACCAGGTCACCCGGGCGGACCGGATGCGGCCCGGCCTCGCGGTGCTGATCGTCGGCGGCAACGACGCACTCCTCCCGCTCCCGGTCGGCCGCGCCGCCCGCCGCTTCGCCGTGGTGCTCCAGCGGCTCCGCGACACCGGCTGGCACCCGGTCGTGGTGCCCTGCCCGGACCCCGGCCACGCCCCCGGCTTCCGCGCCCCGGCCCGCCTCCTCGGCGCACCCCGCTCCCGCCGCCTCGCCCACCGCCAGACCCGGGCCGCCGAACGCACCGGCACCCCGGTGGCCGTCTCCTCGGGCCCCGAGTTCCGCGACCGGGCCGACCACCTCCTCGGCCCCGACGGCGTCCACCCGTCCCCCCGGGGCTACGCCGAACACGCCACCCGGATGCTCCCCGCCCTCCTCACCGCCGCCGACGCCCTCCCCGCCCCGGTCCCCGCCACCCACCGCTAGTGCCCTTCGGATCCTGCCGGGCGCCCGGCAGGATCCGAAGGAGGACCACCGGGCCCTACCCGACCTCGACCGGCTCCAGCTGCACCGACCGCGCCGCCGTGGCGGCCCGCACCAGTGCCTGCATCACCCGCAGATCGTCGCCCTGCTCCGGATGCCACTGCACCCCGAGCGTGAACCCCGGCCCCTCCACCGCCTCCACCGTCCCGTCCGGCGCGTGCGCGCTCACCCGCAGCCCGGTCCCCAGCCGGTCCACCGCCTGGTGGTGGAAGGTCGGCACGGTCAGCTCCGGCTCCGGCAGCAGCCCGCCCAGCAGCGTCCCGGGCACCGGCCGCACCACGTGCGTCCCGTACTTGCCGGGCGTCCCGCCGTGCACGTCCACCTCCACGACGTCCGGCAGGTGCTGGACCAGGGTGCCCCCGCACACCACGTTGAGCACCTGCATGCCCCGGCAGATCCCCAGCAGCGGCATCCCGGCCGCCAGCGCCGCCCGCAGCAGCGCGGACTCCCAGACGTCGCGCTCGACCGTGTCGACGTCGCTCATCGGGTGCGGCGGCTGCCCGTAGTAGGCGGGGTCGATGTCCGGCCCGCCCGCGATGACCAGCGCGTCCAACCGGGCCAGCACCTCCGGTGCCCGCTCGGGGGCGTCGGGCGGCAGCAGCACCGCGACCCCGCCCGAGTCCCGGACGTACGCGGTGTACCGCTCGGGCACCAGGGCCACCCGGCGGGCCCGCCAGTCGCTCCAACTCGCGTCCACCAGATAGGTGCTGACGCCGACAAAAGGCCTGCGATCCATGGCGCGCATTCTCCTCCCGTCCCGCCCGATCACCCGTCAACCTCGGCTGTCGGCGCGCCACACCCGTCCGCCCTCTTCCATGCCGTCCGCGCCAGGCCGTACGGTTCGCTGTGACCGCTTGATCTCGCTGAGTGATCGAGGAGGAGGGCGTCCGCCATGTCCGACCGCACCACCGCACCCGGGGCCGCCGCACCCGGGGCCGCCGCACCCGGCACCCCGCACCGGCGGGCCCCGCTGACCCTGAACGAGCTGCGCACCCTGGTCGACGCGGGCGAGGTGCACACCGTCGCGATGGCCTTCACCGACATGCAGGGCCGGCTCCAGGGCAAGCGCTTCGCGGCCCGCTTCTTCCTGGACGAGGTGGCCGAGCACGGCGCGGACGCCTGCGACTACCTGCTGGCCGTCGACGTCGAGCTCAACACCGTCGACGGCTACGCGCTCTCCTCCTGGGAGACCGGCTACGGCGACTTCGCGATGCGCCCCGACCTGTCGACCCTGCGCCTCACCCCCTGGCAACCGGGCACCGCCCAGGTCACCGCCGACCTGGCCGGCCACGGCGGCCACCCGGTGGCGCCGGCCCCCCGCCAGCTGCTGCGCCGCCAGATCGCCCGGCTCGCGGAGCACGGCCTGGAGGCGGACATCGGGACCGAGCTGGAGTTCCTGGTGTTCCGTGACACCTACGAGCAGGCCTGGCAGGGCGGCTACCGCGGGCTGACCCCGGCCAACCTCTACAACGTCGACTACTCGCTGCTGGGCACCTCCCGGGTGGAGCCGCTGCTCTCCCGGATCCGCACCGAGATGGCCGGCGCCGGCCTGGTGGTGGAGTCCGCCAAGGGCGAGTGCAACCTCGGCCAGCACGAGATCGCCTTCCGCTACACCGACGCGCTGACCACCTGCGACCAGCACAGCGTCTACAAGACCGGCGCCAAGGAGATCGCCGCCCAACTCGGCTGCGCGCTCACCTTCATGGCCAAGTACGACCAGCGCGAGGGCAACAGCTGCCACATCCACCTGTCGCTGCGGGACGCCGTGGGCGCGCCCGCGTTCGCCGCCGACGACGGCCGGATGACCGACACCATGCGGCACTTCCTGGCGGGGCAGCTGGTCGCGCTGCGCGAGTTCACCCTGCTGTACGCGCCGAACATCAACTCCTACAAGCGGTACCGCCCCGGCTCCTTCGCGCCGACCGCGGTCGCCTGGGGCCGGGACAACCGGACGTGCGCCTACCGGGTGGTCGGGCACGGCGCCGGGCTGCGGATGGAGAACCGGGTGCCCGGCGGGGACGTCAACCCGTACCTGGCGGTGGCCGGCATGATCGCCGCCGGCCTGCACGGCGTCCAGCAGAAGCTGGACCTGCCCGCGCCCTGCCTGGGCAACGCCTACGCCGTCGAGGAGTACGCCCGGGTGCCCGGCTCGCTGCGCGAGGCGGCCGACCTGTGGGCCGGCAGCGAACTGGCCCGCGCCGCCTTCGGGGACGACGTGGTCGAGCACTACCTGCACATGGCCCGGGTCGAACAGGACGCCTACGACAGCGCGATCACCGACTGGGAGCGCTACCGATCCTTCGAGCGGATGTGAGCAGCATCGACACGAGTAGGAGCACCAGGTGACCCAGAAGGCCCACCCCCACCGTCGCCACGAGTCCCGGGACGCGGACGCGCCGGTCTGCAGGCGGCTGGTCGGCCGGACGGCCGTGATCACCGGCGCGGGCAGCGGGATCGGCCTCGCCTCGGCCCGCCGGCTCGCCGCCGAGGGGGCCGCGGTGGTCTGCGCCGACATCGACGAGACCGCCGGCAAGGCGGCCGCCGAGGAGGTCGGCGGCCTCTTCGTGCACACCGACGTGACCGACCCGGCGATGGTCGAGGCGCTCTTCGACGAGGCCTACGAGACCTTCGGCAGCGTGGACGTCGCCTTCAACAACGCGGGCATCTCCCCGCCGGAGGACGACTCCATCCTCACCACCGAGCTGGCCGCCTGGCGCAAGGTCCAGGAGGTCAACCTGACCTCGGTCTACCTCTGCTGCAAGGCCGTGCTGCCGTACATGCGCCGGCACGGGCGCGGCTCGATCATCAACACCGCGAGCTTCGTGGCCAGGATGGGCGCGGCCACCTCGCAGATCTCCTACACCGCCTCCAAGGGCGGGGTGCTGGCGATGTCGCGCGAGCTGGGCGTGCAGTTCGCCCGGGAGGGGATCCGGGTCAACGCGCTCTCCCCGGGGCCGGTGGACACCCCGCTGCTGCGCGAGCTGTTCGCCAAGGACCCGGAGCGGGCGGCCCGCCGGCTGGTGCACATCCCGCTGGGCCGCTTCGCCCGGCCGGAGGAGATCGCCGCCGCGGTCGCCTTCCTCGCCAGCGACGACTCCTCCTTCATCACCGCCGGAGAGTTCCTGGTGGACGGCGGTATCGCCGGTGCCTATGTGACCCCGCTCTAGACCCGTACTTCGCGGGTCGCTGATTCGTATGGTGTGACCGGTCCGGGAG
>NZ_JBHSOF010000005.1:0-226605 GCF_042656005.1 Kitasatospora misakiensis | reverse complement strand
GGGAAGCGGACGTCATAGGTGTCGACGGCGGTGATCCGCGCGGTGGTAGTGGACAAGGGGATGCCTTTCACGCGTTGCGGGAGGTCTGGCGCAGGGCCACGTCGGCCAGGGTGCCGGTGTTGATGCGATGGCTCCCATCAAGACATCGGATGAATCAATGATGCCATGACCTTACGAGTCAAGCGTGACTGCCGCAAGAAGTCCTCTGACCTTTACCCGTCGATCCCCTCTGGTCTCCTCAGTTATGTTGACCTAACGGCCTGTTGGTGGTCGGTGTGGTGAGTGTACAAGCCTGGCGTCTTCCGGCTCGTGAAGTCCTCGGCGCCACAATCCATCCGATGACTGCCGCGCGGAGATCCTGCGAGGACGGAGGCCCTGTGGGGACGGGGCCCCTGTGGCGGGGCCCCGTCCCGTCGGTCCACGGTCAGTAGCCGTAGATCGTCTTGTAGGCGACCTCGGGCAGGAACTGGCCGGCGCTGGAGCCCGCGCCGACGCCGCAGTTGCCGTCGGACTCGCCGGGCACCTTGATCCACAGCAGCATCTCGGCGCCGCCGCCCCAGTTGCTGGGGGCCCCGATCCGCCGCCCCGCCGGGTTGCACCAGGCGCCGTTGGATCCGTTGCCGTTGCGGCTGGTGTCGACGATGAACGGCTTGGTGAAGCCCTTGATCGACTGCAGGGTCGCGTTGACGGCGTTGCCGTAGGAGAGGTTCTCCCCGGTGGTGATGTAGTTCGACACGTTCAGGGAGAAGCCGTGGGCGCCGGCCACCCCCGCCGCGGCCAGGTGCCGGGCCATGGTGTCGGCGTTCAGCCAGCGGGGGTTGCCGGCGTCCAGGTAGACCCACGCGTTGGGTGCCTTGGCCCTGAACTGGGCGATGGCGTCGTTCAACAGCCCGTTGCGCTCGGAGATCTGGCCCGGGGTCATGCAGCTCTCGTCGCCGAGCGCGTCGGGTTCGAGGACGACCACGGCCTGCCGGCCGCCGATGCCGGCGGCGAAGTCGGCGATCCAGGCGCGGTAGGCGGCGGCGCTGCCCGCCCCGCCGCCGGACTGGCCGGCGCAGATGTCCCGGTTGGGGATGTTGTACGCCACCAGGATCGGCCGCTTGCCGGCGGCTGCGGCCGCGCCGGTGAAGTTCCCGGTGGCCGCCCCGATGGCGCCGCTCCAGTTGCCGAACCAGCGCCCCATCGGCACGTTGGCGATCGACGACTGGATCGCGGCGGCGCGGCCGTCGCCGCGGTGGGAGTTGACCCACTGCTGCGCACTGGAGTCGGGGTCCACGTAGAAGTCGCTGGCCAGGGTACCGGTGGTGCTGGTGGCGCCGGTGCCGGCGGTGGTGGCGGCGTGGGCGGGAGCGGGGTTGAGCGAGAGCAGGACGGCGGTCAGCGCGGGTGCCACGAGCAGGGACAGCCGACGGCTCGATCGGTGCATGGGGGTTCCTCCGCTGCGGGTGGGGGTGCGGGTGGGGGCGGACGGTGACGGTCGGGCACCGCCGGGCGGATGGGGCCGACCGGCGCGGTGCCGACCGAATGTTTCGATACGGTCACCGAATGTTGCCGGAAACATAGAGCGGTCCTGACGCACGGTCAAGAGGTCCGGCGGGACCGGGATCGCTCTCCCGCGGGCCGGCATCCGCCCGCTCGACCTCCGAAAGATCGTCAGGCGATCGAAACTTTCGAAGTGAACTCGGGTGAGCGGCATCCCCGTGAGACCAGCTGACCCCCTCGGCCGCCGAACACGGGTGGCCGGCCTCCCCGCCCTACTGCGTCAAGCCGCCCTACTGGGTCAGGCCGAGTGTCTGCGCGCACCAGATCGTCTTGCCGGTGGTGGTGTGCCGGGTGCCCCACCCCTGGGTGAGCTGGGCGACGAGCATCAGGCCCCGGCCGCCCTCGTCGAAGGCGCGGGCCCGTCGCAGGTGCGGGGTGGTCTCGCTGCCGTCCGAGACCTCGCAGATCAGCTCGGTGTCGCGGATCAGCCGCAGCCGGATCGGCGGCTCGCCGTACTTGATGGCGTTGGTGACCAGCTCGCTGACGACCAGTTCGGTGACGAAGGAGTCCCCCTCCAGTCCCCAGGCGGCCAGCTGCTCGACGGCGAACTGCCGGGCCGGCGGCACCTGCGAGACGTCGGGCTCGACGTGCCAGTCGGCGACGCGGTCGGGGGTCAGCGGGTGGGTGCGGGCGAGCAGCAGGGCGGCGTCGTCGGTGCGGTGCTCGGGGAGCAGGGCGGCCATCGCCGTGTCGCAGAGGGCGTCCAGGGAGGCGGCCGGCTCGCTCAGCACTCGGAGCAGTTCGGTGATCCCCTGCTCGGTGTCGCGCTCGCGGCTCTCCACCAGTCCGTCGGTGTAGAGGGCGAGCAGGCTGCCCTCGGGCAGCTCGACCTCGGTCGCCTCGAAGGGCAGTCCACCGATCCCGAGCGGCGGCCCCGGCTGGACGGACAGTGCGGTCCTGGTGCCGTCCGGCGCGATGATCAACGGCAGCGGATGGCCCGCGCTCGCCATCGCGCAGCGGCGCGAGACCGGGTCGTAGACGGCGTACAGGCAGGTGGCCCCGGCCTCGCCGGTCGACTCGAAACGGCTTTCGGCGTGGAGGTCGTCGGGCAGGTGGAGGACCAGGTCGTCCAGGTGGGTCAGCAGTTCGTCCGGCGGCAGGTCGACGTCGGCCAGGGTGCGGACCGCCGTCCGCAGCCGGCCCATGCTGGCCGAGGCGTGCAGGCCGTGCCCGACGACGTCGCCGACGACCAGCGCGACCCGGGCGCTGGACAGCGGGATGACGTCGAACCAGTCGCCGCCCACGCCCGCGCCGGCCCCGGCGGGCAGGTAGCCCGAGGCCACCTCGATCGCGTCCTGGCGCGGGAGCCGCTGCGGCAGCAGGCTGCGTTGCAGGGTGAGCGCGGTCGTGTGCTCGCGCGAGTACCGGCGGGCGTTGTCGATGGCGACGGCGGCCTTGGCGGCGAGCTCCTCCGCGAGGATCAGGTCGTCGGCGGTGAAGGCCTCCGGCCGGTCGCGGCGGGCGAACGCGACGACGCCGAGCACGGCGCCGCGCGCCAGCAGCGGTACGGTGATCCGGCCGGTCAGCCCCTGTGCGGCGATGGACTTCTCGATCTGCGGGGTGCCCGGGGGCCAGTGCGCGGGGTCGGCGGCGAGACCTGGTCCGAAGGCCCATTCACCGCCCTGGCTGGGCTCGGCGGCGAGCTGGACCATGGACCTGCCGGTGGCCATGCAGCGGGCGGCGACGGAACCGGGGGAGTAGTTGACCGGCGTCGCCGGTCCGGGAGGCCGGCCGGGGTCCTCCTTCGCGCCGTGGTGGGCCGTGCGGCTGAGCGTGAGGGTGCCGCCGCCGGCGAGCTCGGCGGAGGAGGGCGGCTCGTCCCCGCGCAGCACCTCGTCGAAGAGGTCGACGGTGACGGTGTCGACGAAGCCCGGCACCGGGGTGGTGGCCAGTTCCCGGGCGGTGCCGACCACGTCGAGGGTCTGGCCGATGCCGCTGCTGGCCTCGTTGAGGATGAGCAGCCGCTGGCGGGCCCAGTACTCGGCGCTCATGTCGAAGCCCCAGTTGGCGACCGCGCGGACTCTGCCCTCGGCGTCCCGGACGGGCCAGATGCTGGTGGCCCAGGCGTTGGCGTAGTCGCTGCCGAGCGGGCGGAAGATCGTGATCAGACGCGCGGGCGTGCCCGTCCTGGCCACCTCGGAGAGCTTGTCGGTGTACGCCATGCCTTCGGGTTCGGGGAACAGCTCGCGGTACTTCTCACCGAGCACCTGCGCCTCCGAGTGGGCGATCACCCGGCTGGCGGCGGTGTTCATCCAGAGGAACCGCAGGTCGGGGTCGTAGACCCCCAGGGCGAAGGGGCACTGCTCGAAGGCGCGGTCGGCGATCACGGGGCGGCGTCCCCAGCGCTGGACCGTCAGCACGCGGTCCGGCCCCCGGCCGCCGGCGCCGTCCAGGGAGTGGGCCGTCACCACGGCGTCCACCGTGGAGCCGTCCCGGTGGCGCAGCGTGATCAGGCCGGTGGGGACGGTGCCGGTGGGGACGGTGCCGCCGCTCCCGGTCCCGGGCGGGGGATCGACCAGCAGGTCGGTCACGGGCCGGCCGACGGTCTGCTGCGCCGTCCAGCCCAGTAGCAGCAGCCCGCCCTCGCTCCAGCCGCGCACCACGCCGTCCGGGTCGACCACGACCACGGCGGTGGGCGCGTCCTGGACGACGGCAGTGGGTGGGTCCTGCTCGCCGGCCGTCTCCATGCGCGCCTCCGTCCGGGCAGCCGTGCACGCCGGAGGGGTTCCGGCTCCCGGCTCCAGCCTAGGTCCGGCCCCCGCCGCGCGCGCTCCCAGCGGCGGGGGCCGACCGTCACGGCACGATGACCAGCTTCCCCCGGGTGCGGCCGGTCCGGCTGGCGTCGAAGGCCTCGCCGGTCTGCTCCAGCGGGAAGGTCCGGGCCACCTCCACGGTCAGCGCGCCGCGGTCGGCCATCGCCGCGAGTTCGGCCAGCAGTGCGCCGTCCGGGCGGACCCAGATCCAGTGGCCGCCGTGCTGCGAGACCCCCGGGTCGGCGATGGAGACGTGCCGCCCGCCGTCGGCGAGCACGGCCAGCGTGGTCTCCAACTGGCCGCCGACGAAGTCCGCCACGGTCGAGACGCCGCCGGGCGCCAGCGCGCGGACCCGGTCGGTCAGGCCGTCCCCGTAGCTCACCGGTTCGGCGCCCAGCTCGCGGAGGAACCCGTGGTTGCGCTCCGAGGCGGTGCCGATCACCCGGGCCCCGCGGTCGCGGCCGAGCTGCACCGCGAGGCTGCCCACACCGCCCGCGGCGCCGTGCACCAGCAGCACGTCGTCGGGGCCGACGCCGAGCCGGTCCAGGCTGCGCAGCGCGGTCAGGCCGGCCAGCGGCAGCCCGGCGGCCTGCGCCCAGTCGAGCGAGGCGGGTTTGCGCGCCACCGCGGGCGCGGCGACCGCGACGTACTCGGCGAAGGTGCCGGCCTGCACCACGTCCTTGCGGGCGTACGCCATCACCTCGTCCCCGGGCCCGAACTCGGGCGTGTCGGGGCCGGTCCGGACGACCACGCCGGCCACGTCCCAGCCGGGGACGACGGGGAAGACCGTGTCCATCAGGCCGTCCAGACCCCCTGCCATGACCTTCCAGTCGACCGGGTTGACGGAGGCCGCCCGGACCTGGATCAGCACCTGGCCCGGTCCCACCTTGGGGTCGGGCACCTCGTCGTACCGCAGCCGGGAGTTGTCGGGGGCGTACGAGTCGTAGGTCACCGCGCGCATGACCGGACCTCCAGAGAGCCGAGGGGGCAGTTCTCGCGCACCGCCCCGGTGGGCGGGCGCCGTCGGCCACGCTATGCCGAGGGCGGGCGCCCGGCACCCGGACGCGCCCCGGAGCGTGCCGTAGGTTCTGATACGGGTTCTTTCGCACGGGGCGCCTGCATGACGGCCGGTCAGCCCCGCTGCCGGCGCCCGATCGTCTTCCGGGTCCGGTCTTCAGGTCGAGACATGGGATGAATCGGGGGATGTCCGGCCTCCGAGTCCCGGGAGGGGACCCCGGGATTCGGCGAACTTCCAGCTCCTGCACGAAGGCTCGCGGGGCAAGGGCTGTGGATCTCTTCCCGGACATGGGATCATTTGCTACGTTGGCGCCGTGTCCCTGACTGACAAAGCCATCGCCCGCATCCGCGAGATGGTCCGGGAGGGCGAACTGCCCCCCGGCTCGAAGCTGCCCCCCGAGCAGCAGCTCGCGGCGGAGCTCGGCCTGTCCCGGAACCTCATGCGCGAGGCGGTCAAGACGCTGGTCGTCGCCCGCGTCCTGGAGATCCGGCGCGGCGACGGCACCTATGTGACCAGCCTGGCGCCCGGCCTGCTGCTGGAGGGGCTCGGCGGCGCGGTCGAACTGTTGCAGGGGGACACCGTCCTGGAACTCACCGAGGTGCGCAGGCTCTTCGAACCCGTCGCCACCGCGCTCGCCGCCACCCGCGTCACCGACGAGGACCTCGCCGAGATCGAGAGCCACCTGGCGGCGATGCGGGACGCGCAGGGCGACGTGGAACTGCTGACCGAGCACGACGCCGCCTTCCACCGCGCGGTGGTCCGCGCCACCCGCAACGAGACCCTGGCGACGCTGCTCGACCACATCTCCGGACGCACCCTGCGCGCCAGGGTCTGGCGCGGACTGGCCGACGCCGACGCGGCCGGGCGGACCGTCGCCGAGCACGAGGTGATCCTCCGGGCCCTCGTCGCCCGCGACCCGGACCTCGCCCGGGCCGCCGCCCTGATGCACATCAACACCACCGAGCGCTGGCTGCGCGACCACCTGGCCGAGGGGGACCGCGTCCCCACCGGCCCCGGAGCGCGGCCGAACCACCTCCCTGCCTGATCGCCCCGGACGGCTTCGTCCCCGCCCGGCCCGACCACGAGCGGACACCCGCGACCGAGGAGTCCTGACGTGCGGACACCGTCTCCCGGACAGCGAACGTCGCGGCACCTCCGGTACCGCCCCCTGACGTCCTTCTTCCGGCCCGAGCCCCACCATGCCGAGCCCCACCACGCAGAACACCACCGTGCCGAACCCCATACCGCCCGCCACGCCCACGACGCTGATGATCGGAATGACACCGTGCTGACAGACACCCAGCAGAACTCTGCGGAAACGCTCTGGTACACGCGTCCCGCCGACGGCTTCCTGGAGGCGCTGCCGCTCGGAAACGGCCGGCTCGGCGCCATGACGTACGGAGGCGTACGCACCGAGCGGATCGAACTCAACGCCGACACCCTGTGGTCCGGCGGCCCCGGCCCCCGCGACCGGGCGGGCGCCGCCGACCACCTGCCCGCCCTGCGGGAGGCGGTGCGCGACCGTGACCACGCCGGCGCCAACGCCCTCGCCGTCGCCCACTTCCAGGGCCCCGACGGCGAGGCCTACCAGCCGCTGGCCACCGTCCTGCTGACCTTCCCGTCGCTCGGCGAGGACGGCGAGGACGGCGCGGCCGACTACCGGCGCGCCCTGGACCTCGACGAAGCCGTGCACACCGTGTCGTTCGCGGCGGGCGGAGTCCGGTACCGGCGGGAGAGCTTCGTCTCCGCCCCGGCGGGCCTCCTCGCCGTCCGCCTCACCGCGGACGCCCCCGGCGCCCTGACCTTCCGTACGAGCCTGGAGACGCCCCACCCGGACACGGCCACGGCCGCCGACGCGGCGGCGCTGTCGGTCAGCGGGCGCGCCCCGGCGGGCGTTGCGAGCTGGCAGGGCGGCACGCCCACCGTCTACCGGGACGGCGAGGGTACGGGCTTCGCCGCCGCGATACGCGTGCGGACGGTCAACGGCAGCACCCGCGCCGTGGACGGCGGGATCGAGGTCACCGGTGCCGACGAGGCCGTGCTCCTGCTCTCCGTCGGCACCGGGTTCCAGGACTGGCGCAAGCGCCCCGACGGCCCCGGGACGGCGCTCGCCGAGGCCGGCCGCCGGCTCGACGACGCCGAGGGCACGGACTACGACACGCTGCGCGCCGCCCACGTCGCCGACCATCAGCGGCTCTTCGGCGCGGCTTCTCTCCGGCTCCCCGGCGCGGGGCAGGCGGCGGAGCTGCCGACCGACGAGCGCCTCGCCGCCGCCAACGCGGGCGCCGCCGACCCGGGGCTCGTCGCCCAGCTGTTCGCCTACGGCCGCTACCTGCTCATCGCCTCCTCCCGGCCCGGTACCCAGCCCGCCAACCTCCAGGGCATCTGGAACGCGCACGTCACCCCGCCGTGGAACTCCGACTGGACGTCGAACATCAACCTCCAGATGAACTACTGGCTCGCCGAGAGCACCGGCCTGGCCGAGTGCCATGAGCCGCTGTTCGACCTCGTCACGGACCTCGCCGAAGCCGGGCGCTCCACCGCGCGGGCCTACTACGACGCGCCGGGCTGGTGCTGCCACCACAACGTCGACATCTGGCGCGCCACCAACCCGGTGCTGGGGTCCCCCTCCTGGGCCCACTGGCCGATGGCGGGCCCCTGGCTGGCGGCCCACCTGTGGGACCACCACCTCTTCCACAACGACCGCGCCTTCCTCGCCGACCGCGCCTACCCGGTCATGCGCGAGGCCGCCCGGTTCCTCCTCCACCTCCTGGTCGAGGACGCCGACGGCACGCTGGTGACCAGCCCGTCCACCTCGCCCGAGCACCACTTCCGGCTCCCGGACGGCAGCCTCGCCGCCGTCTCCGCCGGCTCCACCATGGACTACTGGCTCGCCGCCGAACTCCTCGACAACACCGTCGCCGCGGCCCGCGAGCTCGGGGTGGACGACGAGTTCGCCGAGGAACTGACGCGTACCCGCGCCCGGCTGCGCCCGCCGGCCCTCGCCGCCGACGGCCGCCTGCTGGAGTGGCAGGAAGACTTCCCGGAGGAGGACCCCGGCCACCGCCACCTCTCCCACCTCTACGGCCTCTACCCGGGCAGCGCCGTCGACCCGCTCGGCGACGACACCCTGCTCGACCCGGCCCGCCGCGCCCTGGACCGCCGCCTGGAGCACGGCGGCGGCGGCACCGGCTGGAGCCTCGCCTGGGTCGCCGCCCTCGCCGCCCGCCTGGGCGACGGCGCCCTCGCCGGGCACGCCGTCGAGCGCCTGCTCGACACCTCCATCGCCCCCAACCTCTTCGACCTGCATCCGCCCCAGCTCTTCCAGATCGACGGCAACTTCGGCATCACCGCCGCCATCGCCGAGGCGCTGCTGCAGAGCCACAACGGCACCCTGCGGCTGCTGCCCGCCCTGCCGCCGTCCTGGCGGGACGGCGAGGTCCGCGGCCTCCGCGGGCGCGGCGGGCTGACGGTCGGCCTGGACTGGCGCGGGGGCCTGCTGACCGGAGCCGAACTGCGGGCCGACCGGGACGTGACGGTCGACCTCTACCTGCCCGAGCGCCCGGGCCGGCCCGTGCTGACCGACGAGCGGGGCAACCCGGTCGAGGCCACCGTGGTCCGCTGCGACGAGCGGCGCCTCCGGGTCCACCTTCCGGCCGGCAGCCGCCACCTGCTCTCCTACCCGGACCACCCGGAGGCGGACAGCGGGCGGTGAACGGGCGGCGCCGCCGCGCTCTTTACCTGCCGCTACCGCCCGTCGGGCGGGGGAGGGAGCGTGGCGGTGCCCGGGGCCGGCTCCGGCCAGACCAGCAGGACCGGACAGGGGGCGTGGTCGACGACGAAGCGGGTGACCGGGCCGAGGCTGTGCGGTCCGAGGCGGGTCCGGTCGCCGTCCCGGGCGAGGACGAGCAGCTCGGCACCCTCGGCCGCCGCGACGACCTCGCGCTCGACGCGGCCGGCCCGCTCCACGTGGGCACAGGGCCGCCCGAGCCGGTCGGCCGCGGCGGCCAGGAGGTGCCGGCCGGAGTCCGCCGCCAGCGCCTCCAGCCGGTCGCCCGGATCCCGCTCCGGGTGGCCGCGGCCGAGCAGCCCGGCGAACGCGCCGTGCGCGACGCCGGGCACCTCCTGGCCGCTGACGTGCAGCAGGACGATCTCCGCGCCCGGCGGCGCGTGCACGCGGGCGGCATCGACACAGGCGGGCCAGGTGCCCTCGGTGATCCAGACGACGACGGTCACGTGCTCATCCTCCGACGATCCGCAGTGACCCCCACAGTGCCACCACGGCCACCGCCAGCGCGGCGGGCACGACGAGCAGCCCGAGGAGGGTGAACTCGCCGAGGCCGATGTCGGTGTCGTGTTCGCGGACGATGCGCCGCCACAACAGGGTGGCCAGCGAACCGGCATAGGTGAGGTTGGGGCCGATGTTGACCCCGAGCAGGACCGCCAGGACGGCTCCGGCGCCGGACGGGACGGCCAGCGGGAGGAGGACGAGGACGGCGGGCAGGTTGTTGATGACGTTCGCCAGGACGGCCGCCAGCGCCGCCGTGCCGAGCAGCGCGGGCAGCGAGGTGCCGTGCGGGACGAGATCCCCGAGCGCGGCGGACAGTCCGTTGTCGACGACGGCCCGGACCACGACGCCCAGCGCCAGGACGAAGGCCAGGAACGGCACGGCGGCCGACCGCACGATCGCGACCGGGGTGGTGCGGCGCCGGGCCAGGGCCCGGGCGGCGAGCGCGAACGCGCCGGCCAGGGCCGCCCAGGCCGGATCGACGCCGATGATCGAGGTGAGGACGAATCCGGCGAGCGTGCAGGCGACGGTGACCAGGGCGAACAGGGGCATCTCCGGCGCCGTCACCTCGGCCGCCGGCGGGGCGCCCGCGTCCAGGTCGGCGGCGAAGAACCGGCGCAGCACCACGTACTCGACGACGATGGCCGCCAGCCACGGCAGCGCCATCAGCGCGGCGAACCGCGTGAAGCTCAGCCCGCTCGCGGCGAAGGCCAGCAGGTTGGTGAGGTTGGAGACCGGCAGCAGCAGCGAGGCCGTGTTCGACAGGTGGGTGCAGGCGTAGACGTGCGGTTTGGGCCGGGCGCCGAGCCGGGCCGCGGTGACGAACACCACCGGGGTGAGCAGCACCACGGTGGCGTCCAGGCTGAGCACCGCCGTGATCGCGGAGGCGACCACGAAGACCTGCACCAGCAGGCGCCGCGGACTCCCGGCGGACGTCCGCGCCATCCACGCCCCGCAGGCGCGGAACAGGCCTTCGTCGTCGCACAGCTGGGCCAGTACCAGGACGGCGGCGAGGAACCCGATCACCGGCCCGAGCCGCTCCGCCTCGGCCCACGCGTCCGTCGGCGAGATCGCGCCGGTGACGACGACCAGCCCGGCCGCCGGCACCGCGACCACCGCCTCCGGCCAGCCCCACGGCCGCACCACCGCACAGACCAGCACCAGCACCAGCAGCCCGACGGAGAGCGCTTCGGCGAACGACGTACTCAGGGTCCTGCTCCTTGCGGGCGGCGGCTACGGCGCCCCCATCGAACCAGAGGCCGCCGGGCCGCGCTGCGTCGGCACGACCGAAACGGAGCCCCTCCCTCCGATCCCTCCGGGCGGATCCCGGCTGTGCGCCCTGGCGGCCCCGTGGTTCGTCGCGACCGGGGAGGGTGGGCAGGTGTCACGCCGGCGTCTTGGCGTCGACGACGACCGGCTCGACCTCCTCGCCGCTGTGCGCGTCGAGGAGGATCATCGCGACGGGGGCGGCGCCTCGTACACCCGCGCCCGGGAACAGAGCACAACCGAGCCTGGGGCGGGCGGAGATCTGTGTGGCGGAGGTGGTTATCCACCGCCGTCCACCACGCAGTTCCCCGGGAGGTTTGATGCTGGTGCAACGGGTCTTGACGCCCGACTCGCCGCTTGAGTCGTGGACGGTCCTCGGCGATGAGGGCGGCATGGTCGAGCCGATCGAGCGGTACCTGGCCTACCTGACGGCAATCGAGCGATAGCCGAACACGATCAAGGCATACGCCCACGATCTGAAGGACTGGTTCGTCTTCCTCGGCCGACGCGGCCTGGACTGGCGCGAGGTCCGGCTGGAGGACCTGGGCGAGTTCGTCGCCTGGCTCCGGCTGCCTCCTGCGGGCCGCGACGGCGGTGTCACATTGCTGCCCTCGGCGGAGCATCACCGCGCGGTGACCACGGTCAACCGGAAGCTGTCCGCGGTAAGCGGCCTGTATGTCTTCCATGCACGCCATGGTGTGGATCTTGGCGGCCTCGTCACCGAGCTGGAGCCGGTCCGCGCCCGGCGCACGGGCCGGAAGCCGTTCCTGTATCACCTGGCCGGCGGCCAGCCCGAGCGCCGCCGCACGATCAAGCCGAAGACGCCCCGCACGCATCCGACGCTTCCTTGCTACGACGCCTTGAAGCCGCCAACGCCCGTATTCGGCGCCTCACCGAGGAGAACCAGCGACTTCGCGAGCAACTCGCCCGCGCACTCGGCGAACAACGCGCCGCGACAACTCGCACCAGCCAACCCCAAGCTGGCGCAAGCAAGCCTGTCGATGGTCACGTAACGTCCCACCGCCGGCATCAACCTCCCCGCCCACACGGGCGAGTTGATCGTGTCGAGGAGTAGACGCGTGCTCCGCGCAGCCGTGCGCATCCCAGGGCTACACCAACGGCAGGAGTGCCAGCGCCTCTTTCGCATTGTGCTCGGCGATCTCCTGCATGAACGCCCGGTCGGGGAAGTCCCCGTCGAGGAGACGCAGTGGACCGGCCACCAGCGACAGGCGCATCGCGAGCAGGTAGAGGTCGAGCCGCTGCGGATCGAGATCGGGCCGGGCCAGTGCGGTGTACCGCTCGCCGAATCGCAACTGGAGGAAGACGTGCTCCCACTCGACGTCGAAGTACATCAGTCCCTCGATGTCGATCAGGACGGGGTGCCCGTCGGCGTCGACCAGGACGTGGTCGGGTCCGAGTTCTCCGTGGATCAGCCCGTATGCCGTGCGGGGACTCACCCGATCGGCCAGTTCCTGCAGACGGTCGCGCAATGCGGCGCCGGCTGCCGCGATGCGGCCGGCGCGCCCCGCCGCCTCCTCAAGGTCCCGCAGGGCACGGTCGAGGACCCGCCGCTCGCACGAGACCTCGGACACGGAGCCGCCCCGCTCCAGCAGGTCCACCCTGCCGTAGCGCTGGCCCTGGTATCGGTGCATCACCTCAAGCATCTCCGCGAGGTCGCCCAGGGTCCCTGCGGCGCGCGTGGGATCGGTTTCGAAGAGTGCTTCGAGCGTGCCGCCGGAGACGTCCTCGACCACGGCGACGTCCGCCGGATAGCGGCCCCGGCTGTCATCCGCCACGAGTACCCGCGGAACCCGCGCCCCGAGGCTGTCCAAGCTCCGCTGCGCGGTCAGGAACGGGACCAGCCCGGAAGCGGGCGCGAACGGGTCAGCCGGGTCGGCCTCTTGCGCGCCTGGCCAGAAGTTCTCAGCCTCGGCCCAGCTGTAGACGATCACACTCGCCGTGCGGGTGCCATCAAGGCGGACCCGGTACACCCCTTTCTTGCTCCCGCCGCGCAACCGGTCCACCGCGACGACGCGGCAGCCCGATCCGAGCGCGTCACGCACAAGCCCCGACAGGTCTTCGATCTCCGCGAATTGCCGCATCCGCGGAACCTACTGGAGACGGCGCCGCCCCTGCCACGGGGTATCTCCGTCGCCTCCGAACGCCGACGAACGGCGCACGTCCGGGATGCACTCCCAACCTCTCCGAGGCAAGACCGCCTGCCCTCAACGCACACCTCGCGCGGACGGTCTCCGGAGCCCGGAAGTCCACGCTGGCGGCGGGGAATGACGTGACATCGACAAGCGATCCCAGATCGGTAACGATCGGCCTCTGCTGAAAGGACCCTGATGCCCTCATTCGCTACGTCGCGGACAATCACCGCGACGCAAACGCCCAGGTCAACAGCCTGCCGGGCAAGCGAACTCAAGATAATCCAGGAACAGGTCGGTCACGAGCACGCCAGCACCACGTCCATTTACACCTGCGTCTCCTCGGACTTCCGCACCCGCACCCTGCGCTGGCACCTGGACACCACCGTCGCCGCCGCCCTCCAGGCCCAGAACGGAAGGCAGGCATGAAGCGCAAGATCGGCTACACCTGGCGGTTGCGCGAGGTCATGGCCCAGCACCGCATCTTCACCGCGACCGAACTGGTCCCGCTGCTGCGCGAACGCGGCATCGACCTGTCCGCCTCCCAGATCCACCGCCTGGTCTCCGGAACCCCGGAGCGGCTGTCGCTGCAGGTCCTGTCCGCACTCTGCGACATCCTCACCTGCACCCCGGCCGACCTGGTGACCACCACCGCCGAGAACGCCGGCGTCCGCAAGACCGCCACCGGCGACCTGCCCACCCCGCCCGACAACGTCGCGAAGCTCCGGCCCCGCGCTGCCCGCATCCTGCCCGACGCATGAGCCGCCCCTACGCCACCGACGAGCAGTACGAACACATCGCGGACCGCGGCAACATGAACACCGCCACCAACCAGGCATCCCGCTGGCTCTTCCCCGGCCGCCGAGCCGGCCAGCCCGCCCGCCCCGACCACCTGTCCGCACTCCTGGGCGAGATCGGCATCCCGGTCGCCGCCGCCCGTGGCGCCGGCGGGCGATCGGCAGGTCCTCGGCGTAGGCCACCAGCGGGACCTCCTCCAGCGCCTCCGGCAGCGGACGGCCCGCCAGCCGTTCGGCCCAGACGGGTGCGGCGACCAGGACGAACTCCTCGTCGGCGAGCGGCTCGGCGTGCAGCGTGCGGCCGCGCGGGCGCTGGGTGGCGACCACGAGGTCGTGGTGGCCCGCGCGCAGCTCTGCGAGGAGCGGCTCCGTCAGATCGGTGGCCACCCGCAGTCGGACGCCCCGGGCCGCGAGCGGGGCCAGCGGCTCCGCCAACTGCGCGGCGAGCGCGTCCGCGTGGGGGAGGGCGGCGACGCCGCGGGCGCGGCGCTCGAAGAGGTCCCGGCCCGTCCGCTCCTCCAGGGCCCGGATCTGTGCGGTGACTGTCGGCTGGGACAGCTGGAGCCGCCGGGCGGCGGCGGTGAAGGAGCCCGTCCGGTACACGGCCAGGAAGGTGCGCAGCTGGTTCAGGTCAAGCGGTCCCGGTCCCGGTCCCGGTCCCGGTCCGGGGGAGTTCCTGTCGCTCACGCCCGCCAACCCCACGCGAGGCGCCGCTGTGAGCCATCCGGGGACCGATGCCCGCCATCGGCCTGCCTATTGGCGCGGGTGGATCGGACCGGTCTACGTTTGGGGAGGTCGGACGCGCTGACGTTTAGCGTGCAAGTTGTCAGAACGTGCACCGCGACGTCACCGCCGCCCGGACCAGCCAAGAACCCCAGCCGAGAACCGGAGACCGCAGCATGTCGAAGAAGATCCTTTTCGTGATGACCGGCGCCACCCACTGGACGCTTGCCGACGGCACCCAGCACCCGACCGGCTTCTGGGCCGAGGAGGCCGTCGCGCCGTACCAGGCGTTCAAGGCCGCGGGCCACACCGTCACCGTGGCCACCCCGGACGGTGTGGTGCCGACCGTCGACGGCGGCAGCCTCGCGCCGGAGGTCAACGGCGGGGAGGACGGCGCCCGGCGGATCGCGGACGGCCTCGCCGCGATGGCCGAGCTGGCGCACCCGGTCAAGCTGGCGGACGTCGACCTGGCCGACTACGACGCGGTGTTCTACCCGGGCGGGCACGGCCCGATGGAGGACCTCGCGGTGGACGCCGCCTCCGGGCGCCTGCTGACCCTCGCGCTGAAGTCCGGCAAGCCGCTCGGCGTCGTCTGCCATGGGCCGGCCGCCCTGCTGGCCGCCGTCGAGGAGGACGGCAGCAACTCCTTCAGCGGCTACCGGGTCGCGGCGTTCAGCAACACCGAGGAGACCCAGGCCGGCTTCGCCGAGAAGGCGAAGTGGCTGCTGGAGACCCGGCTCGTCGAGGCCGGCGTGGACGTTCAGGTCGGCGAGCCCTGGGCGCCGAACGTCGTGGTCGACCGCAACCTGGTGACCGGTCAGAACCCGGCCTCCTCCGCCCCGCTCGCCGCCGAACTGCTGACGAAGCTGTCCGGCTGAGATGTCCGGTGGCAAGACCGCTGCCGATCGCCGCGACGAAGTCCTGGACGCCGCCTACACCTGCCTGACCAGGTACGGGGTGCGGCGTACCACGATGGACGACATCGCCGCGGAGATGGGCGTGTCGCGGTCGGCGCTGTACCAGTACGTCAGCGGCAAGGACGCCGCCTTCCGGCTCCTGGCCGAGCGCCTGCACGCCCGCGCGCTCGACCGGGCCCGGGCGGTCGCGGCCTCCGACGCCCCGGTGGGCGACCGCGTGCTCGGCGTGCTGGGGGTCAAGCTCGACCTCGTGCTCGACCTGCGGGGCGACTCCCCGCACGCCGCCGAACTGCTCGACGCCAGGGCCCGGCTCTTCGGCGACGTCTGCGCCGGGTTCACCGCCGAGGTGCGGGCGCTGCTCGTGGCCATGCTGAGCGAGTCAGGCCCCGGTGACGCCGTGGGTTCCGGGGACGCCGTGGGCGACACCGCCGAGATCCTCCTCGCCGTGGTCACCGGGCTCGAAGGCGCGAGCGAGCCGCGGCGGCTTCTCGCACGCGCCGTCGACGCTCTGTTCGCCTGCCCCGGATGCGCTCACTGAGCCCGCGTTGAACGGCGGTGAACGGCGGTGAACGGCGGAGCGGCCGCCCCGGCAGGGCGCCGGTACGCCCGTGCCGGTACGTCAGCCTTGGGTGGCCGCTCCGGGGGAGGCGCGTGCGGGTGGCCCGGGAACCCCCGGGGCCGCGTCGACGTCGGCCGGCGCCGCGCTCGCCGCCCTGGACCAGCGGCCGGCGAGCAGGGAGCCCGCCACCAGTTGCACCTGGTGGTACATCATCAGCGGCAGCACCAGGAGGCCGGCCTGGGGGCCGAAGAGGACGGTGGCCATCGGCAGGCCGTTGGCCAGGCTCTTCTGCGAGCCGCAGAGCACCGCCGCGACCGCGGAGGCGTGGTCCAGCCCGAGCAGTCGCGCACCGAGCCGGGCGGCGGCGATCGCGGCCGTGAGCAGGAGCAGCAGGACCGTCAGCAGCCCGAGGAGGGCGGACGGTGTGACGGTGGCCCAGACCCCCTGCTCCACCGCGCCGCTGAACGCGGTGTAGACGACCAGCAGGATCGAGCCCCGGTCGACCGGGGCGAGCACCCTGCGGTGGCGGCCCAGGAAGCCGCCCAGCCAGGGTCTCAGGACCTGCCCCACCACGAACGGTGCGAGCAGTTGCCCGCAGATCCGCAGCAGCCCGCCGGCCGACAGCGCCGCCTCCGCCCCCAGCAGCCAGGCCGCGAGGAGCGGCGTCAGCACCAGGCCGGCCAGGCTGGAGTAGGTGCCGGCGCAGATCGCGGCCGGGACGTTCCCCCGGGCGACGCCGGTGAGCGCCACCGCCGACTGGACCGTGGACGGCACCAGGCAGAGGAACAGCACGCCCGTCCGCAGTGGCCCGCCGAGCCCGAACGGGGCCGCCGCCGTCACGGCCAGGCCGAGTACGGGGAACAGCACGAAGGTGCAGGCCAGCACCAGCCCGTGCAGCCGCAGGTGCCGCAGTCCGGCGACCGTCTCGCGGGTGGAGAGTCGGGCCCCGTAGAGGAAGAACAGCAGCCCCACCGCGAGGTCGCAGGCCAGCCCGGCCCCGCGCGCCGCCTGCCCGGTGGCGGGGAGCAGTGCGGCCAGCGCCACCGCGCCGCCCAGCGCCAACACGTACGGATCGAGCACCCGCCACCACGGCCGCCGCCGTTCACCGCCGCTCGGCGGACGGGCCGGCGGACGGGCCGGCGGACGGGCCGGCACCCCCGCCGAGGGCGGCGCCCGGTGCTGACGGGCCGTGCTCATTCCTCGCCCCCCTCCCCCGTCTCCTCAGCCTCCTCCGCGTCCGGCGATGCCTCGTCCGGCGATGCCGGGACCGTCTTGGCGGTCCCCAGCAGGCCGGGTACCAGGGCGGTGGAACCGTCGTGGTCGCTGCCGGCCGATCCGTGCCCGATCAGGAGGTCGGCCGTTCGGTCGATCTCGACGATCGAGTCGGCCCCGGAGTTGTCGATCACCGTGACGAGACTGCGCTCCGCGACGGCCGACCCCGGCACGGCGCCGCCGAGCAGGGTCCAGGCCGCCAGGGCCAGGCCGACGGCCGTCACCCGGTGGCGGCCCCGGCTCGGCCGCTCTCCCGCGGCCCGGGTCGACGGGCCGGGCACCCGGAGCGTCACACGCCCACCTCCTCGCGGGCGTGGCTACGGGCGATGTTCCGCTCCAGCAGCTCGGTGGACTCGCGGACGCCGATCTCCTGCCGGTCCGTGGTGTCGGCCGGCAGCCGGCCGTCCGCGACCTTGAGCCCGGCGAGCGCCTCGTCCATCGCCCGGTGTGCCGCGAACAGGCACGGGGTGCTGTAGATGGCGACGTCCACCCCGAGCGCGCCCAGCTCGGAGAGCGACAGCCGGGGCGACTTGCCGCCGCCGATCTGGTTGAACAGCAGCGGCTTGTCACCCACCACCCGGCGGATCCGCCGGATCCACTCCTCGCTGCGCACGCCGTCGACCAGCACCACGTCCGCGTCGGTGGCGGCGAGGGCCTCGGCCCGGCGCAGGATGTCGGCCTCCTCGGTCGCGTCCGTGCGGGCCACCACCACCAGGTCGGTCCGGGCGGCCAGGACCTTGTCCAGCTTCTCCAGGTACTCGTCGAGCGGGAGGATCTGCTTGCCGTCGGCGTGACCGCAGCGGCGCGGGCGCTTCTGGTCCTCCAGGATGATGCCCGAGGCGCCGATCCGCTCCAGCCTCCGCACCACGTGGCAGGCCACCTCGGGATCGACGTAGCCGTCGTCGATGTCGACCAGCAGGTGATGCCGGGGGAAGGCGCCGCGCAGTCGCTCGACGAAGGCGACCATGTCCGGCCAGGCGATGAAGCCGATGTCGGGCAGGCCGTAGTAGGAGGCCGCGAAGCCGAAGCCGGAGACGAACATGCCGTCGTAGTGCTCGGCCGCGATCGAGGCGGAGTACATGTCGTAGACGCCGATGAGCGGGGTCGTCCCCGGGGCGGTGATCTGCTCGCGCAGCCGCTGCCCGTAGCCGTCGTGAAGGTTTCCGTGCCGCAACGCCATCTCCTCGTCCGTCAGGGATCCGTGCGCGACACGCACGGGACTTTGCCATAAGTTGGCCATCCCTAGGGCCAACTGAGGCGTCATCACTATGCGCGCTTTAATGTTCCGTGGGCAAATCTTTAAAGGAGTTTCCCTCGTTCGAGTGAGTCCGATCGGATTCATCGGACCGGTAGTATTTTGTGAACGAACTCCGAGTGGGGCGCGGATTCAGAGCGCGAGCCAGCCGCCCCGCACGTACCAGTGACCGCCCGCCCGCAGGTGGTCGACCAGGGCGCGCTGCACGACGGTGTCCCGGGGGAGCGACTCCAGCGGCCGCCCGGCGTCGCCGAAGACGAACTTCAGCGGATTGGCGTCCTCGGGGACCGGCGGCCGGTGCGGGCGTTCCAGCGGGGTGAACCGCCGCTGGAACCGCATGATGTTCGACTCGGCCGGCAGATAGGCGGCGAGCTGCGGGTCGAGCAGCCAGGAGAAGACGCAGGCGCTCCGGTACGGCTCCCCGGGGAAGTGCCGGGGGAAGAACGCCCGGGCGCGCTCCAGCGCGCGGTCGCACGCCCCGGGGGAGAGCGGGCCGCAGTGGTCGGGGATGTGCAGTTGGAGGGCCCACTCGCCGGCCCCCGCCGCCCGGGCGGCCTCGGCGTCCGCGCCGGTGAGCCGGGCGCGCTGGAACTGGAGGCGGCCGAGCTGGAAGAGCTCGCCCCGGAAGTGCAGCGTCAGCCAGCGCGCGTTGCCCAGCCCGGAGTGGCCGCGCCACCGGCTCACCACCAGCTGGCGGCCGAGGTCGGCCAGCGTCGACCGGGTCACCCCGGCCGGGACGCCGAGCGCGCGGTGGTGCGCCCGGGCGAGCGGCGCCAGGGCGACGAACAGCAGCGGGGCGAGCCCTTCGCCGCCGGCCACACCGGCCGCCCAGTGGCGGTCGAGTCCGGCCGGCTGCCCGAGCGTCCCCACGGCCCGGGCCTGGGTCGCCAGCATCTCCTCGAAGAGCGTCCGCAGTCCCCGGTCCCTGCCCAGCCGGGTGCGGGCCGCCAGCAGGCCGTTCACCTCCTCGAACGGCACCGCGAGCGCGAGCAGCGCCTCGACCAGCTCCTCGTCCGCCGGAAGCTCCGGAAGCTCCGGAAGCTGCGGAAGTCCCGGCGGCGGCGTTGGGCCGGCCGGTCCGGGCGGCTCCGGCGGCTGCGCCGGGGGCTCGTGCGGCAGGTGCGGCAGGTGGGGAATCGGCGGCTGCACGGCGGCGCCCTCCACGGCTCGGGATCGGCCGGCCCGCCCGGTCGGAGGGCCCGACCGGGCGACCCTACCGGCGGTCCGGCGGTCCGGCCGTGCGGTGGCGGCGCCCGAGGCGCGGGCTCAGCGCAGGAGCGTGAACACCAGCGCGGAGACGCCGCCGAGCGCCGTCCCGGCCACCACCTGCGCGGGCGTGTGCGCCCTCAGCACCAGCCGCGACCAGCCCGTCGCCACCGGCAGCGCGGCCGCCGCCACCAGCAGGGCCGGGGTCGCCGGGCCGAGCGCCAGCAGCAGGAT
This sequence comes from Kitasatospora misakiensis, assembly GCF_042656005.1. Taxonomy (NCBI): domain Bacteria; kingdom Bacillati; phylum Actinomycetota; class Actinomycetes; order Kitasatosporales; family Streptomycetaceae; genus Kitasatospora; species Kitasatospora misakiensis. The sequence goes on along the minus strand of NZ_JBHSOF010000005.1, from coordinate 206,625 downwards.
CATCGCCGTCCCGCCGGCCACGGCGTTGTGCAGGGAGATCTGCCACCGGACGGTGACGGCCAGCGCCGAGACCAGGCCGACCAGCATCGCCACCACCAGCGCCCCGACCTCCGCCGGGGCGTGCAGCAGGTACAGCAGCGCCACCCCGGTCAGCACGGAGACCAGGCTGACCGCCATCGGCACCACCCGCTGGCGGCGCACCCGGATGTGCCGGTCGGTCAGCGCGCCGCGCCGCACCCCGAACGCGATCACCCCCATCGGCACCGCCCCGCAGAAGAGCGCCGCCAGGAGGCCCCAGCCCAGCCCGGACCAGCCGTCCGTGGCGTGCGCGCCGACGAGCAGCAGCAGGGCGATCACCAGGTTCGCGGGCGCGAGGACCTCGGTGAGGACCCTGGCCGCCCGCTCGCGCCGCGAGGCGGTGGCGAAGGCCGGGGGCTCGGGCGGGAGGAAGGTGCTCATCGGCGTGGTCCGGAGCGGCGGACGGCGGAGGTGATCGTTCGGTGCACGGCTGAAGGCTACCGGCCCGCGCGACCCGCCCCGACCCCGCCCGCCCCGGCCCCGCGCCGTTCGCCGGAGGCCTCCGGCGCGACCCTTATCCCCGCACCGCCCGCAACGTGCCGAGCGCCCGTCGCACCGCCCGGGTGGCGACCGGCGGCAGCAGGTCGAGCAGCAGCTGGCGCGGGCCCGAACGCGGCGCTGCCGACGGCACGGCGTTGTTGAGCCGCAGCACCCGGCGCCCCGCGATGGTGTCCTCGTCGACCGTGAAGCCCTCCGCCCGCCAGTCGCGCGCCAGCAGCTCCCGCCGGACCGGCTCCGGATCGCCCCACGTCCCGTAGAACTTCATCGGCGTCAGCAACACCGGCCGCAGTCCGCCGGTGAACACCGCCTGCCAGACCGCCGCCGACACGCCGGGCGTGTGCTCCGAGCGGTAGTCGTCCAGCACCACCAGGCCGTCCTCGGTCAGCGCCCGCCGCGCCACCTCGATGTCCCCGGCCACGTGCTCGTAGAGGTGCGAGGCGTCGATGTGGACGAAGCGGCAGCTGCCGGCCGGGATTCGGCCGTCGGCCAGCACCGAGGTCGGCGCCTGCACGATGGTCGGCAGCTCCGGGTGGAAGGCGAGGTAGTTGGCCTCGAAACCGCTCCTGGTGAGCGAGGCCCGGTAGGACATCGTCATCTCGGCCGCGTTGTCGTCGTCGCCCGCCGCGGAGTCGAACAGGTCGCAGACCGTCAACCGCTCGCCCGGCCGCAGGTGGTCGCCGAGCAGGACGGCGCTGCGCCCCAGGTAGCTGCCGAGTTCGAGGACGTCGCCGGTGGTCCCGGCCGTGCTCTGGGTGGTGAGGAGGTGCCGGAAGGCCTCCTGGTCCAGCCGGAAGAACCAGCCGGGGATGTCCTCCCGGCGGGCGGCCGGCCGGGGCGCGTCGGAGGGGCGGTCGATCGTGGAGCGGTCGGCTCCGGTGGCCTCTGCGGCTTCGGTGGCCTTGGCGGCTCCCGTGGCCTTGGCGGATCCGGTGGCGTCGGCGGTGTCGGCACTGGGCACGGCGGTCTCCCTCGGGGCGGGCGGAGCGGGCCCGGGCGGGCCCGTGACCTGGTCAATCGCGGCGGTGCCGGGGTACCGGACGGATCGGCCGTGGTGGGTGGCCGCCCATCATAGCCACGCTCGGCGCCGTCGGGCGCCCTCTCGAACGGCCGTGTGCGGCGGCTCGCTCAGGGGTTCGACGCGAGGCGCTCCAGGTCGGCGATCGTCTCGGCGAGCCAGGCCCGCTCGGCCGCCCCGGAGGCCCGGGCGACCAGCAGCATGCCGCGGCGGAACGGGTTGCCTTCCTGCTCGGCGGCGACCGGGCGGCCGTCCGCGTCGTAGAAGAAACTGCTCGGTGCCTCCAGGAAGGCGAGGCGGCGGCGGAGCACCGCGGCCTGCCGGGCCGGGTCGGTCAGGCGGTCCAGGAAGGTGGCGACGGTGAAGAAGCGGATCTGGTCGGAGATCTCGACCTCCTCCGGCTCGGTCAGCCGGCGCTCCAGTTCGGCCCGCCCCTCGGCGGTCAGCTCCAGGACCTGCCGGGGGGCGGCCCCGGTGCCCGGCTCGGTGCGACGCCGCAGCAGTCCGGCCTTCTCCAGCCGGGTGATCGCGGGGTAGAGCGCGCCGTCGCTGACCGGCCGGACATGACCGGTCAGGCCGGTGATCCGGGCCTTCAGCTGGTAGCCGTGCAGCGGTTCGTCGTACAGGAACCCGAGGATCGCGAGCGTCAGCACGGGCCAGGGCCTTTCCGTCGGCGTGGTGTTCCGTCGCCGCGGCGTTCCGTCCGGACCGGTGGACGTCCGGACCGGTGGACGTCCGGCCCTGCGGACCTGCGACCGGTGGGCGTGCGACCGGTGGCCGCGCGCTCCGCGACGGAGCCACGATACCTCTTGTCGATGCGCCTCGATTCGAGGTATCTCTATTCGAGGTCAGATGCCCGGCTCCCGCCCGGCGGGAGCGCAGCGGCGTCGGCCCTGCCACGGGCATGCCCGGCGTCGGGGGACACCGGGCGCGCCGGGAACATCGCCGGGAACATCGAGGAGGACACACATGCGGGGTCACCTGCCACGGCTCGTGGCACTGGCGGGACCGGTCTACGGAGAACTGCTGTCGGGCGTGGTCGCGTCGGTCATCGGCGCCTACTGGGTGGCCGGGCTGGGCGGACCGGCGGTGGCCGCCGTCACCCTGGCCGGCACCGTGGAGAACCTGCTGCTCGGCCTGGTCCTGGTGGCGGCCTCGGGGACCACCGTGCGGCTCGCGCGCGCCCACGGCGCCGAGGACCGGGCCGGGGCCGGACGCGTCGCCCGCGCCGCGTGGCGGCTCTGCGCACTGGGCAGCCTCGCGATCGCCGTCCCCGGCTTCCTCGCCCGTGACCGGATCGCCGGCGCCTTCCTGGACGGGGAGGCCGCCCGTCTCGCCGCCGACTGGTTCACCGTGGCCTTCCCGGCCTTCGCGCTTTTCTTCGCCCAGCGGATCGCCGACGAGCTGTTCAAGGGCGTCGGCGACACCCGGACCCCGCTGCGGACGGCCCTGCTCGGCAACGCCCTGCTGCTCGTCCTCGATCCGCTGCTGATCCTCGGCCCCGGCCCGCTCCCGGCGCTCGGGGTGACCGGCGCGGCGCTCGCGCTGACCGCCTCCCGGGCGGTCGCCCTCGCGGTCACCGCGCTGCTTCGCCGCCGCCACCGGCTGCCCGCCCCGGCCGGCGGGCTGCTCGCCGAAGCCCGTGCGATCACCGCGACCGGTGCCTCGTTCGGCCTGGACTTCACCGCGCGGATGGGCGTCGGCACCGCGCAGCTCGCGATGGTCGCCTCCTTCGGCGTGCCGGCCGTGGCCGGGTACGGGGTGGGCTACCGCGTCCTGCTGATCGTCACGATGGCGTTCTACGCCGTCCGGCAGGCCGCCGCCATCGAGGCCGCCCGGCTGACCGGCGCGGCCCGGCGGGCCGGTGTCGACCCCGCCGCCGTCGTGCGCTCCCTCGGCCGCGACACCGCCCGACTGGCCGCCGCCCTCGGCGCGGGCGCCGCGCTGCTCTGCGCCGCGGCCGCGCAGCCGGTGGCGGCGCTGTTCACCGACGACCCGGCGGTGGCCGGTGAGGCCGTCGGCTTCCTTCGGATGGCCGGCCTCTACCTGCTGCCCTACGCGCTGGTGGTCGCCCTCGGCGGAGTGCACCAGGCGGCCGGGGCGGGACGGCCGCTGGTCACCGCCGTGCTGCTCGGCCTCGCCGTCCAGCTCGGCTCCGGTGCCGCCCTGGCGGGCCCGCTCGGCGTCCACGGCCTCTGGGCCGGCATGACGATCGGCGCCCTCGCCCAGCTCGCCCTGCTCCGGATCCTGCTGCCGCGCCACCGGCGGGCCCGGTCCGACCGCGACGCTCCGGCCGACCGCGACGCTCCGGCCGACCGCGACGCTCCGGCCGACCGCGACGCCCCGACCGGCGGCGACGCCCCGGCCGCCGATCCTGACCGGCCGTCGGAAATTCGCTTGATCGAACAGGAGACGCCTGCTTAAGCTGCGCACGATCGATCGTCCGAGACCACAGGGGTCACCATGGAGCTGAACAGTCGTCACACCGCCCTGATCGGTGCCGCCACCGCGGCTCTCGCGGCCGCCGCCGTGGTGGGTGGTGTCAGCGCCGTCCAGGAGCCCGCCACCGTCCCCGGCATCGTCGTCGAGGCGCACCTGGGCATGCTCGGCCAGCCGGCCGGCACCGACGGCCTGGCGGTTCAGGACCACATCGGGCTCTGACGCACCACCGGACACCGCCGATGACCGCGCCGACGGCGCAGCCCGCACGCCCGGGGTCGGACGGCACGGCCGGGCCCGGCGACCCCACCGCCCTGATGGTCGCCGGGACGGCCGAGCGCCTGATCCGCCTCTGGGCCGGCCGGTCCGAGCTGCACCACCCCGGGTGGGGCCGCCCGTTCCGGCAGCTCGGCGACCTGCTGCCCGAGCAGGACGTCGAGTTCGCGGCGCACAACCCGCAGATGGTGCCGCTGCTGTGGTACCCGGCGCTCCGCCACGGCAGCCGCACGCGGCCGGTCATCGACGTGTTCGACCACCTCCCCGCCGAGCTGGGTCCCGCGCTGCCCCGACGGCAGGAGCTCTCCCGCGTCTACAGCTGGGCGCTGGCCTCCCGCACCGCGCTGGACTGGCTCACCGACTGCCTGGACGGCCGCGGTCTGCTGGAGGTGGGGGCGGGCAGCGGCTACTGGGCCTGGCTGCTGCGCGCCCGCGGCGTCGACGTACTGGCCACCGACGCCGAGGCCCGCACCGAACGGAACGGCTTCACCGACCGCTTCCAGTACACCGAGGTCCGCCCCGGCCGGGCGGCGGAGGACGCCGCCGCCCACCCCGATCGCGTGCTGGCCCTGCTCTGGCCCCCGCACCGCGACCCGATGGCCGCCGACACCCTCCGCGCCTACCGCGGCCCCAGCGTCCTCTACCTCGGCGACCGCCCCGGCGGCCTCTGCGCCGACCCGGACTTCTTCACCGAACTGACCACCCACTGGCGCCCGCTCTCCCGCTGCCCCCTCACCCTCCGCTGGCTCGGCAACCACGACACCGCCACCTACTTCGTTCGCCGCTGAGCGCGGCGCCGCCCCGGGCTCGGCGGTTTCCTCAGCTTGTTCTTCAACGTCCGCCTTGGTCGCGCGGTGGCAGGGGAAGACCGTAGGCAGCGTCGAGCTTGTTGATGATCTTGCGGAGCTCGCGGGCGCTCCGGGCCGACGTCGCATTCAGCACCGTTTCGAGGAGGGTGCGGGCCTCCAGAGGGTTCCCGCAGCAGTACCGGTGCACGTTGCCCCACTCGTAGTCCTGCTTCGACCAAGGCGGAAGCTGGGCGGCCCGGCGACCCCTTGGTCGCCGGGCCGCGAGACCGCGTCATGAGGAATGTGCTGCATCCGGGGCGGGGAGTCGCTCGGTGTCGGTGCCGAAGGGGAGGTGGACGGTGCGGCCGGCGAGGAGCCAGGTGTCGTCGATCTTGTGGAAGGTGTCCTCGTAGTGGCCGACGTTGGCCGGGAGCCTGGGCTCGATCATTCCGCCCGTGTAGCCGTCGACCCGGTACGTCGTCAGGTAGGAGACGGCCCGCGCCGTCGTCTCGGACTCCACCGTGACCAGGATGTTTGTCATCAGACGACGTGACAGCCTGTCCGCCGGGCGAGAGGCGAAGTAGCGGCGCAGGGCCTCGCGTCCCTCGATGCGCCGGTCGCCGTAGGGCCAGTGCCAGAAGCCGTCCGAGGTGAACAGCTCGGCCACCGAGCTCGGGTCGCCGAGGTCGAGGCGGTGGATGAAGTCCACGATGACGCGCTCGCAGGCGCGCTCCGCGAGCATCCGTTCGACCGGGGGAATGATCTGCTCGTCCATGCCCCTTTCTATCAGCGCCAACGGGCTTCAGGGCAACGGGTTTTCCGCATCAGACCTGGCCGAGCGCGCCCTTCGCTCCCCACCCTCGGGGCTCCGCGCCGCCGCGCGGTCGGCAGGGAGGCGGGTGGCGAGGAGGGTGCCTGCGGCGGCGATGGCCGCCAGGGTGAGGAGGGCCGGGGCGAGGGCCTCGGTCAGGGGGTGGCCGGCGGTCAGGGTGGTGGCGACGGCGACGCCGAGGGCGGGCCCGACGTTCATCGCGGTCTGCTGGAGACCGCCCACCACCCCGGCGTCCCGGACCGGGGCGGCGCGTACGACCGCCGCCGTCGCGGTGGCCATCACGGCCCCGAACCCGGCGCCCAGCAGCAGGAAGGCCGTGCCGATCACCGGCACCGGGGTGTCCGGCCGGAAGGACGCGACGAGGAGGACGCCCAGGGTGAGCGAGGACATCGCCGCCACCACCGTCCGGCGCGGCCCGTGCCGCCGGGTCAGGGCGGCCGAGGAGGGTGCGGCGACCACCATCGCCGCCGCCAGCGGCAGCGACCGGAGCGCACTGGCGAGCGGGTCGAGGGCGAGCACGTCCTGGAGGAAGTAGGTGGCCAGGAAGAGCGTCCCGAAGAGCGCGGCCGAGGCGGTGAGCAGGACGCCCAGCGCGGGGGCGACGGTCGGGGCCCGCAGGAGGGTCGGCGGCAGCAGCGGGTGCCGGGTGCGCCGCTCGTGGCGGACGAAGGCGGCGCCGAGTACGGCCGAGGCCGCCAGGCCGAGCCAGGTGACCGGTGACAGACCTCGGTCGGGAACGCCGACCAGGGTGAACACCAGGCAGGCCAGTGCGGCGCCGAGCAGCGCGGAACCGGGCAGGTCCAGACCGGCACCCGGAGCGGCCGTGTGGTTCTCGGCCGACCGGGGCAGCCGGACCAGCAGTGCGGCGACGCCGGCGACCACGGCGGGCACGAGCGTCAGGAAGAAGACCGACCGCCAGCCCAGCTGGGCGGTCAGGGCGCCGCCGACCACCGGTCCGGCGGCGGCCGAGAGTCCGATCGCGACGGTGCGCAGCGCGATCGGTCGGCCGAGTCGGTCCGCCGGGTAGACGGCTCGCAGCAGGCCCAGGGTGGCGGGTTGGAGCAGCGCGCCGGCGATGCCCTGGAGGACGCGCAGGCCGATCACCCAGCCGATGCTCGGGGCGAGGCCGATGCCGGCCGAGGTGGCGCCGAAGCCGAGCACGCCGACCGCGAAGACCCGGCGGTGGCCGAACCGGTCGCCGAGCCGGCCGGCGAAGACGAGCAGGGCGGCCACCGTGACCAGGTAGGCGGTGCTGGTCCACTGCACGGCGGGGAGCGAGGCGTCCAGGTCGTGACGGAGGCTGGGCTGGGCGACGGTGAGCACCGTGCCGTCGAGGGCGACGATCGCGGCGCCGAGAACGCTGCCGACGAGGGTGAGGCGCTGGGCGCGGGCCGGCGTCATCGGGGCACCGGGCCGAGGTGGGCGTCGAGCGTGGCGCGCAGGACCGGTTCGACGGTGTCGGCGCCGGTGGCCAGTCGGAGGCTGCCCCAGGCGCGGAGCTGGGCGAGACCGTGCAGATTGGCCCAGAGCGCCGCCGCCACCACGATCGGGGGCACATCGTCGCCGCTCCCGGTCGACCCGGTCGACCCGGTGGCGCCGACGGTGCCGACGGTCCCGACGGCCGGCGGTCGGATCGCGGCGACGAGGCGGGTGACGGCCTCGAACAGGGGGAGCGAGGTGCGACGCAGCTCCGCACCGCTGCCCTCCATGACGTCGTGGCGGAACATCAGCTCGAACATCCCCGGCCGGTCGGCCGCGAAGTCGAGGTAGCCCCGGGCGAGCCGCTCCAGTCGCGTCCGCGCCTCGGCTGCGTCGCGGACGGCCCCGGCCCCGGCGGCGGGGGCGTCGAGTCCCACGGCGGTGGCCAGTTCGCCGAAGCCGTGGCGGGCGATGGCGGCCAGCAGCTCGGCGTGGGTGGCGAAGTAGCGGCGCGGCGCGCCGTGCGAGACGCCGGCCTGGCGGGCGATCTCGCGCAGGGTGAGCGCGTGGACGCCCTCCAGGGCGAGCAGTTCGACTCCGGCCGCGACCAGGCGGGCACGCAGGCCGGTGGCCTTGTCCTGTTCCGTTTGCGTCATGGGACGTGTCTATCAAGATCGAGTAGACACTGTCTACTCGCACTGTCTACGCGCGCACGGGGAACGACGAACGCCCCTGGGCGGACCACCGGAGGTGAGTCGCCCAGGGGCGGGGTATCGGGGCGGGTCGGGCCAGGTCAGCGCGACAGCCCGTCCAGGGCTTGGCCGGGTCCGGCGTCCAGTACGTCCGCCGCGTTGTTCGGGGCCGCCGCGCCGTCCGCGTCCTCCACCGGCTCCGCCCCGTCCACCGCCGTGCCTTGCGAGGGACCCCGCGCCGCGGCCACCCCGGCCACCCCGGCCACCTGCGCCTCCGGCGCCCAGGCGCGGCGCCGCCGTCGCGCGACCACCGCGCCCAGCCGCTCCACCCCCGGCTGGGTGTACCGCGCGGCCAGCGGTCCGGTGACCACCAGGATCAGCACGTACGCCGTGGCCAGCGGCCCCAGCCCGGGCTCGATGCCGGCCGTCACGGCCAGCCCGGCGATGACGATCGAGAACTCGCCCCGGGACACCAGGGCCCCGCCGGCCCGCCACCGCCCGCGGGTGGCGATCCCCGCGCGCCGGGCGGCCCAGTAGCCGGTCGCGACCTTGGTCAGCGCGGTGACCAGGGCCAGCAGCAGCGCGGGCAGCAGTACCGGCGGAATGCTGGTCGGATCGGTGCTGAGGCCGAAGAAGACGAAGAACACCGCCGCGAAGAGGTCGCGCAGCGGGCTCAACAGCGTGTGCGCGCCCTCGGCGGCCTCGCCGGAGAGGGCGATGCCGACCAGGAACGCGCCGACCGCCGCCGACACCTGGAGCTGCTGCGCGATGCCCGCGACCAGCAGGGTCAGCCCGAGCACCACCAGCAGCAGCTTCTCCGGGTCGTCGTGCGAGACGAACCGGGATATCAGCCGCCCGTAGCGGAGCGCGACGAACAGCACCGCTCCCGCCGTGGCGAGCGCGATGGCCAGCGTGATCGAGCCGGCGACCAGGCCGGCCCCGGCCAGCAGGGCGGTCAGGATGGGCAGGTACACCGCCATCGCGAGGTCCTCCAGCACCAGGATGCTGAGGATCACCGGGGTCTCCCGGTTGCCCAGGCGGCCGAGGTCGCCGAGCACCTTGGCGATGACGCCCGAGGAGGAGATCCAGGTGACGCCGGCCAGCACCACGGCCGCCACCGGGCCCCAGCCGAGCAGCAGCGCGGCGACCGCGCCGGGCACGGCGTTGAGCAGGAAGTCGACCGCGCCGGCCGGGTACTGGGCCTTGAGGTTGGTGACCAGGTCGGCGGCGGTGTACTCCAGACCCAGCATCAGCAGCAGCAGGACGACGCCGATCTCGGCGCCGGTCGCCACGAACTCCTCACTGGCGCTCAGCGGGAGCAGCCCGCCGGTGCCGAAGGCGAGCCCGCCGAGCAGGTAGAGCGGGATCGGCGAGAAGCCGTACCGTCCGGCGATCCGGCCGAGCAGGCCGAGGACGAGGATGACCGAGCCGAGCTCGATGAAGACCTTGGCGGTGTGCACTCCCCGATCACCCCCGCTCCAGGATCGCCGCCGCCGCGTCCACACCCTCGCGGGTGCCGATCACGATGAGCGTGTCGCCGCCGGCCAGCCGGAAGTCCGGCGCGGGGGAGGGGACGGCGCCGGTGCGCCGCAGCACGGCGACGATCGAGGCGCCGGTCTCGGTCCGCATCCGGGTTTCGCCGAGCAGCCGCCCGTTCCAGTACGAGGCGCCGTCGACCGGGAGCCGTTCGGCGACCAGGCCGAGGTCGGTGGTGTGCAGCAGGGCCGGGCTGTGGTGGGCCGGCGTCAGGGCGTCCATCAGGGCGGCGGACTCCTCGGCCGTCAGCCGGAAGGCCTGCGCGCAGGCGTCGGGGTCGTCCGAGCGGTAGACGTTGAGACTGCGTGAGCCGTCCCGGTGGGCGATCACGGACAGGTGCCGCTGTTCTCGGGTGGTGAGGTCGTACTGGACGCCGACACCGGGCAGCGGAGTGGTCCGGACACGGGCGATCGACACGGCGGCTGTCCTCTCGTCAGGGGGTTCCCATGGTGGTGCGCGGCACGGGCACGCCGGGCGGGGAGCACCGGGGCAGGGGAACGCCGGCGCCTGACCGCGTGCGGGACGCGAACGCGCAACCGGATCAATAGTAATGAGTATGTAAAGTCCGAAAATAGCGCCCGGTCCGTGCGGGCGCCGGACAGCGCGGGCACGAACCGGGCGAACGGACCGGGGACGACTGCGTGACGGTCCGTCGATGTGGAAGTTGAAGAGGAAGCCGACGTGGTAGTCGACGAGGAAGTCGACTCGGCCGAAGCGAACTGCGGAGGCCGGGACGGCGCCGAGGGCCCTACTGCGGCGGGCGGTCGTCCCTCAGCTGGTCCTTGAGCTTCTCCTGGCCGGTGTCGACGTGCCCGCTGTACTTGCCCTGCGTGCGCTCGTCGACCATGTCGCCGGCCTTGTCGACGCCTCGCTCGGCTTGTTCCTCATGGCCCTTGAGAAGACCCTTGAGCTTATCCAACATGGACATGTGGTCACACTCCCGGATGAGACGGCCCCACCTCCTCCAGCATCGCCGCACACCGGAGTGTCCGCATCCGGTCAGCTTGCGCGGCGGGGTTGGCAAGGAGTCCCGGAGCATGTCAAATCGGGAGTCACACGGATCATCGGAAGGACTCACCTTGAACGCTCGGACCGGTCGCCCGGCCGTCGCCTCCCGCTCCCAGGCCGCCCCCATCCGCCGGACGGCGGGCGCCGCACTGGCGGTCGCGGGTCTGGTGACCCCGCTGCTGCTGGTCGGTGCCGGCAGCGCCGCCGCCGAGCCGGACCCGGTCCGCAACGGCGCGAAGCTGGCCGCCAAGCTGATCGCGGGCAGCGACGCCGACGACGCCTTCGAGACCCTGGAGGCGTTCCAGCGGTTCGCCGACCGCAACGGCGGCAACCGGGTGGCCGGCGCCCGCGGTCACGAGCGGTCCGCCCAGTACGTCTACGAGCAGGCCCGTCGGGCGGGGCTGAAGGTCTCGAAGCAGGAGTTCGAGTACACGTTCTTCCAGGCCCTCTCCGAGCGGCTCGCCGTGGTCTCCCCGCAGGCCGAGGAGGTGCCGCTGAAGGTCATGACGTACTCGGCCGGCGGTCCGGCCGGGGGCATCACCGCCCAGCTCGCGGTCGTCCCGGTGGACGCCACCACGGGCTGTGAGGCCGCCGACTACGCGGCCGGCGCCTTCACCGGCAAGGTCGCGCTGATCAAGCGCGGCGGCTGCGGCTTCGCGGCCAAGCAGGCCGCCGCGGCGGACGCGGGCGCGGTCGGCGCGGTCATCTACAACAACACCGAGGGCGACCTCAACGGCACGCTCGTGGAGCCGGACGCCGGGCGGGTCCCGGTCGGCGGCACCACCCGGGCGGCCGGCGAGGCCCTCGCGGCCAAGGCCGCCGCCGGGCCGGTCACCGTGACGCTGGACGTGCGGACCTTCCAGGAGAAGCGCAAGACCTGGAACGTCCTGGCCGAGACCCGCGGCGGCGACGAGAACAACACCGTCGTGGTCGGCTCCCACCTCGACTCGGTGGCCACCGGGCCCGGCATCAACGACAACGGCTCCGGCTCGGCCGGCATCCTGGAGGTCGCCAAGAACCTCGGCACCAAGCCGGTGAAGAACAAGGTGCGGTTCGCCTGGTGGTCGGCCGAGGAGTTCGGTCTCAAGGGCTCCGAGGCCTATGTGAACGCGCTCTCCGAGGCGGAGCGGAAGAAGATCCGGCTCTACCTGAACTTCGACATGATCGCCTCGCCCAACTCGGCGCAGTTCGTCTACGACGGCGACGACTCCGACCACGTCGGCTCCGGCCCCGGCCCCGCCGGGTCCGCCCAGATCGAGCGTCTGATCACGGACTTCTTCGACGACTGGAGTGTCCCGCACGAGGGCACCGACTTCACCGGCCGCTCCGACTACGGGCCGTTCATCGAGGCGGGCATCCCGGCCGGCGGCACCGACACCGGCGCCGAGGTGATCAAGAGCGCGGCCCAGGCCGCCAGGTACGGCGGCACCGCCGGGGTGGCCTTCGACAAGTGCTACCACCAGGCCTGCGACGACCTGGAGAACCTGGACCTCGCCGCCTTCGAGCTCAACATCGACGCCATCGCCCACGCCGTCGGCATCTACGCCTGGGACCTCTCCTCGCTGACCGCGCCCGTCACGCCCAAGCAGACCGACGGCCAGGCGGGCAGCGGCGGCGGCCTGCAGGAGAGCCACGCGCACGAGGTCGCGGCCTGACCTGAACCCGACCGTCCCCGCCGCCGTCCCGCCACCCCTCACCGTGGCGGGACGGCGGCCGGTCGGCGGCCGATCGTCGGCGGGACGGTGGCAGGGACCGCCGGGCGTCCGGCGATCGGGGGTCCGATGGGTGCGCGGCGCGCCGGCCTGACACCATGGCACGGAGACCAGGACACCGTGACACCCTCGGAGGAATCAGCAGCATGAGCAGCACGCACTACGACGTCGTCGTTCTCGGCGCCGGCCCCGGCGGCTACACCGCGGCCGTCCGTTCCGCCCAGCTCGGCCTGAAGACGGCCGTGGTGGAGTCGAAGTACTGGGGCGGGGTCTGCCTGAACGTCGGTTGCATCCCCTCCAAGGCCCTGCTGCGCAACGCCGAGCTCGCGCACATCGTCACCAAGGAGGCCAAGACCTTCGGCATCAAGATCGAGGGTCAGGTCACCTTCGACTACAGCGAGGCGTTCAAGCGCAGCCGCACCGTCGCCGACGGCCGCGTCAAGGGCGTCCACTACCTGATGAAGAAGAACGGCATCACCGAGTACGACGGTCGCGGCACCTTCGTCGACGACCACACCCTGCAGGTCGCCCTCAACGGCGGCGGCTTCGAGGTCGTCACCTTCGACCACTGCGTCATCGCCGCCGGTGCCACCACCCGGCTGCTGCCCGGCACCAGCCTGAGCGACCGCGTGGTCACCTACGAGGAGCAGATCCTCACCGAGGACCTGCCGGGCAGCATCATCATCGCCGGTGCCGGCGCGATCGGCGTCGAGTTCGCCTACGTGCTGCACAACTACGGCGTGCAGGTCACCATCGTGGAGTTCCTCGACCGGATGGTGCCGCTGGAGGACGCCGACGTCTCCGCCGAGCTGGCCAAGCAGTACCGCAAGCTCGGCATCCAGGTGCTCACCTCGACCCGGGTGGACTCGATCGACGACAAGGACCCGGCCGCCAAGGTCAAGGTCACCGTCACCGCCAAGGACGGGCAGCAGCAGGTGCTGGAGGCCGACAAGGTGCTCCAGGCGATCGGCTTCGCGCCGCGGGTCCACGGCTACGGCCTGGAGAACACCGGCGTCCGGCTGACCGAGCGCGGCGCGATCGCGGTCGACGGCCGGGGCCGGACCAACATCCCGCACATCTTCGCCATCGGCGACGTCACTGCCAAGCTGATGCTGGCGCACGCCGCCGAGTCGATGGCCGTGATCGCCGCCGAGACCATCGCCGACGTGGAGACCATGGAGCTGGACTTCGCGATGATCCCGCGCGCGACCTACTGCCAGCCGCAGATCGCGAGCTTCGGCTACACCGAGGCGCAGGCCCGTGAGCTGGGCTACGACGTGAAGGTCGCCAAGTTCCCCTTCACGGCCAACGGCAAGGCGCACGGCCTCGGCCACCCGATCGGCTTCGTCAAGGTCATCTGCGACGACACGCACGGCGAGCTGCTCGGCGCCCATCTGATCGGCCCCGAGGTCACCGAGCTGCTGCCGGAGCTGACGCTGGCCCAGCAGTGGGACCTCACCGTGCACGAGGTCGCCCGCAACGTGCACGCGCACCCGACGCTGGGTGAGGCGGTCAAGGAGGCGATCCACGGGCTGGCGGGTCACATGATCAACATGTGATCAGCCTCCGTGCGCGCCCGGGCCCGTCCGGTGGGGAGCTCTCCCCGCCGGACGGGCCCGTCGTATGTCGGGCCCATGGTGGCCGGTGCGGCAGCGGTCAGCCGGCCGGGGACGGCGGCCGCTCGAAGAAGGACTCCAGGACCACGGTGGCCTGGGTGCCGTTGACGCCCTCGATCGCGTAGAGCCGACGGAGCACGTCCTGGAGCTGCTCGGTGGTCGCCGTCCGCACCTTGACCAGCACCGATGCGGCGCCCGCGATGATGTGCGCCTCCTCGATCTCGGGGATCGCGGCGAAGGCCGCGGCCGAGTCGCCCATCCAGGCGGACGAGTCGACCATCACGAAGGCGAGCACCCCGAGCCCGAGCGCCTTCGGGTCCACGTCCACCGTCGTGCGGCGGACGACGCCGCGCTCGCGCAGTTTCCGGACCCGGTCGTGGGTCGCCGCGGTGGAGAGTCCCACGGCCTTGCCGAGCGCCGCGTACGCCTGCCCCGCGTCCTGCTGGAGCAGGGCGAGCAGGGCGCGGTCGGTGTCGTCCAGATTGTCGATCGCCATGGTGGAACCATATCTCGTTCTGCCATACTCTTGATCATCAGAACCACGTTCGGCTGTTGGCGATAGGACATGAATGATGTCTGGTGAGATTGAGTTCGGACTGTACGAGATCCTGGATGACCGCTTTCGCCCCTGCACCTACGGCGACACCCGGCTCGAACAGCTCCACGGCGACTGCCGCTGGGCCGAGGGCCCGCTCTACCTGCCCGCCTGGCGCCAGGTGATCTGGAGCGACATCCCCAACGACCGGATCCTGCGCTGGGACGAGGCCACCGGCGCGATCAGCACCTTCCGCTCGGTGGCCGGGCACAGCAACGGCAACACCCTCGACCGCGAGGGCCGGCTGATCACCTGCGAGCAGGGCAACCGGCGGGTCACCCGCACCGAGCACGACGGCACCGTCACCGTCCTCGCGAGCCACTACGGCGGCAAGCGGCTCAACTCGCCCAACGACGCGGTGGTCCGCTCGGACGGCGCGATCTGGTTCTCCGACCCGGACTTCGGCATCACCAGCGACTACGAGGGCCATGTCGCCGAGAGCGAGATCGGCGCCTGCAACGTCTACCGGATCGACCCGGACAGCGGAGAGGTCCAGCTCGCCGCCGACGGCTTCCGCGGCCCCAACGGGCTCCTGCTCTCCCACGACGAGCAGCGCCTCTACGTCTCCGACAGCCGCGCCGCGCACATCCGCGCCTTCGACATCCGCGAGGACGGCACCCTGTCCGGCGACCGCGTCCACATCGAGGGCAAGGGCAGCCGCTTCGACAACATCCGCTTCGACCGCGACGGGCGGCTCTGGGCGGCGGCCTTCGGCGACGGCGTCCACTGCTACGCCGAGGACGGCACCCTGATCGGTCGGCTGCTCGTCCCCGAGCCGGTCTCCAACCTCACCTTCGGCGGCCCGAAGAACAACCGCCTCTTCATCACCGCCACCACCTCGCTGTACTCGCTGGTGACCTCGATGAGCGGCACGCACCGCGTCCCCCGGCACCCGTGACGCACCGCCCGGTGTGACGCGCCGCGTCACCGCGTCACCGCGTCACACCGGGCCGCCACGCTCAAAACGGCGCCGCCGTCGTCAAGGTGCCGTCGTCGTCAAGGTGCCGTCAAGGCGGGGCCGGTCCGCGTAGGCCGTGCGTCAAGGGCCGGTGCCTCCGCCCGCCCGTGGGAGTGGACTGGAGCTGCGGGCGGGACCGTCCGAGGCCCTCGCCGCGACCGGAAGGATGCGACCCACCATGACCGAGTACCGGGTGCTCTCCGACGACCCCCGGAACCGCCGGCTGTCCGGCGCCGCGGAGGAGGCCGCGCTGCGCCGCCTGCTGCACGGCACCGTCTTCGACCCCCGGTCCGGAACCGCCGCCGCGACGGCGGCCGACCCCGCGCCGGAGCAGCCCCGCACGACCGCCGCGCACTGCCGCTACGCCATGGACTACGAGGACTGACGGCCCGTCGGCCGGCCCCCGCGCCGCCGACCCCGTCCCACCCCCTCCCGCCCTGTTCCTCCCAGGAGCACCGTGTGACGACCACTCTGCGCACCCCTCAGTCCTCCCCGCCGCTGCCTGTCGAACTCCCCGAGGCCAATGAGCCCGCCGCCCCCGCCGGACCGCTCGGCAGCCCCTGGCCCGCCTCCGCCCGGCCCGGCCCGAACGGCGACCTGCTGATCGGCGGCGTCGGACTGGCCGAGGCCGCCGACCGCTTCGGCACCCCGCTCTACGTCCTCGACGAGCAGGAGTTCCGCTCCCGCGCCCGGGCCTTCCGCCGCGCCCTGCCGACGGCCGAGGTCCACTACGCCGCCAAGGCCTTCCTGTGCAGCGCGGTGGCGGACTGGGTCGCCGACGAGGGGCTCGGGCTCGACGTCTGCTCGGCCGGCGAACTGCGCCTCGCCGCGGCGGCCGGCTTCCCGCCCGAACGCCTCCTGCTGCACGGCAACGCCAAGACCCCCGAGGAACTCCGCCTCGCCCGCCGCCTGCGGGTCGGCCGGATCGTCGTCGACGGCGCCGCCGAGATCCCCCGGCTGGCCGCCCTGGCCGCCGCCGACGCCCCGCAGCGGGTCCTGGTCCGCGTCCTGCCCGGCGTGGCCGCCGGACACCACCGCGCGGTGCGGACCGGCGTCGACGGGCAGAAGTTCGGCTTCCGGATCACCGGCGGGGACGCCGCCGACGCGATCGCCCGGATCCTCGGCCAGCCCGGCCTCGAACTCACCGGTCTGCACTGCCACCTGGGCTCCCAGATCACCGGCGCCGAACCCTACCTCGCGGCCGTCGACCGGCTGGTCGAACTCCTCGCCGAGGTCCGCGACCGGCACGGCGTGGAACTGCCCGAACTCGACCTCGGCGGCGGCCACGGCGTCCGCTACCTCGCCGGGGACGCGGAGCTGGACCCGGCCCGCTTCGCCGCCGAGACCACCGCCCGGCTCGCTGCCCGCTGCGCCGAACACGGCCTCGCCGTCCCCCGGTTGCTGGTCGAGCCCGGCCGCGCGATCGCCGCCCCGGCCGGCGTGGCCGTCTACCGCGTCCTGTCGGTCAAGCGCGGCACGGACGGGCGGGCCTTCGCGGCCGTCGACGGCGGCATGAGCGACAACCCGCGCCCCGCGCTCTACGGTTCCGCGTACGAGGTGCGGCCGGTCGGGCGGCCCGCCACCGGACCGACCGCGACCTTCGACGTGGTCGGCCGGCACTGCGAGGCCGGCGACGTCCTGGTGCACGGCGCCACGCTGCCGGCCGACCTCCGCCCGGGCGACCTGCTGGCCGTGCCCGCCGCCGGCGCCTACCAGCTCTCGATGGCCTCCGGCTACAACCTGGTCGGCCGCCCGCCGGTCGCCGCCGCGCGCGAGGGCCGGTTGCGGCTGCTGATCCGCCGGGAGACGGTCGAGGACCTCCGCGCCCGCGAGGTCGGCCGCTGACGGTCCGCGACCGGTGGACCCGCCGACCGGTGGACCCGCTTCCAGGACGGTGTCGCCGCCGACGCGCGCGGCGGCGACACCCTCCCGGCAAGGCCCTACCCGACCGGCCAGCCGTCGACCGTGGTGACGGCGCGGTGGTACGGGCCGTCCGGGCCGGTGCTGCGGTACTCCTCCGCCGAGGTGCCGGTGCGGACGGTGGTGTCGCCGTCGTGGCGGTGGGCGGTCGGCCGCAGGGTGTGGTCGACGGTGCTGCGGTCGGTCACCCGGGCGCCGGTCGCCGTGGTGGCCTCGCGGTGGTACCCGAGGTCCATGGCGGTGCGCTGGTCGGTGTTGCCGGCCGCGTCCTCGCCGTACCGGTAGGTGACGTCCAGCGGCTGGCTCTCGCGCACGGTGGTGGTGCGGCGCGGGCCGGAGCCCCAGGTGGCGGTGGTGCGGGTGAGGTCGGTGCGGTTGCGCAGGGTCAGGTCGTTGCCGTTCGCGCGGAACCTCTGGGTGGAGCCGAAGGCGAGGTCGTCGCGGACCTCGGTGGTGACCCGGCCGTGCGAGGTCTGCATCCAGCCGCGGGCCAGGTCGTGCCGGGCCGCGGTGACCGTCCAGTCGCCGCTGCCGCCGCCGTGGTCGGCGAGGGCGGTGCCGGTCGTGGCCTCGGGGGCGACCCGGTAGTCGGTCAGCTGACCAGTGGTGCGGTCAGTCCCGTGGTCGACCTCCGCGAAGAGGTTGACCTGGCCGGTCCAGAGGTCGTTGCTGCGGGCCTCGGCGGCGTTGACGGCGATCCCGACGCGGTGCGGGCGGCCGTCCACCAGCAGACCGGCGTACGGGGTGAGGTCCAGCCGGTAGGCGGGCAGGTCGAAGGCGAAGATGCCGGGCGTGGGCCGCCAGAGCAGCGGGTCCCAGCCGCCGGTGTAGATCACGGGGTACGGCCAGGCCGCGCCGACCACCCGCCCGTCGACGGTGAGGCGCAGCTCGCGGAACGGGCCCTGGCCGCAGACGCCGGTGCCGGTGTTGGCCCGGGCGAACTCCTCGGGCGCGGAGGCGTACGCGAACTCCTCGCAGGTACCGCCGCCGCGCGCGTACACCTCGGCGGTGAGGCGCTCCAGGTTGGGCGGGAAGCTGAGTTCGGTGGTGCGGCTGGGCGTCGCCCGGTCGAGCCCGAACGGGCCGGTGGTGAGCAGCCGGTCGGCGGTGCGGGCGGCGGGCCACCGCGCGGAGGTGGTGTAGAAGGTCAGGCTCGCGGAGATCCGGAACACGCCGGTGTAGGTGTCGTCCGTGACGTTGACGAGGTCGAAGACGAAGGGCTGCGACCCGGCGGCGAACAGCGGCGCGTAGCGGGTGACGTCGCGTTCGAGCGCCCACTCGATGCCGTCCTTGGACGGTTCGGGGGTGGAGGAGAGCAGCACCTGCACCCCGCCGACCCGGACGGTGAACAGCCGGTCGAACTGGCGCCCGGCGACCTGCCCGTGGAGGTCCAGCACGACCGCGGACCAGGGCCCGGCGCAGTCGGCGGGCGGGGTGGCGGTGGCGGTGTACGGGGTGTCCGGCGGGTTCCCGTAGCCGCTGCGGAACGGCTGGTCGTGCATCACCTCGACGGTGCAGGACCGGGTGTCCGGGCGGGTGAGCGGCTTCGCCACGGTGAACGGGTCGTGGTAGTCGGTGCCGAAGTCGGCGTGCGCGGGCCCGGCGGCCGTCAGCGCCCCGGTGAGGGCGAGGAGGACGGCGCCGGCGAGCCGGCCGGCTCGGCGGATCAGTGGATGGACGGCCAAGGGTGGCCCTCTCCCGGCCGACCGGAGGCAAGGGCGGGAACGGTCGGCGCGTAGCTCGTCGGACGGTCCCGGCATCCTCCCGAGAGTGGCATGAAACCGTCAAGCGATGGATGCCGGTCGCCTGCTCGCCGGCGCCGTGCACGCGGCAGGATGGCCGGGTGACCGACACCATCCTCAACCTCTGGCGGCAGCACCTCGGCACCGTGCCGGAGGAGATCTGGGACCGCACCGACCTGGCGGTCCTCATCCTCGCCGACACCGGTATCGCCGAACTCCCCTCCTCGATCGGCCGGTTGCGCCGGGTGCGCACCCTCGACCTCGGGCACAACCGGATCTCCGCCGTGCCGGAGGAGATCGGCGACCTCACCGGACTCACCGACTTCCTCTACCTGCACGACAACGCGCTCACCGCCCTCCCGGCCGCCCTGGGCCGGCTCACCGCGCTGCGCTACCTCAACGTCGGGGAGAACCGGATCGCCGAACTCCCCGACACGGTGGGCCGGATGGCCGGCCTGGTCGAGCTCCGCGTCCAGCACAACCGGCTCACCGCACTGCCCGACTCGCTCGGCGGCCTGCCCGCGCTGCGCGAACTCTGGCTGCGCGGCAACGCGTTGACCGGCCTGCCGGCCTCCTTCGCCGGGCTCGCCGAACTGCGCGAACTCGAACTCCGCGAGAACGCGCTCACCGAGGTGCCCCCTGCCCTGGCCGGCCTGCCGCGGCTGCGCCGGCTCGACCTGCGCGGCAACCGGATCGCCGGCCTGCCGGACTGGCTGGCGGACGGCTCCGGGCTGCCCGCGCTGGAGAAGCTGGACCTGCGGTGGAACGCGGTCGATCCGGCGCCGGCCCTGCTCGCCGCCCTGGCGGCGCGCGGCTGCGAGGTCCTGTACTGAGACCCGGGGCGTGGGACCCCGGGGCGGTCTGGGCGGGACCGGACGGAAAACCGTTCGCCCACCCGGACGTTCGCTTGCTAGCGTGGTCGGCATGAAGCGCGCCGCAGCCGTCCTCACGACGACGCCGGAGAGAGTCCCGGCGCGCTGACTGCTGACCTAGTCCGAAGCCCCGGGGCGAGTGCCCCGGGGCTTCGCCGTGCCGGTCCACTCGCCCGCACCACAGAGTGGAGACCGCCCCCATGAGCAGCCACCCGATCGCGTCCGACGCCGACGCCGCACCCGCGTCCGACGCCGCACCCGCGTCTGACGCCGACGCCGTACCTGCACCCGCGTCCGCACCCCCGTCCGAGCCCGTACCGGCCGCGGACCATCGCAGGCTCGGCCGCGAGCTGGAACTCTTCGACACCGACCCGCTGATCGGATCCGGCCTCCCGTACTGGCTGCCCGACGGCGCGGAGATCCGGCACACCCTGGAGGAGTTCATCCGCGACCGCGAGCGGCGCGCCGGCTACCGCCACGTCTACTCGCCCGTCCTCGGCAAACGCGAGCTGTACGAGATCTCCGGCCACTGGCAGCACTACCAGGACGACATGTTCCCGCCGATGGACCTCGGCTCCGAGCAGGTCGTGCTGCGCCCCAGCCTCTGTCCGCACCACGCCCTGATCTACCGTTCACGCGCCCGCAGCCACCGGGAACTCCCGCTGCGGATCGCCGAGCTGGGCGGCATGTACCGCTCCGAACTCTCCGGCGTGCTCGGCGGGCTGACCCGGGTACGGGCGATCCAGCTGAACGACGCGCACGTCTTCTGCACCCCCGAGCAGGCCGCCGACGAGGCCGTCGCCGCCCTCGAACTCATCGCCGGGGCCCATCGCGCGCTCGGCATCCGGCCCGTCCGGTACCGGCTCTCACTGCCGGACGGGGGCATCCAGAGTGGGAGCGGCAAGTACGTGGCCGACCCGGAGCTCTGGGAGCGGGCCATCGCGCTGCTGACCGAGGTGCTCCGGCGCTCCGGCGTGCCGTTCGAGGCGGTGGAGGGCGAGGCGGCCTTCTACGGACCGAAGATCGACGTCCAGATCGCCGACGCCGCCGGCCGCGAGTCCACCCTCTCCACCGTGCAGATCGACTTCCACCAGCCGGAGCGGTTCGACCTCCGGTACATCGGGCCGGACGGCGCGAAGCACCGCCCGGTGATGGTCCACCGCAGCGTCATCGGCAGCGTGGAGCGGGTGGTCGCCCATCTGATCGAGCTGTACGGCGGTGCCTTCCCGGCCTGGCTGGCGCCGACCCAGCTGGTGCTGCTGCCGCTGTCCGAGCGCGAACGGGCGCGGACCGAGCAGGTGCGCGAGCGCTGCCTGGACCTCGGGCTGCGGGCCGAGGTCGCCGGGCCCGAGCGCGGCACTCTCGGGGCCCGGATCCGGGAGGCGCGCCTGGTCCCGTACCAGGCCATCCTCGGCCCCCGTGAGGCGGCGGACGACCTGCTCGCCCTGCGGCTGCGCGACGGCCGGCGGCCGGACCCGCTGCCGGTGGGGGAGGCGCTGGCCCGGATCGGCGCCCTGGTCGGCGCGTGCGCCCAGGAGCTGTGGGACGAGCGGGCCTCGGCTGTCGGTCGGGGGTGACGGCGGGGGTCACCGGGGTGACGGCAGGGGGAGCCGGGGCCGGCCCGGGCGCAGTCGTACACGTACGACTAGCGGCGTGCGCGGTGTGTCGGGCGGGCCGCCCGGCGCTTCCGCCGTTCGAATGGGGGACGGCGACCGCCGTCCCCGGCCGCCCCGTCCCTCTCCCGCGTTCCCCGGAGGTATCCCATGCGCCTCGCCCGCCGAGCCGTCGTCGCCGCCCTGGCGGCCGGGCTGGCCCTCGCCGGGGTGGCCGTCGCCACCCCCGCCGCCGCCGTCACCCTGCGCCCGCTGCCGGTCCCGGACGGCCGGTACTGCACGGCGACGGCCGGCCACACCCCGGCCGTCGCGGGCCACGTCACGCTGCCCGGCCGGTCCTGCTCCGGGCTCTACCACCTGGACGCCCCGCGATAGGCCGACGGGCCTCGCGGTCCCGGCCGCCGATCCGGTGGCCGGGGCGCCGGGTCAGTACGACTGGAGCTCGATCAGCCGGCCCTCCGGGTCGCGCAGATGGGCGGTGCGCAGGTTGGGACCCCAGTCCGGGCGGTCGGTCGGGCCGACGACGGTGGTACCGCCGTGCTGTCGGCAGAGGTCGTGCGCCCGCGCGACGTCGTCCACCCGGAACACCAGCATCGTGTCGTCCTGGGCGGCGGCCGGTGCGGCGGGCGGCGCGGTGGTGCCGACGGTGGCGGCCAGCTGTCCGCGGTCGAACAGCGACAGCACGGTCTGACCGTCGAGGTCCCAGGTGGCGTACGGGCCCTCCGGGGCGCCCTTGACCAGCGCGGCGCCGGTCAGCGGGGCCAGCACGGCGTCGTAGAAGCCGAAGCAGGCGGGGAAGTCGGCGACGAGCAGGCGGTGGTACAGGGCGTCCATGATCGGGATTCCTTGCCTCGCGAGAGTGACGGACCGAGATAGTGGGTCTACACCCACTATAGGCCTGCACCCTAGACTTCTCCCATGGCCACCGAGGAACCCGCCCCCATCTCTCCCGCCCCCATCTCTCCCGCCCCCGACGGACCGTCACCGGATCCGGTGACGACCCCGCCGACGCTGCTGGAACTCAGCACCTACCTGCTCTCCCGCACCGGCAAGGCGGCCCGCGGCCGGCTCGTCGAACGCCTCGCCCGGCGCGAACTGCGCCTGTGGGACCTCGCGGTGCTCGCCGCACTGGCCGACTTCGGCCCGCACGCGCAGCGGGACCTGGTGCGCCGCCTGCGGGTGGACGCCAGCGACATGGCCAAGGTCGCCGATCATCTGGCCCTCGCCGGGTACGTCGAACGGACCCGGGACGCCGCCGACCGGCGCCGGGTCTCGGTCACCATCACCGAGGCGGGCCGTGCGCTGCTCGCGGAGCTGCGCTCCGAGGCGCTGGAGGTGCAGGACGAAGTACTGGCCCCGCTGAACGCGGCCGAACGGCGGGTCCTGCACGAGCTGATCGGCCGGATCCACGCGGAGCTGCCGGGCTCCCCGTGACGGCTCGTCGGTCCGGCTATCGGCCGAGCGGCAACGGCAATGGCCGCCGCGCGCCCGCGAACTCGCCCGCCCAGCGCGGCAGGTCCAGCACGCCCTCGACCCGGGCCACCAGCGTGCCGGTGCGCTCCGCGTGGATCATCGCGCCGTCGCCGGCCCAGAGGCCCACGTGGTGCAGCGGGGCGTCCGGGCCGGAGAAGAACAGCAGGTCGCCGGGGAGCAGCCCGGACCGCTCGACCGGGGCGGAGCGGTGGAACTGGGCGACCGTGTAGTGCCCCAGCTCCACCGCTCCGGCGCTCGCCCGGAACCAGCAGTACAGCGCCAGGCCGCTGCAGTCGAAGCCGACCGTGCTCTCGCCCAGGCACCGGCCGTCGAGGTAGCCGTTCTCCTCGTCGCAGAAGCCGAGGCTCGCGCCCAACCGGTCCCCGCCGCCCCAGGCGTACGGCACGCCGATCTGGGCCGCCGCCACGGCCGCGACCCGGCGGCCGAGCCCGAGCTCCGGCCCCTCCCCGCGGGGGCGGGCGGCGGCGGATCCGGCGCCCAGCGCGGGAGCGAGCCCGGCCCCCACGGCGAGCCCCAGCAGCCTGCGGCGGCTCCAGCCCCCGGTGGTGCGCGGAAACGGCACGGGAACCCCCTCGGTCGTCAGCGAACCACCAGGATCCCGGCCCGGGCGCCCACCCCGCCATCACCCGTGAAGGTGAATTCCCCGACCGCCGGTCCAGAGCCGGTGCGGGTCGGCGCGGCAAATCGATTGACGGTCCCCGCTCCGGGTTCGAACGATGGGCGCGACAGAACCGAACGACCATCCGGGAGGCACCCATGGGCAGCGCCGTCAAACTGATCCGCAACCACCGGCTCACCCAGGCCGTCGACTACGCCTACGCGGCGGCCGTCGACGCGCCGGTCCGCTCGCTCTGGTTGGCCGGAGCCTGCCCGCTGGACGCCGAGGGGCGCACGGTGGCGGTGGGCGACTACGCGGGCCAGGCCCACCAGGTGATGCGGAACCTGATAACCGTGCTGGAGGACGAGGGGGCCGCGCTCACCGATCTGGTGCGCACCACGGTCTACGTCGCCTCCTCGCGGCAGAGCGACCTGGTGGCCGTCTGGGACGTCTACCGCGAGTACCTCGGCGAGCACGACGTGCCGAGTACCCTGCTGGGCGTCTCGGTGCTCGGGTACAACGATCAGCTCGTCGAGGTCGAGGCGGTCGCCGTGCTGGGGTGAGCCCCGGGAGGCCCCGACCGCTCCCGCCCGTCCGCCCGGGCGCCGTCGGGGAGTTCGCCTCCCGTGCCGGGGTCTCGGTTCGGAGCGGACCGCATGGTCGGTATTCTCTGACACCCCGTGTCCGGGTGCCCTCCGGGGGGAGGGCACCCGGGCCGGTCGGCGTCCCTGGGTAAGATACGGGCTGTTTGGTTTGGTTTTTGCTTCGGTGCGGGTGTGGTGGGGGTGGTCGTGGTGGTGCGACAGGAACGGGCGCTGCGGACGCGGCGGCTGATTCTGGAGGCCGCGGCCTCGGTCTTCGACGAATGCGGGTACGAGCGGGCGACCATCGGCGAGGTCGTCGCCCGTGCCGGGGTGACCCGGGGGGCCGTCTACTTCCACTTCGCCTCGAAGCGGGACCTCGCGCAGGGCGTCATCGAGGAGCAGTTCGAGGCCGAGGCCGTGCCGGAGCGCTCCTGCAAGCTCCAGGAGTTCGTGGACACCGGGATGGTGGTCACGCACCTGGTGCCGATCGATCCGCTGGTCAGCGCCGGGGTGCGGCTCTCGGTGGACCAGGGCGCGGACAGCCGGATGGGCATCGACGCCGCGCCGGGCTGGATCGCCCGGCTGGAGCGTCTGCTGGTCGCCGCGGGTGAGCGCGGTGAGCTGCTGCCGCACGTGGTGCCGGCCGAGACTGCCGGGCTGATGACGGCGTCCTGGGTGGGCGTGCAACTCCAGTCCCAGCGGTTCACCGGCCGCGCCGACCTGGCCGTACGGGTCTCGACCCTGTACCGGCACCTGATGCCGAGCGTCGCCGTCCCCGGTGTGCTCGCCTGCCTCGACCTGGCCCCGGACCGCGGTGCACGGGTCTACGCCGAGATGACCGCGGCACGCCAGCAGGCGGCCGACAGTGAACCGGCCGACAGCGAGTCGGCCGACAGTGAACCGGCCGACAACGGGCCCGCCGGTGACGCGGACGGCGCGAGCTGAAGCACTGTCACGCCCCTTGAACCATACGGCGCGTCCGGTTTCCTGTCCGGATCCCCCGCGCCGGGGCGACTGCGGAGCGTAGTCACTCTGGCCCGAGTTGCCCGACGGGGGGTCAGTGCGGTGCCGGGCGGCCGTCCAGGGCGCGCAGGGCGTCCAGCACGTCCAGGCCGAGGTTCGGTGCGGCGTCCTCCGGCAGGCTGACCGAGACCCGGGTGGCCAGGCCCGCGTAGCGGCGGTGGATCTCCCGGGCGGTCTCCTCGACGGTGCCCGCGACCGCGAAGGTGTCGAAGACCCGGTCGTCGATCAGCGCGGCCATCTCCGGCCACCGCCCGCGCAGCGACAGCCGGTGCAACTCCTCGTGCAGTTCCTCCCAGCCGTGCTGGGCCAGCACCGGCCGGTAGGCGGGCGTGGAGGCGTAGAAGGCCAGCCGCTCCCGGACGGCCGCGCGGTTGGCCCGCAGCTCCTCCTCGGTGCGCCCGGTCGCGGTGAGCACGCTCCCGACGATCTCGAACGGCCGCCCCGTCCAGGCCTCGCCCGCCGCCTCGGCGGCCCCCCGCTCCTCGGCGAGCGCCGGCAGCACCTGCCGGGTCAGATAGTCGACCGAGGTGAACGGGTGGCTCAGGAAGCCGTCGGCCACCGCCCCGGCGGTGCGCACCATCAGCGGGCCGACCCCCGCCAGCAGGATCCGCGGCACCCCGGCCGGGATCGGGTCGGGGGCGAAGACCGGCGTCATCACCGTATGGGTGTAGAAGTCGCCCCGGAAGCGCAGCCGGTCGCCGGTCTGCCAGCTGTGCCAGATCGCCCGCACCGCGTGCACGTACTCGCGCATCCGCGCGGCGGGCTGGTCCCAGGGCATCCCGAAGCGCTTCTCGATGTGCGGTTTGACCTGCGAGCCGAGTCCGATGACGGCCCGTCCGCCGGAGGCCGCGTGCAGGCCCCAGGCCTGGTAGGCGAGCGTCATCGGGGTGCGGGCGAGGGCCACCGCCACGCCGGTGGCCAGCTCGATGGAGGTGGTGCGGTCGGCGGCGCGGGCCAGTTGCAGGAACGGGTCGTAGGCGGTCTCGGAGACCACCAGCCGGTCGGCGCCCCGCCGTTCGGCCCGCTCGGCGGCGTCGAGGATGCCGGCCGGGTGCGCGGGCGCGAGGGCGTCGAGGAGGAGGGCGGGGGCCTGCGGGCGGTCCATGCGGTCGGGGCTCCTGGTGGGCGGGGCGGAGGTGTCCGGCGGGCGGAGGGTGTCCGGCGGGGCGGGACGCCCGGGCGCCGGTCGGGGCCGGTCGGGGCCGGTCGGGGCCGGGGCACCCCGCACCGGTGGGTCAGGGGCGGGGCCAGGGCCGGCCGTCGAGGCGCTCGATGCCGGAGTTGAAGCGCCGCAGGAAGGCGGCGAAGGTCCGGACGTCCTCGGCGGGCCAGTCGGCCATCACCAGGTCGAGGGCGTGGGCGTGCGCCGCGCGGTCCTCGTCGAGCCGTCGGTCGCCCTCCTCGGTGCTGCGGAACTTGCGGGCCAGCCCGCCCGCCGGGTCCGGGATCCGTTCGACCAGCCCGGCCCGGGTCATCGCGGCGGTCTGCCGGTTGAGGGTGGAGGCGTCCAGCCCGAAGGCGTCGCTGAGCTCGCCGATCGACATCGGGCCCTGCATGCGGATCCGGCTGAGCAGGATGTACGCGCTGCGGTCGAGTCGGCTGCCCTGCGGCCGGGCGTCGGCCGGGCTCAGGTAGTGGTGCCGGCTGAGCACCATGTACTCGAACGCCACCTCGTCCGTGGGTCCGCTCATGATGCCGTCTGGTGTCGTCCCGCTCATGATGCCGTCCTTCCCGTCCCTGGCGCCGGGGCCCTGACCTGCGATGTTCGCGCACAGTATGGCAGGCGGCCGCCCGCCGTGATCAATATGCCCGATCAATGTGCACGATACATATAATGTGTAGGATGCATATCCTCCGCCCGTTGAACGGCCCCGAGGAGCCCCGCTGATGGCCGCCCCACAGACCACCGCCCCCGACCGGACCGGGGGAGTCGTCGCCACGCTCGCCCTCACCGGCAGCCTGGCCGCGATCATGCAGACCCTGGTCACCCCGCTGATCGGCGAACTGCCGAAGATCCTGCACACCTCTCCGTCGAACGCCTCCTGGGTGATCACCGCCACCCTGCTGTCCGCCGCCGTGTTCGTGCCGATCATCGGCCGGCTCGGTGACCTGTTCGGCAAGCGGCGGATGCTGCTGGCCTGCTGCGCCCCGCTGCTGGTCGGCTCGGTGGTCTGCGCCCTGACCTCCGCCCTCCTGCCGATGATCGTCGGGCGCGGACTGCAGGGCATCGGCATGGGCGTGGTGCCGCTGGGCATCAGCCTGCTCCGGGAGGTCCTGCCGCCCGAGCGGCTCGGCTCCGCGATCGCCCTGGTCAGCGCCTCGATGGGGATCGGCGGCGGTCTAGGCCTGCCGATCTCGGCGGCGGTCGCCCAGTACGCCAGCTGGCGCGCGCTGTTCTGGGGCGCGGCCGTCCTCACCGCGGCGATCGCCGTGCTGATCCGCCTGCTGGTCCCCGCCCCCGCCACCCGCCCGGCCGGCGGCGGCTTCGACGCGGTCGGGGCGCTCGGCCTGGGCGCCGGTCTGGTCTGCCTGCTGCTGCCGGTCTCCAAGGGCGCCGACCGGGGCTGGACCGACGGGACGACGCTCGGCCTGTTCGCCGCCGCCGCGGTCCTGCTGGCGGCCTGGGGCGCGTGGGAGCTGCGCGTCGCCGAGCCGCTGGTCGACCTGCGGGTGACCGCCCGTCCGCGCGTGCTGCTGACCAACGCGGCCTCCGTGCTGGTCGGCTTCGGGATGTACGCGCAGGCGCTGATCGTCCCTCAACTGCTCCAACTGCCCGCGGCCACCGGGTACGGCCTGGGGCAGTCGATGCTCGCCATGGGCGTGTGGATGGCGCCGTCCGGTCTGATGATGATGGCCGTCTCGCCGCTCGGCGGCCGACTCTCGGCGGCGCGCGGACCGAAGTTCACCCTGGTCGCCGGCGCCCTGGCGATGGCCACCGGGTACGGGCTGTCGATGCTGCTGATCGGCTCCACCTGGGGCGTCCTGGTCGTGACCCTGGTCTGCAACTCCGGTGTGGGCCTCGCGTACGGGGCGATGCCGGCGTTGATCATGAGCGCCGTACCGCTCTCCGAGACGGCCTCGGCGAACGGCTTCAACACCCTGATGCGCTCGCTCGGCACCTCGGTCTCCGCGGCCGTGGTCGGCGTCGTGCTCGCCCAGCTGACCACCACCGTGGGCGGGCATGTGCTGCCCTCCGAGAGCGGCTTCCGGGTCGGACTGCTGATCGGCTGCGGGGTGGCGCTGGCCGCCGCGGCGGTGGCCGCCACCATCCCGGCGCCACCCGCCCGGGCGCTCCCGGAGCCCGCAGCCGGGGAACCGGCGCCCGCCGCCGCGCGGGACGGCGCCCCGGCCTGAGCGCTCAGGCCTGAGCGCTCAGGCCTGAGCGCCCCGGCCTGATCGCCCCGGCCTGAGCGCGCGGGCCGGCCCGTGCCGGGGCGGTGGCGCGGAATCGGCTGACGGGGTGGGGCGGGCTGCGTAGACTCGGTCGCCCTCTGCCCGGACGAGTCCTGGAGCCGTCGCCATGACCCCGCCCCCTCCCGCCCCCAGCATCAGCGCCGGCAGCACCTCCGTGCCGCTGCTGGAGCACACCATCGGCGCCGCGCTCGACCGCGCCGTGGCCGCGTTCCCCGACCGGGAGGCGCTGGTCGACCTGCCGAGCGGGCGCCGCTGGACCTACCGGGAGCTGGCGGCGGAGGTGGACCGGGTCGCGCTCGGGCTGCTGGGGCTCGGCGTCGGGGCCGGGGACCGGGTCGGCATCTGGGCGCCGAACTGCCCTGAGTGGGTGTTCACCCAGTACGCCACCGCGCGGATCGGCGCGATCCTGGTGACCGTCAATCCCGGCTACCGCACACACGAGGTCGAGTACGTGCTGCGGCAGTCGGGGATCCGCACGGTGGTCGCCGTACCGGGCTTCAAGACCTCCGACTACGCGGCCATGCTCGCCGAGGCGGGCCCGCGCTGCCCCGGTCTGCGGGACGTGCTGCTGATCGGCTCGGAGGCGTGGCGCGAGCTGCTGGCGGCGGGGGAGCGCGGCGACCGCGACCGGCTGGCGGCCATCGGCGCGGGGCTGAGCCCCCACGACCCGATCAACATCCAGTACACCTCGGGCACCACCGGCTTCCCCAAGGGCGCCACCCTCTCGCACCACAACATCCTCAACAACGGCCACTTCGTCGGGGAGTTGTGCGGCTACACCGAGGCGGACCGGATCTGTGTGCCGGTGCCCTTCTACCACTGCTTCGGCATGGTCATGGGAAACCTCGCGGCGCTCTCGCACGGGGCCTGCGTGGTGATCCCGGCCCCGGCCTTCGAGGCGGCGGCCACCCTGCGCGCGGTGGCCGCCGAGCGCTGCACCTCGCTCTACGGGGTGCCCACGATGTTCATCGCCGAGCTCAACGACCCGGCCTTCGCGGAGCACGACCTGTCCAGCCTGCGCACCGGGATCATGGCCGGCTCGCCGTGCCCGATCGAGGTGATGAAGCAGGTCGTCGACCGGATGGGCATGCGTGACGTCTCCATCTGCTACGGCATGACCGAGACCTCCCCGGTCTCCACCCAGACCCGCGCCGAGGACCCGCTGGAGCGGCGGGTGTCCACCGTCGGCCGGGTGGGCCCGCACCTGGAGGTCAAGGTGGCCGATCCGGAGACCGGCGAGCCGGTGCCGCGCGGCACGCCCGGCGAACTCCGCACCCGCGGCTACTCGGTGATGCTCGGCTACTGGGACCAGCCCGACCGCACCGCCGAGGCGATCGACGCCGAGGGCTGGATGCACACCGGCGACCTCGCGGTGATGGACGAGGAGGGCTACCTCAACATCACCGGCCGGCTCAAGGACATGGTGATCAGGGGCGGCGAGAACGTCTACCCGCGCGAGATCGAGGAGTTCCTGCACACCCACCCCGACGTCCTCGACGTCCAGGTCATCGGCGTGCCCGACGCCAAGTACGGCGAGGAGCTGATGGCCTGGATCCGCCTGCGCCCCGGCGCGCCCGACCTGACCGCCGAGGCGCTGCGCGCCTACTGCACGGGCCGGATCGCCCACTACAAGGTGCCGCGCTATGTGCACCTGGTGGACGAGTTCCCGATGACGGTCACCGGGAAGATCCGCAAGGTGGAGATGCGCGAGCAGGCCGTCGAACTGCTACACCTGGACGGCGCGGCGAGCGTCGAACACGCCTGAGCCGATGTCGATCGCGCGGGCTCGGTACTCGGCGTGCTCGATGCCGAGGCCCAGTGGTGCCGCCCTGTGGCCCGTCATCTGCCGCCATATTGGTTGGGATTTCGCTCCACCGTGCGTGAAGCATCGCCCAACGTGGCTCGCGGATCGTCGCCGCAGTAGTTCAGAAGAACAGGGGTGTGGTGGAGAGCGGGATAGCCGTTCTGTGCTTTTGATCCCAGGTACGCGTGCAGCTTTTCATCGAATTCTGATTCGACGGTCGCATTGAGGTCCGAGCACTTGCTTTCGTCCGTGAGCGGCGTGCTGTCCGCGGGGCGTGGCGATGCGGGTGGGGCAGTCCCATCGGCGTTTCCGAGGACTTCGTCCACCGCCGGTCCGAGCCCGGTGTCCGGATTGCTCCGACAGAATTCTCCCAAGTGGTACGCGAGAGTGAACGACTCGTCGTCGTACTGCATGACGAATATTTCTTGGGCGATTTGACTCGTCGTGTTGTACCAAGCGCAAGACTCGCTGACCGAAAGCCTTTCGTCCTGAATGCTGGTACTGCCACTCGCAGGCGGCGGGCTCGTTGGCGCCGATATGTCGGCGGAATATGGCTTGGCGGACGGTCCGCTCCATATGCCCAGCACGAGGCTCGAGAGGGCCAGCCCTGTTCCGATCATCTTGTTCATGCTTGGTCCCGCCAGGGGGTGATTTGAAAGTAGCTGATCGTAAAGGCTGGAAGCTATTTCTCCAATCTGGCATCGCCCCACGCGCCATAGCAGTAAGTGGGAGTATCTACCGTCGCCGTGTATGTGACTGCGATCTTCAGGCGTAGGGCATCGCCGACATCGAGACTCAGGTCCTGTGACTGCCCGAGGTGGAGAACCACCCGGGTGGCTGACCTGCCGTCGATGAAGACCTCGAACGTCAGGACCGCATCAGCGGGAGAGTCGTCGCGAACGCCGACCGTGGCGTGGAAGGTCTGCCATGAGCGTTCGAGGTTGTACTCGGCCTCGTTGGTCGGAATGGAGCTGCGATCTGTGCGGAGTGAGACACTGCGTGCGTAGTTCCTGCCGTTCACGGCGGCGGGGCCGGTTTCGACGCCGTAGGAGGAAGCCAGCGGCTCGGTCTCGCTCAGGTACTGCGCGCCGGTTGCCGGAGTGGAGGGCGAACCCGACCCGGGGTCCGATGCGGTGGAGGTGACGGTTGCACTGGACGGAACCGTCGTCACCGTGACGGTCTGGGTCGCCGTGACTGCAGCAGTCGATGTGTGTCCGCCCGATGACGATCCGCCGGCGCCACACGCGGTCGTCGCGAGGGCGACCATACTGGCTGTAAGAACGGTTATCGCGGTACGCGCCGGTGGTCTACACCGTGCCGACAGTCTTCGCGGCCCTCGGGCCGACTGCATCCGCTTCTGGGGGGCAGGCGGCGCCGGAGCGTGTGGTGGCGGGGGCGGTATGGTCGGCGGTGACACCGGAGAACGATTCTCCGCCGCGGAGCCCATGGGCCAGATCTTGCTGCGGAGGATTTCCACCAGTACGAACGCCATGGTTGCCATGGCGCAGAACAGGCCGAATCCCAAGGGCCAGCCATGGGAAAGACCCAATATCAGGCGCTGACCGCTTTGGTGCTGCTCAGAAGAATTGAGGTTTGCCAAGGTTCCTCCAGCCGTTAAGGCGTCGCGCCTTCGAGGAGGGAAAGCGGCAGAGCCACCTGGCCCCGCGGTTCCGCTTCAGCACAGCTCTTTTTCAGCATCTTGGAATCAAGGTGCCACCGCAACTTCGGCTCGTGTCGGCAACGTCCCAGAGGCGGAGGGCCATCGACTTGAGCAACGAGATTGCGTCAACCCCTTGGCGGGGGCAAGGAGCCGTCTGCTGCCACGCTGTCTCTCCGGCAGGGTGGGGACTCGCGAGGGCCTGGTTCTGTGGGCGGCCCGCCGTCCGTCGCGCGGAGCGGGTGGACACCCAGGGTTGCTGTACGGGTGCGTCGAGTGAGGGATAGGATCGTGGGCGAACCAGTTGGTCGATGAGTCGATGAACGGTGCGATGCGCGGCCCCTTCGGAGCTTCGTTCGACCCCCGGTGGCCGGCCTCGCCGTACCGGGAAGGGGAAATCTCATGGTTACGACAGTCGGGACGGGTTTCACCACCGCGTTCTCCTGGATCGGGCGCAACGCGGACGGCCGGCTGGAGGCCTTCGTCCGTGGTGCGGACGGCGCCCTCCAGCACATCTGGCAGTGGTCTCCGGACGATGACGAGAACTGGTCGCGGTGGGAGTCGCTCGGCGGCAGCCTGACGGGCAACCCGGTGTCCGCGCCGGATGCCGACGGCAGGCTCCAGGTCTTCGTCCACAGTGGCGAGGACGCCACCCTGCGGCACATCCGGCAGGGGACCGGCGGCGTCGGGGGCTGGACCAGGTGGGAGTCGCTCGGCGGTGCCATGGTGGGCGATCCGGCGGTCGCCCAGAACGACGACGGCCGTCTGGAGGTGTTCGTCCACAGCACGGGGAACGAGGTCCAGCACATCTGGGAGACCGCCGCCGACGGCCCCTGGTCGTCCTGGGGGACGATCGAGATCAACAACGTCGGCGACCCCGCGCCCGCCCCGGACGCCGACGGCCACCTGGAGGTCTTCACCCGCGACGGCGACGGCGAGGTCGAGCACGCGTGGCAACGCCCGCTCATCAACGGCTGGAAGATCGGCAGACTGCTCGGTGGTGGCAATGTGGCCGGCGATCCGGCGGTGGTCCAGAATGCCGACGGCCGGCTGGAGGTCTTCGCGCGCTTCACCGACGGCACGCTCTGGCACATCTGGCAGACCGCCCCCAGCAACGGCTGGACGGGGCGGTGGGAGTCGCTCGGCGGCAGCCTGAGCGGCGATCAGGCCGTCGCCCGGAACAACGTCGGCCTGCTGGAGGTCTTCGGCCGGGGGACCGACGGTACGCTCCAGTACGCCGGGCAGCAGCCCGCCGGCCGCGGGTGGACGCACTGGGCGTCGCTCGGCGGCACCCTGGCCGGGGACCCGGTCGTCGCCCGGAACGCGGACGGCAGCCTGGACGTCTTCGCGCTGTTCCCCGACGGCACCGTCCAGCACAACTGGGAGTCCAGCCCCGGTGACTGGTCCGGCTGGCGGTCGCTCGGCACGCCCTGACGGACAGGGCCCGACGGGCCCGACCCCGGGCAGCGAACATGCCCGGGGTCGTGGCGGCCGGCCGTCAGAGCGCGGCGACCTCGGCCCGCAGCGCGGGCAGCGTGCCGTACATCGTGCCGCCGGGGCAGTCGGTGGCGAGCCAGTCGCGGTGACCGCTGATCAGGTCGACCGGCTTGGTCACCCCGTTGACCGGGTTGACGAAGGTGACGTGGGCCTGCGGGTCGAGCCCGTGGGCGCGGGTGATGTGCGCGAGCAGCAGGGCGAGCGAGTGGCGGGCCTCGGGGGTGGCGTCCTGGGTGTTCAGGGTGCCGAGCAGGGCGACGCCGAGGTTGCCCGAGTTGAAGCCCGCGGTGTGGAAGGCGGTCACCACCTTGCCGTTGGCGTCCTCGGCCGGGATGCCGTCGTCGCCGGACCAGCGGCCCTCGTAGATCCGGCCGGCCTCGTCGATCAGGAAGTGGTAGCCGATGTCGCCCCAGTCCTGGGTGACGGCGTGGTACTCGTAGATCGCCCGCACGGTGGCGGCCGGGTCGGCGTCCCCGTTCGGGGTGTCGGTGTGGTGCACCGTCAGGGTCTGCAGCGGGTAGTACTTGGCGGGGGAGTTCTCCACGCCGTTCTTGAAGCGCTTGGACTCGTCGGCGCCCCACGCGGCGCGGCTGAGGTACTCGACGCCGCAGAAGGTGGCCGGCGCGGTCGCGGAGGGCGCGGCGGTGCGGGCCGGGCCCGCGGTGGTGTCGAGGG
The DNA here is from genome assembly GCF_042656005.1 of Kitasatospora misakiensis. Lineage (NCBI taxonomy): Bacteria > Bacillati > Actinomycetota > Actinomycetes > Kitasatosporales > Streptomycetaceae > Kitasatospora > Kitasatospora misakiensis. Next base: position 172,267 of record NZ_JBHSOF010000005.1, on the reverse strand, counting down.
CGGTGGAGCGCAGGTTGGCGGCACCGTCGGGCAGCCGCAGGTCGTAGCCGACCGCGCCGCCGGCCGGGACCAGTACGGCCGCGGCCGGGGCGACGGCCGCCTTGCCCACGACGTCGGGGCCGCCCGCGCAGCCGGCGGTGATCGGCTGCCAGGCACCCGGCCCGGTCTCCTCGTGGTGGAGGCGGATCGCCCCGCCGCGCCGGGGGCCGTCCCAGCTGATCCCGACGTAGTGGATCGGGAAGTCGGTCCGCACACCCGCGGCCGCGCGCCCGGCGGCCGACCGCGCCCGGGTGGCCGGGACGGTCACGGTCCGGGCGGCGGCGGGAGCGGGAGCGGCCGGGGCAGCAGGCGCGGCCGGGGTCGGAGCGGTGGGCGCGGCGGCCTGCGCGGCCGGGGCGGTGGCGAGCGCGGCGGCGGTGGCGCCGATCGCGGTCACCAGCGTGCGGCGGCTCACGGTGGAACTGGGGTTGGACATCGGGATCCCGTCTCGAAGCAGGGGGGAAGCGCGGTCTGACTGATCAACGGATCAACTGATCAGGAGTCGATCATGAATGTACCCAAATGATCGTTTCTGATGGCAACCCTAAGTCTCCGTTGCCCGAACGGGCAGCCCACCGCCGGCTACCCGAGGACCCGCCGGGCCGCCGCCGCCCGCGCTCCCACCGGTGCCCCGGCGCGCGCGAGTTCATCGAGATAGAGACAGACATCGGCCCGCACCGCGCGGGCACCGGGCACCGCGAGGAACGCCCGCGCCAGGTCCACCGGCCCGGCGTCCCCCGCGACCAGACCGTGCAGCAGCTTGCGCACCCCCGCCTCGAACGGGTCCTGCGGATCCTCGTACGGGCAGTCCAGGAAGGCCTCCCAGGCCTCCGCCGCACCGGCCGGCCCCTCCGTCAGCAGCCGCAGCACCGCCACCTCCACCAGCACCGGCGAGGTCGCCGCCACCTCCGGCGTCAGCGCCTCCAGCGCCGTCCGGGCCTCGTCGAACCGCCCGGCGTGCCGGTACGCCGCCGCCAGCGCGCAGTGCACCGCGACGTCCGCCGGGTCCCGGGCGAGCACCGCCGACAGATCGGCCACCGCCTCCGCCGGACGCCCGGCCTGCCGGTACGCCTGACCGCGCTCGGCGAGCGCCCAGGTGTAGTCCGGATTCCGGGTGACGGCGGCCGTCAGATCGGCGATCGCCTCCTCCGCCAGGCCCGCCTGCCGCCGGGCCTGGCCCCGGGAGCCGAGCGCCCAGGCGTCGTCCGGTTCGAGCGCCAGCGCGGCGCTCAGATCGGCGATCGCCTCCTCCAGGTCACCCGCCAGCCGGTGCGCCTCGCCGCGCAGCGCCAGCGCCCAGGCGTACTCCGGGTCGATCGCGAGGACGGCGGTCAGGTCCGCGATCGCCTCGTCCAGCCGCCCGGCCTGCCGGTACGCCTGCCCGCGCGCCCGCAGCGCCCACACGTCCGAGGGGTCCAGCAGCAGTGCCGCGGTCAGGTCGGCCACGGCCTCCGCCGGGCGCCCGGCCTGCCGGTGCGCCTCACCGCGCTCCGCGAGGGCCCAGGCGTACTCCGGATCCAGCGCGAGCGCCGCCGTGAAGTCGGCGATCGCCTCGTCGAACCGGCCCGCCTGCCGGTGCGCCTCACCGCGCTCGCCGACCGCCCAGGCATACTCCGGGTTGAGCGCCAGCGCGGCGGTGAAGTCGGTGACGGCCTCCTCGATCCGGCCCGCCTGCCGGTGCGCCTGGGCACGCGAGCCCAGCGCCCACGCGTGCTCCGGATTGAGCGCCACGGCCGCCGTGAAGTCGGCGATCGCCTCCTCGGGCCGGCCCGCCTGCCGGTGCGCCTCGCCCCGCTCGGCGAGCGCCCAGGCGTTCTCCGGACCGAGCTCCAGGGCGGCCGTCAGGTCGGCGATCGCGTCGTCCAGCCGGCCCGCCTGCCGGTAGGCCTGGCCCCGCGAACTCAACGCCCAGGCGTCGCCGGGATCCAGCGCGAGCGCGGCCGTGAAGTCGGCGACCGCCTCGCCCAGCCGGCCCGCCGTCCGGAACGCCTCGCCGCGCTGGGTGAGCGCCCAGGCGTACTCCGGGTCGAGCAGGATCGCGGCGGTGAGGTCGGCGACCGCCTCCTCCAGCCGCCCGGCCAGCCGGTGCGCCTGACCGCGCGAGCCCAGTGCCCAGGCGTCGTCCGGGTCGAGCGCGAGCGCCGCCGTGAAGTCGGCCATCGCCTCCTCGGCCAGCCCCGCCAGCTGACGGGCCTCGCCGCGCCGGGACAGCGCCCACGCGTACTCCGGGTCGAGGGCCAGCGCCGCCGTGAAGTCGGCCAGCGCCTGCTCGTGGTGGCCGTGCCAGTTGAGCACCCGTCCGCGGTAGGCCAGGGCCTGCGGCAGGTCGGCGGCGATCGCCACGGCCTGGTCGAGGTCGGTGAGGGCCTCGTCGTCGCGGTCCTCGACGAAGTGCTGGTAGCCGCGATGGGTCAGCGCCCAGGCCCGCACCCGGACCGGCAGTCCGGGACCGGCGAGCACCCCGAGGGCCGCCAGGGCGGGCTGCTCGCCGCCGGCCGCCGCGTGGATCCGGCGGGCCCAGCGGGTCAGTTCGGCGTCGTCGCTGTCCTGCGCGGCCTGGCTGAGCATCTCCGCCCACGGGGCGAGCGCGTCCGGCGCGTCCCCGGCGGTGCGCGCGGTGTGCTCCAGGGCGAGGGCCAGATGGACCAGCGGGTCCGCGCACAACTGGTGGTAGGTCTCGTTCAACAGGTGCCGGCGCCACCGCGGGTCGGTACCGCGCCGCGCCGCCGGCAGGTACTGCTCGACCGCCGTCCGCCCGGCGGCGTGGTGCTCGGCGAGGCGGCTGTGCGCGGCCGTCCACTCCCGCGGGGTGTGGATCCGGCGCCGGCGCACCATGCTGGTGCGGACCACCGCGTGGTACTGCAGGAAGTCGCCGCGCCCGGTGACGAAGGGCTGCGCCGACAGCCAGTCCCAGACGGCCGGTTCGGCGTCCGGCACGGCGCAGGCGAAGAGGTCCCGGTTCAGCTGCAACGGGAGCGCGGCGGCCAGCACGGTGTCCCGGCGCTCCTGCTCGGGGATCCACTGCAGGAAGCGCACCACCGCCTGGTCGACCATGTCGGCGCCGACGTCCGCGACCTCCTCGACCGCGCCGGGGTCGGCGGCGGCGAGCAGCGCGACCAGCAGGGGCAGCCGCATCGACATCCGCAGCACCGCGTCGACCACCAGCGGATCGGTGACCCCGCGGGCCGTCAGCAGGTCACGGGCCTCCTGCTCGGTGAACACCTCCAGCGGCACGTCCACCAGCACCGGCCGCCACGGCGCCCACTCGCGCTCGGCGAGCTCGTCGCGGCCGGCCAGGACGAACACCACCTCCAGCGGCAGCGGGCCGAACGCGTCGTCCAGGATCTCCCGCAGCCAGCCGTCGAGATAGCGGCCGGTCAGCTCCCAGGTGTCGAGGAACAGCACGATCCACGGCCGCCCGCCGTGGTCCCGGCCGTGCTCGCGGTCCCGGCCGTGGTCCCGTCCGTGCTCCCGGCCACGGTCCCGGTCGCAGAGCCGGGCGAGCTCGGTGACGAAGGCGCGGCTGAGCGCCGACTCCTCGACGTCACCGCCGCGCCGGCGCTGACGCACCCCCGCGATGAGGCGCTCGGCGCCCTGGGCCACCGCGTCCGGGTTCGCCATGGCCGCGACCACGCCGGCGCCCGGCAGCACCGCGGCCGCCCCGAACGCCGCCTGGGTCACCAGCCGGGTCGGCAGCGAGGCGCCCTCCCCGCCCGGAGGCTGCTCCGGCTCGCGGTCGGCCGCGGCCTGGAGCGAACGCCGGTACTGCTCCAGCGCCTTGTCGAACTCGCGCAGCGGGCCCGCCTGTTCGGCGAGTTGCCGGGCGAGCGCGGCGAGCGCCGTCTCGACGCCGTGCACATCGGTCTCGTCGACCAGCGCGGTCAGCGCACCGGCCCGCCGGGCCGACTCGCGCCACTGCGCGAGCAGCGTGGACTTGCCGACCCCGCCCACCCCGCGCACATGGAACAGGAAGTCCGCCGGGTCCGGCCCGGAGTCCGGATCGGGATCGCGGGCGAGGTTGTCCGCGAACAGCGCCAACTGCGCCCTTCGGCCGATGAACTGCGCGCCGGTGCGCTGACGCACCGCCTCCGCACGCGACAGACGCCTCCGTGCCTGTGCCATGCCACCCCCTGCCGCCCCACCCGACGGCACCACCGACCACGTGTCCGGTGCCGCCGGTGCCGCTGTCGTGAGGACGACCGTAGTGAATCGGCCCCGGGGTTGTCCTGCTTTCGGCTATCTGTTGTGTGCAGGACGTGATCCGACGGTCACACAGCGATCGGGTGGACGCCGCCCGGGTCGCTACGGGGAGGGGACGACCGTGATCTCGAAGCGGGCACTGTTGTCCGCCGGCGTCGGGTCGCCCGGCAGGTCGGCGTCGACGGTGCCCTCCAGCACCCCGGCCGGCATGCCGGATGCGACCGAGATCCGCACCTCGGCGGCGACCGCGGCACCCGGCGCCAGCCCGGCCGGGACGGTGCACGCCACGGTGTGGCCGTGCGGCAGGGTGTGGCAGGCGGCTGCGGGGGACGTCCCGGAGCCCACCACCCCGGGCGGCAGGTGCACGTACAGCGTGAACGGCTCGGCGGTGGCGGCGTCACCGGTGTTGATCGCCACCGGATGCAGCAGGGTGGTGCCGCCGTCGGCCACCGGGGCGGGGTTCGCGGCCGCCACCGCGAGGTCCGCGCCGGGGCAGCCGGTGGCGGCGGCCGCCGGTCCGGCGGCCAGCACCACCGCCGCGCACGCCGCCTGCACGGTCCTGGACAGCAACGGTCGGGACATCAAGGTTCGGGACATCGCGGTCACCCGTCTCCTCCGGTGTGCGCCGGCCGGAGCCCCGGACGGCGGCAGGCCGGGCCCGGCCGTGCCACGGCCAGCATCGGCGCCCGGCCGGTCCGCCGGGGCGGGACACGGCGGCGAACCACCCGGACGGGTGGTGTCGGCGGGGGCGACCCGCCGTCGGGGCGCGGAGCCGGGCCGCGCGGGTCCGCGTCGGCGTCAGTCCTTCCGGGCCGCGCCACGACCCCGGTGGAGGAGGCGCTCGCGCGGACGCCGGCGGAGTGCCGGTCCGCCTGACCAGGCGGCGCGCCGCGGCCCGCCCGGGCGCGTCGGGGTGCAGTGCGGGGGCGTACGGCCGGACGGGCCTGCCGGTGTCACCCGCGGGGCGTACGTTCTCACCCGTTCGCCCGGTTCGGGTTGCGGAAAGGCCCGACTTTCCACGTTCGTGTGCAAACGTGTGTGCCGCCCGGCCGTCCTCGGAGTCGGCCGGCCCAGGCTATTGACCATCCATCAAGGAGAACCTGAGATGTCGGTTCGTGGAAAGCTCCGCCAGTTCGCCGTGATCGCGACCGTCGCCGCCGCGGCGGCCGTGATCGCGCCGACCGCCGCGGTGGCGCACGGCGGGAGCCCGCAGCCCTCCGCCTCGTCGGGCCTGCAGGCCGGCAACGCGGCGGTCGGCCTCGTCGGCCCGCGTGCCAACTGGCTGCAGTGGTTCGACCGTTCCAACGGCTGATCCCGCGCTCTTCGCGCCCCGGAGCCCTCGGCTCCGGGGCGTTCGCGTGCGCGGGGGTGCGCGTGCGCGGTCCCGCTCGCGTGCGCCGGGGTGAGGTCCGTGAGGGGTGGACTCCCCGGCACTGGGCCCCTCGGAGGACGCTGCGGAGTGTTGCGCCGGACCGGGGCCGGAGCGTCCGCCCATAGTGCGGTCATGACCTTCTCCCGCACCAGGGCACTCGCGGCTGCCGTCCTCACGGCCGCGACCCTGACCTCCGTCGCCCTGCCCGCCGGGCCGCCGGCCGCCGCCCGGGCCCTCGTCAAGACCCCCACGCCCTCGCACGCCTGTGTCCGCTCGGACCCCGACGCCGACCCCCGGGCCCGCGAGGTCCTCGACATCGCCCGGCAGGTCCGGGGCGAGCTCGACCTGAAGTCGGTCCTCCTGCGCGTCACCGTCGACGGCCACGAGGTCGTCACCGGCGCGCTCGGCGAGTCCATGACCGGCGTGCCGGCCGAACCGGCGATGCACTTCCGGGCCGGTTCGGTCGCCTTCCCGTTCCTCGGCATCATCCTGCTCCAGCTCGCCGAGGAGGGCCGGATCGGCCTGGACGACCCGGTCGCCCCCTGGCTGCCGGACCTGCCGCGCGCCCACGAGATCACCCTGCGGATGCTCGGCGACACCACCTCCGGGCTCGCCGACTACGTCACCGACCAGGCCTTCCTGGACGAGCTCGCCGCCGAGCCCTTCCGGCACTGGACCCCGGAGGAACTCGTCGGGTTCTCCACCAGCCAGAAGTTCTGGTACGACCCCGGGACCAACTGGAGCTACTCGCACGCCAACTTCGTACTGCTCGGCGCGGCGCTGGAGCGGATCACCGGCACCCGCCTGGACCACCTGCTGGAGCAGCGGATCTTCGGGCCGCTCGGCATGCGCCAGACCGTCAACAGCTTCACACCCGACATCCCCACCCCCGTGCTGCACGCCTTCACCGCCTCGCGCGGCACGTACGAGGAGTCGACCTTCTGGAACCCGTCCTGGACCACCGCCCCGGGCGCCGTCCTGATCAGCGACGTCTGCGACCTGACCCGCTCCATCGAGGCGGTCGGCACCGGAGCGCTGCTCTCCCCGGAGTCCTTCCGCACCCAGCTGAACCCCGGCACCGTCGGCCTGCCCGGCCCGGTGAACGGCTGCCCGAAGGACGTCTGCCTGCCGCAGACCGAGGCCCAGCACTTCGGCCTGGGCGTCATCATCGACAAGGGCTGGGTGCTGTCCAACCCGTCGTTCTCCGGCTACGCCGCGATCGAGGCCTACCAGCCGGACGAGCGCCTGGCGATCGCCGTCAGTACCACCCGGGGCTGCGCGGCTCCGGACCGCAACACCGCGCAGGACATCGCCCGCCTGATCGCCGACCGGCTCGCGCCGAACCACCCGCTCTAGGAGCGTTCTCCGACTGACGCTCCACCCGGGCCCGCCGCACCGTCAGGAGGCGGTCGGCGGGCCGGTGTCGGCGACTACCGGGGGGCCGGCTCGGGGTCGGTCGCGAGTCGGGCGTGCAGGTGCTCGTCGTGGTAGGTCCCGTCGCCGAAGATGTGCGAGGCCCGCAAGGTGCCCTCGGGAAGGTAGCCGCAGTTCAGGGCCACCCGGCAGGAGGCCCCGTTGCCCACCGCGTGGGCGATCTCGATCCGGCGGGCGCTGGCCGTGCGGAACGCCCAGCCGGTGACGGCGTTGGTGGCCCGGGTGATCACACCCCGGCCGCGTCCGGCCGGCGGCGCCCAGTAGCCGATCATCGCCAGGCCGTCCGCGCGGTCGGTCCAGCGCACGTTGACACAGCCCAGCAGGGAGCCGTCGGCGGCGTCCAGTACGGCGAAGGGGGCGGCAGCGCCCCGGTCCCAGCCGTCCTCGCGCGCCTCCAGCCAGGCCAGGGCGGCGTCGCGGTCGCGGGCCGCGAGCGGGTTCCAGAGGGCGATCAGCGGGTCGGCCGCGGCGGCGATCAGGCCGTCCAGCAACGGGCCGGACCCGGCGTCCTCGCGCCCCCACGGCCGGAGCACCGCGTCGTCCAGGTCGATCGTGGTGCGGCGGAAGGTGCGCGGATCGGTGGCGTCCGGGTGCGCGGCCGGGGGAGTGGGAGTGCTCATGGGCGCTTTCCTATCGGGTCGTCAGGCGCGCCGCCAGCGGTTTTCCGCCCGGCGGCTCCCCGGTACGTGTGCGTGCCGTCCATGACGGTCGGCGGCATGGCGGCGGAAGCCTCGTCCGTCTGTGGTGTGTGACATGGCGTCAAAGGGGTGATCGCCGGGCGTCGCGGTGCTACGGTCGGATCATGTCCAAGGCCGAAATCGACCAGCTGACCGCCGAGTTCTTCGGGGCGTTCGACAATCGGGAGGGCCGGGGGGCCGACGTGGCCCGCCTCCGGCGGCTGATGCTCCCGCAGGGGGTGATCGTCAGCACCCGGCCGACCCTCACGGTCTACTCCGTGGAGGAGTTCATCGAGCCGCGCGAACGGCTGCTGTCGGACGGGCGGCTGGTCGGGTTCTCGGAGTGGGAGACCTCCGAGCGGACCGAGATCGAGGGGGACGTCGCGTCGCGCTTCGGCGAGTACCGCAAGTCCGGCGTCCTCGACGGCGAGGCCTACGAGGGCGGCGGGACGAAGACCATCCAGTTCGTGCGGACCCCGGAGGGCTGGCGGATCGCGGCCCTCTCCTGGTGCGACCGGGTCTGAGCCGGTTCCCGGCTCCTGGTTCCCGGCTCCTGGCTCCGGCCTCCTCGCCTGTCCGGCGTACGACGAAGGATTCTGTGAACAAGACCGATCTGATGGCGAAAGCGCCCTCGATCGCGGCCGCCATGGCCGCCGCCGACGTGAGCGCCGACATCCAGCTGGCCCAGACCCGCTACCGGGCCGCACTCGTCTCCAACTGGGGCATCCCGGCCGGAGCGTCGGTCCTGGAGGTCGGCTGCGGACAGGGCGACATGACGGCGGTCCTCGCCGAGGCCGTCGGCCCGCGGGGCCGGGTGGTCGCCGTCGACATCGCGGATCCGTCGTACGGCGCCCCGGTCACGCTGGGGCAGTCGGCGGAGCACCTCAAGGCGACGCCGCTGGGCTCCCGGATCGACTTCCGCTTCGGCGTGGACGTCCTCGACGAGGCGGTCGCCTTCCCCGACAACGGGTTCGACTACGCCGTCCTGGCGCACTGCTCCTGGTACTTCGCCTCCCTGGATCAGCTGCGGGAGATCCTCGCCCGGGTCCGCCGCTGGTCGCGGAACCTGTGTTTCGCCGAGTGGGACCTCGCACCCCGCTCGGCCGACCAACTGCCCCACCTGCTGGCCGTCCTGATCCAGGGACAGATCGAGGCCGGCGGGTCGAGAGGCGAAGGCAATGTGCGCACGCCGTTCTCCCGGGAAAGCCTGCTCCGGGTCCTCCCGGCGACAGGCTGGGCCCCCGTCCCGGGGCAGGCCGTGGACACGACCGACCTGCAGGACAGCGACTGGGAGGTGGACGCCTGCACGTCGCTGCTCGACGACGTCGACCGGATGGCCGAGCTGCCGCAGGCGGTACGGGACTTGGTGCTGAGCCAGGCGGATGTGCTTCGGTCCCTGGCGAAGGAGCGCGGCAACACGCCGCTGTCGGCCTACTCGCTGACCGCCCGCTGACCGCTCGCTGAGCGGACCGGTCGGGGCGGGGCGTCAGTGGGGTCGGCGGCCCGGCCTTCGACCTCCTGGCCGACACCACGCCCCCGCCGACCGGCGGCCCCTCGTCGGCGCCCGGCTGACGGCATGGCAGCATCCCGGATGTGGTGATCTACGACGAACGACTCTCCGTCCCACTGCGCTGGTGGCTGGCCGCGCTGGCGGCCGTCGCCGGGCTCACGGCCGCCCTGCTCCCGCTCTCCCCGCTGCTCGCCGCGGCCGGCGGCACGATTCTGCTGCTGGCGCTCGCCCCGGCGTTCGGTAGCTACGGCGGCGTGCGGATCCGGGTCTGCGACGGCGTGCTGGTGGCCGGACCGATCGTCCTGCGCGGTGAGCACGTGGGTGCGGTCGAGATCCTGGACGAGGCCGCCGCCTTCGCCTGGCGCACCCGCCTCGCCGGCCCCCGGGCCCGCCTCCTCATCCGCAGCTACCTCCCGCGGGCGGTCCGCGTCGAGGTCGCCGAACCCTCCCTGCTCTGCCCCTACGTCTACCTCTCCACCCGCCGTCCCACGGCCCTCGCCGCCGCCCTGACCGAGGCCCGCGACCACTGCACCAGCCCGGCAGCCGGCTCGCGCTGACGCCTTCCCACCGTCGCCCTCCACGGCGCCCGGGGCCGCGGGCGCGCCGGGCCGCGCTCTTTGGCGCCCTCCCCGGCGAGCGCTGCGTGGGCGGGCCGATGGGAAGGGCCCTCCCCGTGAGTGACGGATGGGACTGGTGGTGCTGGTGCGCGTACAGGTGTTGGTGGGGTTCGGCGTGTACGGGGTGTTCTGGGGTACCTGGGGCGCGCTGGTCCCGGAGATCCAGCGGCGGGCCGGGGTGGACGACGGCGAACTCGGCGTCGCCGTCCTCATGATCGGCTTCGGCGCGCTCGGCTCGATGCGCCCGGCGGGCGCGGCCGTGGACCGCTTCGGCCGCTCGGCCGTCGCCGTGATCGTCCTGCTGATGGCGGTGGCCGCACCCCGCCCCGGGCGCGACTGGCGGCGGGCGCCCGTCACGAACCGGCCGCTGCTGGCGCTCGGGGCGCTGTGCGCGCTCGCGTACCTGGTCGAGAACGCCTGGCAGAGCTGGAGCGCGGTGATACTGCGCTCCGTGTTCCACACCGGCTCCGGTGCCGCTGCCGCCGGGCCGGTGGTGTTCGCGGCCTCCGCCGCCGTCGGCCGCCTGGCCGGGCACGGGCTCACGGCCCGGCTGCCGCAGCGGCACCTGCTGGCCCTGGGCGCGGCGGTGGCGGCCGTCGGCACGCTGGCCGCCGCGCTGGCGCCGGGCGTGCGGTCGATGCTGGTCGGCCTCGTCGTGGCGGGCCTGGGCACCTCCGTGTGCGCGCCCACGGTCCTCTCGCTGGCCGGGGAGCGGGCCCGCCCCGAGGGCCGTTCGTCCGCCGTGGCCGTCGTCGCCTCGCTCGGCTACGGGGGGTGCCTGCTCGGCCCCGCCGTGGTGGGCCTGACCGCCTCCGCGGCCGGCCTGCGGGCGGCCCTCTGCGGCGTCGCGGCGGTGGCGGCGGCCCTGGCCCTCGCCGCCCTGCTGCCCGGCCCCCTCACCGCGGACGCCGAGGGCTGAGCGCGCGCCCGCAGCATCACGAAAACAGGCTGCCCGGGCCAGAAGCGCCTGACCGTTCCGCAGTGTGGCTCTGGCTGATGTGCGCGATCCTGGACTTGAGCAGCCCCCATGCCGGCAATTCGTGCCCGTGCGGCCGGGACGAGGGCCAGCCGGCTGAGACGGGCCGCTGCCCCGTCGTGCCCGACCGCGCGCCGCGATACGGACGCACCTGGCGCAACCGGCGGCCCGAGCGGAGGTCATACGGCTGATGAGCGGCATCGAGGACGAGTCGGCAGGAGCGCGGGACACGACCGAGGGCCGCGTCTACACCGTCACGGGCGGCGACTGGGGCGAGGTGGTCGAGGCCGTCGGCCGGGCCGACGACGAGCGGATCATCGTCAACATGGGTCCGCAGCACCCGTCCACTCACGGTGTGTTGCGGCTGATCCTGGAGATCGACGGAGAGACGGTGAAGGAGGCCCGCTGCGGCATCGGCTACCTGCACACCGGCATCGAGAAGAACATGGAGTTCCGCAACTGGGTCCAGGGCACCACCTTCGTGACCCGGATGGACTACCTGGCCCCGCTGTTCAACGAGACCGCGTACTGCCTGGCGGTGGAGAAGCTGCTCGGGATCACCGACGACGTCCCGGAGCGGGCGAGCGTGATCCGGGTGCTGATGATGGAGCTCAACCGGATCTCCTCGCACCTGGTGGCGCTGGCCGCCGGCGGGATGGAGATCGGCTCCACCACGCTGATGGTCTACGGCTTCCGTGACCGCGAGGTCATCCTCGACATCTTCGAGCTGGTGACGGGCCTGCGGATGAACCACGGCTACGTCCGGCCGGGCGGCCTGGCGCAGGACCTGCCCCCGGGTGCGCAGGACCAGATCCGCGAGGGCGTGAAGCTGCTGCGCTCGCGGCTGCCGGAGTACGACAAGCTGGCGACCAACAACCCGGCCTTCAGGGCCCGGCTGGTCGACGTCGGCTTCCTGGACCTGGCCGGCTGCCTGGCGCTCGGCGCCACCGGCCCGATCCTGCGGGCCACCGGCCTGCCGCACGACCTGCGCAAGACCGAGCCCTACTGCGGTTACGAGAACTACGACTTCGAGGTCGCCACCGCCGACACCGCGGACTCCTACGGCCGGTTCCTGATCCGGCTGGAGGAGATGCGCCAGTCGCTGCGGATCGTCGAGCAGTGCCTGGACCGGCTGGCCCCGGGCCCGGTGATGGTGGCCGACAAGAAGATTGCCTGGCCGGCCCAACTGGCCGTCGGCCCGGACGGGTTGGGCAACTCGCTCGACCACATCCGGAAGATCATGGGCGAGTCCATGGAGGCGCTGATCCACCACTTCAAGCTGGTGACGGAGGGCTTCCGCGTCCCGGTCGGCCAGGTCTATGTGGGGGTCGAGTCCGCCAGGGGCGAGTTGGGCGTGCACGTCGTCTCCGACGGCGGCACGCGGCCGTACCGGGTGCACTTCCGCGACCCGAGCTTCACCAACCTGCAGACGATGGCCGCGATGTGCGAGGGCGGGCAGGTCGCGGACGTCATCGTCGCGGTGGCGAGCATCGACCCGGTGATGGGGGGCGTGGACCGCTGAGAGCCGTCGCACCGCGGACGCGCCGGCGGACGGGCCGGACGCGGACGACAGGTGCGACGGCCCCCCTGGGCACCGACACCTCAGAACTCGCCCCCAGCACCCCGGTCGACGTCGTCCAGCGTCTCGCCGAACCGCCCCAGCGCCTCCGCCGGCCCGCAGCCGAAGGCGCGGCCGATGTACTCCCAGGTCATCAGGTTGCTGCGGGCCTTGCGGCCGGCCAGCAGCGCGGTCGAACCGGCGGCCCGCTCGAACCGGGCGGCCGCACGGGCGGCGGCGTACGGCCGGCTTTCCGTCAGGTCGCAGATCCGGTCCACCAGCGCCGCGACCAGTTCCTCGACCTCGCGCGGCACCACACCCTCGGCCAGGTCGACGTGCCACTCCCAGTCCGCGAACGGCCCGGTGGCCTCGCCCACCGCCTCGGTCGCCCCGTCGTCACCGAAGTCCAACGGGTGCACCCGCTCACCCCGCCAGCCGCAGCTGCAACCACCGCGCACCGCAGTGGCCCGAGGACCGTCCGCACCGTTGTAGAGCCACCAGGTGGTGCGCCCGTCCGGCAACGGCGCCGGCTCACTGCCGTCCGCCAACACCGCCGCCGGGAAACCCTGGTGGCGCTTGCTCTCGTCAAACCATGGCATGCCGTGTCCCTCGCGTCTCTGGAATACAGCACCAGGGTTCTCGGCCTGTGACGCAGTGTCAAGGCTTGGCGACAACCGGTACGACCCGTAGCTCAAGGGGGCGCGCACCAGCCGCCGCACGCCGGGTCGGAGGTGCTCAGACGACTCGGTGATCCGCTCGATCCGGGTGATCGTCCCCTCCGTCATCGGACGTTGAGGTGGGCGGCGGCGGGCCGGCCCCCGGCGCCGTCACGCGGACCTCGGCCGGTCGGCCACCGTGAACCCCCGTTACGCTGGGCCGATGCTGCTGCCCACGGTCCCACGCACCCGCCTGCGGCCGGCCGATCGGCCGGCCGTCGACACGCCGTTCGGCCCGCTGGGCTTCGACACGGTCATCGGGGCGACCCGCCTCCCGCCGGTGCCCGATGAGCTGTTCGCGCTGCCGGGCGGCCGCACGGTCGCCCGCTGGACCGGCGCCTCGGCCCGGGTGGAACTGCTGCTCACCCCGTTCGATCCCGCGCTCGACCCGGAGGTCTGGGGGCCGTTGACCGCATGCCGGGCGGCGGTCTGGCGGATCGACGCCCTGGCCCGGCTCGCGCAGGTGCGGTTCTCCGCGTCGCTGCCGGCGGAACTCCCGGTGGACGCCGATGCGGAGTGGGACGGGGGACAGGCGTTCGCCGCGATCACCGTGGAGGATCTGACGACCAGGCTCACCGTCGGCGGTCACGACGAGGATGCGGTCTGCGACGCGGCTCTCGTGGGCGAAGTGCCCCGGCGATGGGCGGCGCTGATCGACGAGGTCGGCGACCGTTCGCTCCGGTCCTGGGGCGTGGACTTCGGGAACCACCACGGCATGTCCTGGCGGCTGCCTCCGCTGGAGGCCGGCGACCATGCCGAGCTCCCGGTGGTGGCCGCCTGGGCTCCGGTCGCGGACGAGTGCGGGAACACCTGGTACGGCACGATGGCGTCACCGGCCCGACTGCTGGGCCGGGCCCCCGCCGGGGCGGCACCGGGGCCGATCATGGAATGAGGCGTGGAGGGGCCCGGTCCGGGGTTCCGGGGGGCCTTCGTGGGCCGTCCGTCTGTTCGGTCGGGGCTGTGATGTCCGTGGGTGTGGTCTGATGGGCAGATGATCGACGAACGTTTCGCCGCGGAGTGCCTGGGCCCGGTGGAGGAGGCGGTCCGGCGGGCGGCGGCCGCTGAGATCATGCCGCGCTTTCGCGCGCTCACCGCTGACCAGGTGGCCGAGAAGAAGGGGCCGCACGACCTGGTGACCGTCGCCGACCGGGGTGCGGAGGCGCACCTGACGGCCGCTCTGACGGAGTTGCTCCCCGGCTCGGTCGTGGTGGGGGAGGAGGCGGTCGACGCGGACCCGGGTCTGTACGCGGAGCTGGCCGGCGACCGCCCGGTCTGGATCGTGGACCCGATCGACGGGACCCGCACCTTCGTCCGCGGCGAGGAGGGGTTCTGCACCCTGGTCGCCCTCGCCCACCACGGCGAACTGCTGGCCTCCTGGACGTACTCCCCGACCCGCGACGAGATGGCGACGGCCCTGCGGGGCGGCGGCGCCCACCTGGACGGCGTTCCGCTGCGGGCCGGATCGCCCGAGCCCGGCGCGTCGCTGGAGATCGCCGCCTCCCACCCCCGCTACACCACGCCCGCCCGCAAGCGCGCCCTGCTCGGCCTGCGCACCGAGGGCGTGCGCACGCGGCCCTGCGCGGGCTCGGCCGGGCTCGAGTACCTGGCGATCGCCCGCGGTGCCGTCGACGCCACCGTGTTCGCCTGGGAGAACGCCTGGGACCACGCGGCCGGGCTGCTCCTGGTCGCCGAGGCGGGCGGCGCGCACGCGACTCTCACGGGTGCGCCGTTCCGGCTGGCCGGGGGCAACAGGCTCCCCTTCACCACGGCCCGGGACGCCGCCACCCTCGCCCGGATCCGCCGCCTCCTCCTCGGTGAGGAGGCGGCGATCTGACGGGCGCGACCGGCCGCCGGGGGCTCCCGGTCAGCCCGCGAGCTGCTCCCGGACGGCGTCCGGCAGCCGGCGGCCGGTGACCGAGCGCCAGGCCCGTTCGACGGCCCGCGGGCCGAGGTCGAGGGCCAGCCGCCGCAGGCCGACCACGCTCGGCCAGGTCATCGGGTGCGGGAACTCCTCGAAGCAGGTGATGCTGCGCACCAGCCACTCCATCGCCTCCCGCGGCCGCCCCTGCTCCGCCGCGAACAGCCCGAACTGCCCGAAGGTCCGCGCCAGCCCGGGGGTGTCGCCGATCCGGTGCGAGACGTCCAGCGCCTTGCGGTAGCGGGCCTCCGCGTCCGCCGCCCGGCCGCCCGTCTGGGCGGTCAGCCCGAGCTGGTGGTGGCCGGCCGAGACCCCGGCCTGGTCGCCGAGCTCCTCCCGGACCGCCAGGGCCCGCGCGTACCAGCCCTCTGCCTCGTCGAGGTCCCCGCGGCGGGTCGCGACGACGCCGAGCTGGTGCTGGCTGGCGGCCGTGCCGGCCCGGTCGTCGATGTCCTGCCGGATCTCCAGGGCCTTGCGGTGCCGGGCCTCGGCCTCCGCGAACCGCTCCTGCGCGCAGGCCAGCACGCCCAGCCGGTGATGGGCGTCGGCGGTGCCGGGCGGACTGCCCGCCGCCTCGGCGAGGTCCAGCGCCTGCTCGCACCAGCTCTCGGCCTCGGCGAGCCGGCCCAGTTCGGCGGCGACGGCGGCGAGCCGGTGGAGCAGCTCCGCCGCGCCGGGCAGGTCGGCCGGCCGGTCGACGGCCGCCAGCGCGCGCCCGTAGCACCCGTGGGCCTCCTCGAAACGGCCCTGCTCCTCGGCCAGGAGGCCGAGTTGGTGGTGGCAGCCGGCCGCCCGCGTGGTCTCGCCCAGGCGCTCGAAGAGGCCGAGCGCCTGCCGGGTCCGCTGCTCGGCGTCGGCGGGCCGGCCGAGCCGGTGGGCGATCACCCCCAGCTGGTGGTGGCCGAGCGCGAGGCCGTCCTGGTCGCCGAGCTGCTCCAGCAGGGCCTGCGACCGCAGGTACCACGCCTCGGCGTCGGCGAGGTCGCCCCGGTCGACGGCGAGTCGGCCGAGCTGCTGGTAGCAGTCGGCGAGGTCGTCGAGCTGGTCGGGGCCGGGCGGTTGCCGCTCGGCGGCGTGGTGGATCTCCCGGAAGGCGCGGTCAGCCTCGTCGACCAGGCCCAGCCGCAGCAGCCGCCGGGCGTCGGCACCGACCAGGTACAGCCAGAGCGAACCGGCCGGGCTGTCGGGGTCGGGCGGCGTGCCGTCCGGTCCCTCCAGGGTGGGCCGTACCCGGTCGATCCAGTGCCGCGCCTCGGTGTCGAGGCCCCGGGCGTTCCAGTGCTCGTGGAGCGGCCGGACGAGCGCCAGGGACTGGAGCCACAGGCCCCGGTCGACGGCGCGGTCGAGCAGGTTGCCGATCGTCCGCCGCTGGAGGTCCAGGGCGGCCAGGGCGAACTCGGCGCTTCCACCGCGCAGTTCGCGGGAGAGCAGCAGGCAGAAGTTGACCAGGGCGCCGAGCAGGGCCTGCGACGCGGCCTCGTACTGCTCGGCGAACCCGGGCTCGGCCGCGCGCCACCCGGCCGTGAGGTGGTCGGCGAGCGCGGGGTGGACGTGGTAGGCGGTGCGGCCGCGGGCCGTGAGCAGACCGAGGTCGGCGGCCCGCCGCAGCAGCCGCTGCCACTCCTCGGTGCCGAGGCCCCGGAAGCGGTCGGGCGCGAGCGGATGGCGGGAGAGCAGCGCGAGCACCGCGGCGTCGACGGTCCCGTGGAAGAGCGCGACGGCCGTCAGGGCCCGTCGGTCGGCCGCGCCGAGCCGGTCCAGCGCGTAGGCGGTGCTCACCGTGAGCGCGGCCGGGACGGACGACCCGCCGACGGCGTGGTCCAAGGCGTCTGAGGCGTCCAAGGCATCCGAGGCGGCTGGCGCGGCGGCCGTGCTGCGCACCAGGGTGTCCAGCACCTGCCACGGCTCGTGCGCGTCCAGCGAGGACAGGACGAGCCGCATGCTCAGCGGATGCCCGCCCAGCCACTCCAGCAACTCGCCGAACACCCGCAGCCCGCGCTTGCGGACGGTGTCGGGGGTGGGGGTGAGCAGCTGCTCGGCGTAGTCGACGGCCTCGCCGGGGTCGAGTCCCGGCACCTCGATCCGCAGCGGTGCGGGGCCGAGCCGGTCCTCCCGGGTGCGGGCGGTGAGCAGGACGGTGCTGCGCCCGTGCCGGGCCACCCGGTCGAGGAAGGCCCGGAGCTCGGCGCGGTCCTCGTCCACTGGGTTCGGGCCCGCGGGCGGGGCGTCGACGCCGTCCAGGATCAGCAGCAGGTCCCGGGTGGCCAGCGCCTGTTCGACGGCGTCCTGACGCTCGGCGGGCGTCAGCGGGTCGAAGTCCTCGGTGGTGAACAGCCGGCGGCCGATCCCCTCGACCACCCCGGCCGGGCCGCCGGGGGCCGCCCCCGGCTCGAAGGCGTGCAGGATCACCGCGTCCGGCCCGTCCAGCGCGCCGGTCTCCAGGCTCCAGCGGCCGAAGGCCTTCGCCAGCTCCGTCTTGCCGACGCCGGCGACGCCGTGCAGGAGGATCACCGGGTGCGCCCGGGCGGCGGCGTCCAGTGCGAGCAGCAGGCCGTCGCGTCCGACGAACTCCCCGACGGGGGTCGGGTCCCCCCAGGCGTCCGGGGTGTCCGCCGTTCCCCACGTGTCCGGGGTGCCCGCCTCCTCGTCCTCCCGGACCCGGGAGGCGGTCGCGACGCCGCGGTCCGCCCCGGCCGGCTCGCTGCGCAGTCCGGGCAGGGCCACCTCCCCCCGGGCGTGCAGGACCGGGACCATCCAGTCGGCGAGCGGCACCGCGCCCCTGGGGGAGGTACGCCGGTCCTGCGCGGCCAGCCACCGGCGGCCGGCCGCCACGGCCGGGGCGACCCGGTCGCCGGCGCGCAGGCGCTCGTAGCAGGCCGTCAGGAACCCGGCGGCGGCCGGCGCGCTGATGCCGTACGGCAGCGCGAGCACGGCGTGGGCGCCCTCCCGGAGCAGCCGGGCGGCCGCCGCGGCCTCCGGGAGTCCGGCCTCGGCGCCCGTCCGGCCGGGGCCGAGGACCACCAGGGGGACGTCGGCGGCGGCCAGCACCCGGGCGACCCGTTCGACCGGTACCGGTTCCGTGCCGCCGCCCGGCCGTTCGAAGGTCAGCGCTCCGTCCGGGCCGTACGCCTCGCCGCCCACGCCCCTGCCGCTGCCTCCGGTGAGTGCCCCGGAGCCGTCGAAGTGCACAAGCTGGAACGGTCGGCCCTCCTCCCGCGCCTCGCGCAGCACCTCGCCCAGCCGGGCGAGCGTCGGCGGGCGCAGGACGTG
This sequence comes from Kitasatospora misakiensis, assembly GCF_042656005.1. Classification (NCBI taxonomy): domain Bacteria; kingdom Bacillati; phylum Actinomycetota; class Actinomycetes; order Kitasatosporales; family Streptomycetaceae; genus Kitasatospora; species Kitasatospora misakiensis. Next base: position 153,980 of record NZ_JBHSOF010000005.1, on the reverse strand, counting down.
GAGGTCGACCGCACCGCGCGCCGCCCGGACGCGCCGCAGGAGTGGGCGGGCGATCGTGCGGTGGCCGGGCCCGGCGGGGTCGTCCGGCCCGGCGATCACCAGCAGCACCCGCAGGCGCGACCCGCCGACCTGGAAGACCTCGAAGTCGCCCTGGCCTGCGCCGGCGTCCGCGCTGTACGGCGTCCGGCGGCTCAGCACGACGCCCTCGTCCAGTACCAGTGGCGACGGGAGGGCCGGATCCGTCATCAGCTCCCAGGGCAGGGCGAGGAGCTGGGCGGAGCCCGAGCGCAGCACGATCTCCAGCCCGCCACCACGGTGGCGCGCCCGGTGGTAGGCGTCCCTGCCCGGACCGGACCCGAACAGCACGGAGAACACGCGCGTGCCCCACTCCGGGAGCTGTCGGGCGACCTGCGGGCCGCGCTCGCCGTAGGCGCCGAGCGGGGTCGGCAGGTACTCCTCCAGGTACCAGCGCAGGCTCTCCATCGGCGCGTCGGCCAGGGGCCGGCGCAGCCATCCGGCGTCGATGGCGGGGCCCGGGGACGCCTCCCCGGACGGCCACTCCGTCACCGTCATCCGGCCGTCTGCGTGGAGGTCCAGCACCAGACGTTCGACCACAATCGCCCCCAGCCAGAGCGGTGCGGCCGGGCGGCCGTTCCGCTGCGGAGCACAGGCTAGCGGCGCCGTCGCCGGACCCGCGCGTCCGGATGCAAAGAGCCGGTAACGATCCGTCAAAGACTGCTCCGCGAAACCGCTCCCACCTGCGGCCTCGGGCGGCGCCCGGGCGGGGTCGGGCGTCGCGCGGACCGCCGCGGGCGCCGGTCAACTCGCCCATATCGGCGGGGTGTACAGCTGGACGGACCACTCGCCCGGGCCGGTGGACTCCACGGAGAGGTGGGCCACGTCGCGGGTAGGCACGGTACGGACGCCCGCCCGCCCCTCGTAGAGCTGACGCGGACGCCACGACCGGGCAGTCGCCGTGCCCCATGAGGCAGACCGAACGTTCCGTTGAGGCTCTCCGCCCGCTGTCGGACCCCCGCCCGGAACGGTCCGTTCATCCGGCCGCCACCCTCCGGCCGTGGCCCTGACCAGCACTGGCGCGCTCGCGTCAACGACGGCTCGGGTCGTGGACGGACGGTCAAACCATCCGGACTGGCGGTACTTCGAGTGACCTGCGTCACTTGACCGTGAATTTCGCCTGGGATTCACTCGTTGCGGCGGGTGGAAGCGGAACCCGGAATTCTGCGGAGTTTCTCACTGCGAACCACCGTCAGGTCGTTGTCCGTCATTGTTTTCGCAGACATGGAGGTGCTGTCATGAAGCTCGTTCACTTCGTGAAGAAGGTCATGCCGGAGAAGAGCCTGAAGGCCTACGCCTGGTACGGCTGGATCTAATTCCGGCGGTCCGTCCGACGGTCCGTCCGACGGTCCGACCGTCGGACGCGTGCCCGGCGAGTGCCACCCGGCCTCGCCGGGCACGTCCCGCTCACCGTGAGTGGGTCGCTCACCGTGAGCGGGCCCCGTCAGCACACCCGCCCACCCTTGGAGTCACGGATGGTCATGTCCAGCACCGGGCGGAGCGCCCGCGTCACCGTCTTCGCGCCGCGGATCGACGAACTCCTGAACAAGTACCGAGGTCAGGACCTCTTCCGCCTGGAGGCGGACACCGTCGGGGTGGCGGGCGTCGACCTCATGGACGAGCTGCTGCGCAGCCGGCCGGCCAACGCCGAGGAGCGCCCGACCTTCAAGCCCGTGCGGGGGCGGCTGGTCACCCGGGCCGATGCGGCGGCGCTCATGCAGGCGGTGTCCGCCGACGTCCGGACGGCGCTGAAGAAGCCGCTGGACGACGGCGCGGATCTCGCCGGGAAATGGCCGCACGCCCCGCACGTGTATTTGCGCGACCTGGTCTTCGGGAAGGAGAGTTTCCGTTTCCGGGTGCTCGTCGACCGTCGCCTCGAACTGACCCCGAAATTGACCTGGATGGCCGTCACCTCCGGTACGGCGATGCTCGGAAAACCGGGCACCAGGATTCCGCTGTCGAATCTGGCGGCCCGGGTGCTGGACGCCGAGACCTACAACGACCGTCGCTACGCGATGTACCTCTACCGGCGGGTCGCGGGGCCGATCTGCTTCACCGTGGCCGCGCTGGTGACCAACGCCGTCTGGCTCGGAGCGCCGTTCGACGACGAGGTGCCGAACCGGGACATCCTGCTGGAGGCGCTGCGGCTGCTGCCGCCGTCCTGGAACATCCTGCGGGTAGCCTCCCCGGAGTTCGGCGCCGTCGACGGGCGGATCGGCCCCAAGGACGACCTCCTCGTCCTGCCGCTGCTCAGCCACCGCGACCCCCGGCTGTGGGACGACCCGGAGGCCTTCCGCCCGGAGCGCTGGAAGGGCCTGGACCCCGACACCCAGCCCGGCTACCTGCCGTTCGGGCACGCCAACGAGCGGTGCTGGGGGCGGCACATGGTGATGCCGCTGGCCGAGCGGATCCTCGACATCGTCCGCCGGGACGGACTGGTGGTGAACCCGGACCAGCGGGTCGGCAAGGTCGAGCTCAACGGCCTGCTGGAGGTCGCCGGCGTCCGCATGCTCCGCCGCTGACCCGCCGCCGGCTTCCTCACCGCGCCGGGCCGGTCTCCGGTCGTGCGGTGCGGGCCGCGTGGGCGTAGCGGGCGGCGAGGTCCCCGAAGGCGGCGGCCAGCTCGGGTGGGCCGATGACGTCGATGTCGGTGTCGAAGCGGCCGATGGCGGTGGAGAGTCCGGTCCATGACCAGGAGCCGAGGATGAGCCGGCACCGGTGGGGGCCGAGTTCCTCGACGATTGCGTCCTGGGCGAAGGGCGCGATGTCGGCGGCGGGGCAGTGGAGGACGACCTCGCCTTGGCAGGGCCAGTCGGTGGTGGTGCCGTCGTTGCCGCGGAACCGGCTGGTGATGAAGGCGTCGACGGTGCCGCCGGGGAGGTCGCGCGGGGTGAAGCGGGGGCCGGTGGGTGTGCGGGGCCGGATGCGGTCGACGCGGAAGGTGCGCCAGTCCTCGCGGTGGAGGTCCCAGGCGACGAGGTACCAGCGCTGACGCCAGGTGACCAGGTGGTGGGGTTGTACTCGGCGGACGTCATCGGTCGAGGTGCCCGGCCCCGGGGCGTAGTCGAAGCGCAGTTCCTCGCGGGCGTGGATGGCGCGGCTCAGTTCGATCAGGACCTGGGCGTCGACCTGCGGGGTGTCGCCGGCCGCCGCGGGCGGTTGGACGGCGGTGATCTGCAGCAGGTCGATGCGGTGGCGCAGGCGGGGCGGCATGACCTGGCGGAGGGTGGCCAGCGCGCGGGCGGCGTCCTCGGCGACGGTGGTGCCGGCGGCCGCGGTCCGCAGCGCGACGGCCAGGGCGACGGCCTGCCCGTCGTCGAACAGCATGGGCGGCAGGCGGGTGCCGGCCTCCAGGCGGTAGCCGCCGGCCGGTCCCTTGACGGTCGTGATCGGGTAGTCGAGTTCGCGCAGGCGGTCGATGTCACGGCGCACGGTGCGCGAGGTGATGCCGAGGCGGGCGGCGAGATCGTCGCCGGACCAGGCACGGGGCGTCTGTAGGAGCGAGAGCAGCGCGAGCAGCCGGGCGGACGTCTTCTGCATGGCACCCATCCTCCCCGGAGTACCGGACACACCCTGTCCTCTACCTTTGCCATCGTGGCACCCGAGCCGTTCGGGAGGCACGCCCCCCGGTCACGGCAGCAGCCGCTCGGCCCCGACGGCCGACGGCGCACACCTGGCACACCGAGTGCCACACCGAGGCAAGGAGCAGGTCATGTCCGTCACGACCACCACCCACCTGAACTTCCGGGGCACCGCGCGTGAGGCGCTGGACTTCTACCGGACCGTCTTCGGTGGACGCACCGTCGCGGTCACCTACAAGGACGCGGGCGCCGTACGGGACGAGAGCGAGGCGGACTGGGTGATGTGGGGCGAGGTGGCCGGCGACAACGGCTTCCACGTCATGGCCTACGACGTCCCCTCGCAGCTGCCCTGGAACCAGGGCGAGAACCCGTTCTTCGTCTCCGTCCGCGGCGACGACGCCGAGGAGATCAGCGCCCTGTGGGGCAGGCTCGCCGAGGGCTCGACCGTCGTGAGCCCCCTGGAGCCCGCACAGTGGGCACCGCTGTACGGCATGCTCACCGACCGCTTCGGCATCACCTGGGTCCTGGACGTCGCCGCACCGTACAACGGCTGAACCGACCGACCTGAACATACCTGCGTCCGTCCGGGCGGCCCGGACGGACGCAGGCACCGAACAGCCGCCGCGTGAGAAGGCCATGACCGTCCTCGACACCCGCGCCCTCAACCGCGCCACCCTCGCCCGCCAACACCTGCTCGCACGCAGCGACAGCTCCGTGCCGGAGGCCGTGGCCCACCTGTGCGGCCTCCAGGCGCAGGAACCCCAGGAACCCTTCACCGGGCTGTGGTCCCGCCTGTCCGACTTCACACCCGAGCGACTCGACGACGCGCTGACCGGTCGCGCGGTGGTGCGCACCCACCTGATGCGGCGCACCGTCCACCTCGTCACCGCCGACGACGCGCTCGCCTGGCGCGCCCGCCACGACGCCATGCTGCGCCAGCGGGTGCTGGGGACCTACCGGCGCGAACTGGCCGGCATCGACCTGGACGAACTCGCCGCCGCCGGCCGCGCGGTCATGGCCGACCAACAGCCCCGCACCATGACCGAGCTGGTCCAGGCGCTCGCAGATCGCTGGCCCGGCCCGCCTCGCCGAGTCCTGGGCGAACTGCTCGTCGCGGCCCTCATCCCCATGGCCCAACTCCCGCCCCGCGGCCAGTGGCAGCAGACCGCCGGCGTACGCAACCTGCCGCTGAGCACCTGGCTGGCACGGGACATCGACCCCCTCCCCACCGACGGCGACGACCCCGTCGGACAACAACTGCTGCACCGCTACCTCGCCGCGTACGGGCCCGCCGCCAGCGCGGACTTGCGCGCCTGGTGCGGCCTCGCCGGCCTTCCCGCCGCCGTCAAAGCCGCCCGCGAAGAACTCGTCGCCTTCCGTGACGAACGCGGCCGCGAACTGCTCGACCTGCCCGACGCACCCCGCCCCCACCCCGACACCCCGGCCCCCGTCCGGTTCCTCCCGGCCTTCGACAACGCGATCCTCGGCTACCACGACCGCAGCCGCATCATCGACGCCCCCCACCTCGGCCTCTCCGTCGCGGGCCACCGCACCGTCCTCGTCGACGGCCGCGTCACCGCCACCTGGACCGTGCGCGACCACCACCTCCACATCAGCCCCCTGCGCCCCCTCACCACCCTGGAACGGGAAGCCGTCCACACCGAAGCCCAGGCGCTGGCCGCCTTCCTGGACGACGACATCGAGCACATCCGACTCGACGCCGGAAACTGACGATCACCGAAGAACCTCAACAGCATCGCGAAACCCAGCCGGTTCGCCCCCGACGTGTCCGGCGGCGTGCCGGAGGAACTTGACTGCCCTGCGGCATGCCGCTGTCGGAGCCCGGCCGGGAGGCAGGCCGTCCTCGTGGACCCGACGGCGGCATGCGGCTGCCGGCTCGGCTCAGCCGATGCTGACGCCGACGGACTTCCAGGCCGCAGTGACCTTGCTGACGTGGTCGTCGCCGAAGAGCTGCTTGGCTGCGGCGGCGGTGGCCTGCGCGAAGCCCTCGAAGTCGGTGTCGCGGGAGGCGTACCGCGTCAGGGCGGTGTACCAGATCTTGCCCGCTGCTTCCCAGGCCTGGCCGCCGAGGTCCGTGGCGAGGAGGTAGAACGCGCGGCTGGGGATGCCGCAGTTGGTGTGGACGCCGCCGTTGTCGGAGTAGGTCTCGACGTAGCTGCTCATGTGCGCGGGGTGCTTGTAGAGGGAGGGCTCCTTGATCGAGCGCAGGCCCGTGTCGGGCTTGTCCTTGAAGAGACCGACACCGACGAGCCAGTCGGCCTTCTCGGCGGTCTGCCCGAGGTGCTTCTGCTTGGCGAGCACACCGAACACGTCCGCGATCGACATCAGGAGCGCACCGGACTGCCCGTTCAGCTCCAGGCCGGCGGTGGTCTGGATGACAGCCTCGGTGTACATGTGGCCGACCACGTCCAGCACCGCGGTGGGATCGCCGACCTTGCTCGCGTCGCCGTCGGCGAAGTTGAAGCGCAGACCGTCCCAGTACGCGTTGCCACCGGGGCCGGTGTGGACGCGCGCCTTGAGGGTGGCGTTCTTGCCGTCGTAGGACTGGCGGCCGAACTGTTCCTGGAAGAAGCCGGCCACGATGCCGAGGTTCTCGTAGACGTTGTTGGCCGGGCCGTCCTGGGTGGTACCGCCGTCCTGAAGGATGAGCTTGCCCGGATCGCCGCCCTTACTGGCGTCATAGATCTGGCGTGCGGGCAGAGCGGGAGAAGAAGTCATGATCGTCATCCTGGCAGCGGACCACCGCCGAGACTCCGCTCATCACCGGATCGAGTGATTTTTACGGATTCCCGCCCAAAGCCCCGGTGTCAAGGTATAGGAGGGCTGTCGTCGGCGGCGTCCAGGACTCTCCGGCCGACCGGCCGTCAGTCGCCCGAGGGGGCGAGGCTGGTGAGCCCCGCGCGGACGGCGACCTCCAGGGCCGGCTCGAACCGCAGGTCCTCCCGGTCGTCGTCCCCGGGGCCGGCCGCCGCGAGCAGGTCCGACACCGCGGCGGCGTCGACGGTACGGTCCTCGGCGCGGCGGAGGAAGCGTACGAGGGCTGCCGTGAACGCCGGTTCGTCCTCGTGCAGCACCCAGGCCATGCTCGCCGCGTCGGTGAGGAACTGCTGCTCGGAGCCGAGCCACGGTGCGGCGGCGGCCAGGCCGTCCTCGGGCAGCGCGTCCGGGTACGGGATGCGGTGCCACGCGTCGTCCTGCCACCAGTACAGGAAGCCGAAGAGGTTGCCCTCGGCGTCCTCGCGCAGCTGCTCCGACGGCAGCCACTCGGGGCCGCCGGCCAGGAAGTCGATCTGGCGGTCGTCGATGTGGGTGTGGCTGCCGTCGGCGTCCTGGCCGCAGAAGACCGCGTGGCCGTCGTCGAGCAGGGTGAGGCGCCACCAGTAGGAGCCGCCGCCGTTCTCGCTCCACACGCCCTGCTCGTCCAGCCAGTGCTCGCGATTGCCCTGTGCGGCGTCCAGCAGGGCGAACACCACCGCGCGCGGCCACACCTGCTCGGCGCGGTCGAGGTCCTCGGGTCGGCTCGGCCTGTGCATGATCGTCGTTCCCCTTCGTCGGATGGCGGACAGCCTGCCACAGCCCACCGACAACGCTGTCTTCGGGCGCCCGCCCGAACGATCACCGTGCCGGGGTCAGGACCAGCCGACCTCCGGGCGCCCCGGCCGACGCGCGGACCGGGTGCGGGAACACCAGCTCCGGCCCTACCCGCTCACGGGCGATCACATCCCGCACCCACAGCTCTCCGTGGAAGTCCTCGCCGCTGCCGGTAAGAGCGAGGACCCGGCCGTCGACCACCACTGTCGTCGCCACCGCCAGCACCGTGCCGGTATGTCCGGTCAATGCGAGCGCAGCCGGGACTTCGTCAACGTGTGCGGCATCGGACATACCCGCATCCAACCAGGCCGACGCGTTCCCCCACCCGCTCGGCAACCCGAGTACGGCTGTTCACGAGTGGGGTGGGGGCACGGCGTCCGGCGGCGTCAGCGCACCGTTCGGGCGGCTGCCACCACGGCCGCGGCCAGCCGGTCGTTCTCCGGCGCGCCGCCGGAGGGCGGGAAGGTGAACCGCCGCCGGGTGTAGCCGTACGCCACGCCGCTCGCCGGGTCGGCGAAGCCCTGACCGCCGGCCACCCCGGGGTGGCCGAAGGCGTCCGCGCCGAGGAACGGGTAGCGCAGGCCCGAAGTCTCGAAGCCCAGCGCGAAGTTGTCCACCTCGCCGGTCACCAGGTCGGTGCCCCGGTACTGCCGGGTGGTGAACTCGGCGACGGTCTCCGGCTTCAGCAGCGGGCCGTGGCCGCCGAAGCCGCTGATCGCCGCCGCGTACATCCCGGCGACACCGCGCGCGCTGCCCACGCCGCCGGCCGAGGCCGAGCCCTTGGCCCTGGTCTCCCGCCGGTTGACGAAGTCCACCAGGTCGGTGCGCAGGTTGAAGGAGGTCGCGAACAGATCGTCCTTCCCGGGCAGCGGCTGCCCGGCGAAGGCGGCCAGCTGCTCCGGCGTCGGCGCGGCCTCCTGCAGGCTGACGAACCGCGGCTCCAACTCCTCGGGCAGCCCGAGGTAGAGGTCCAGGCCGTACGGCGCGCGGATCCGCTCCTCGTACAGCTCCTGCAGGGTGCGGCCGGTGGCCCGCAGCACCACCTCGCCGGTCAGCGCGCCGATCACGGTGGCGTGGTAGCCGTGCGCGGTGCCGGGCTCCCAGTACGGCTTGTGCGGGGCGAGCCGCTCGGCGACCAGTCGGTCGTCGGCCAGCTCCTCCGCCGAGAAGCCGCCCTCCACCGAGATCGCCCCGGCCCGGTGCGCCAGCAGCTCGCGCAGGGTCAGCCGGTCCTTGCCCTCGGCGGCGAACTCCGGCCAGTACGAGGCCACCGTGCGGTCCAGTTCGAGCACGCCGTCCTGCACCAGCAGGGCGACGAGCAGGTGTGCGGCGCCCTTGGTCACCGAGTAGACGCCGGTCAGGCTCTCCCGCTCGACGCCCTCGGACCACAGGTCGACCACCAGCCGCCCGTCCAGGTACGCGGCGAGCTGCGCGCCCGGCTCGGCCGGCTCCTCGACGAGGAAAGCCTCGAACTCCTCCCGGACGCCCTCGAACCCCTCGGCGACCGTCCCGTTCACTGACATGGCTGACCCCTTTGTCCGTCGATAGTTGCCCGTTCAGCAACGGGGTGGGCCGTGCTATTCCCCGGCGCTGACCTGGGAAATGACGTCGCGTAGCCACAGCGCCGGCGCCGGTCCCGGTGATCACCAGGGCCCGTCTTCAAGCCCCGCCGGCGGCGAGACGCCAGAGCGTGGTGACCTCCGCGGCGCGGGCGGCGTGGAGGGGATCCGCGGCGTCCCGCGCTCGTGGATGCCGCGGCCGGGTGTCGGTCCTGTCCAGCACGTGCAGGCCCGCCGCCTCGATGGCGGCCAGGAGTTCGCCGCGCGTCCTGAGCCCGAGGCGCTCGGCCAGGTCCGACAGGATGAGCCATCCCTCACCTCCCGGTTCGAGGTGCGCGGCGAGTCCGGCCAGGAACGCGCGGAGCATGCTGCCGCCCGGGTCGTAGACGCCCTGCTCGACGTCGGAGGTGGGCCGGGCCGGAATCCAGGGCGGGTTGCAGACGACGAGGTCCGCGCGCCCTTCGGGGAACAGCCCAGGGCCCACGATGTCGACGCGTCCGGTGAGGTGCAGTCGGCGGACGTTCTCGCGCGCGCAGGCCAGGGCGCGGGGGCTGATGTCGGTGGCCACGACGTGCTCGATCCCCCGACGGGCCAGGACGGCGGCGAGCACTCCCGTCCCCGTCCCGAGGTCGAACGCGGTACGGCGCCCCGCGCGACAGGCCGCCGGCGCGGGGAGCGGTGCCCGGGCGACGAGGTCGACGTACTCGCCCCTGACCGGGGAGAACACGCCGTAGTGCGGGTGAACGCGAGCGCCGAGGGCCGGTACCTCCACGCCCTTCGTGCGCCACTGGTGCGCTCCGACCACGCCCAGGAGCTCGGTGAGCGGGACGGCCATCGGCGCGGACGGCGGACCGTACGCCTCGGTGCATGCCTGGCGCACATCGGGGGCCCGGCGCAGGTCCAGGCGGTAGTCGTCTCCGAGATGACGCAACAGGCTCGCACAGCCCTCTCCCCGCGGGCAAACCAGCGTCGAACAGGCCCGAGCCACGACAATGGCGCAGTGAACGACACGAACGACGCGGACGACATGAACAACGCGGACGATATGAACGACATGAGCACCACGAACAAGGCCAACGGCGCGAACGACCCCGCCGTGGACTACCAGGCCCTCGTGCACGACGCCATGGCGGCGGCCGTGCGCTCGCCGCTGCGCGGCCGGGTGGCCGACTACATCCCGGCTCTCGCCGAGGCCGACCCGTCGGCGTTCGGCATGGCGATCGCGACCGTGGACGGCCAGGTGTTCGGCGCGGGGGACTGGCAGCAGCCGTTCTCCGTCCAGTCGGTGTCGAAGCTGTTCACCCTCGCCCTGGCGCTGGCCGAGGGCGGCGACGGCCTGTGGGGCGGGGTGGGCCGCGAACCCTCCGGCAATCCGTTCAACTCCCTGGTCCAGCTGGAGTCGGAGCACGGCATCCCGCGCAATCCCTTCATCAACGCCGGCGCCCTCGTGGTGACCGACCGCCTGCTGGAGCTCACCGGGGACGCGGTCGGCGCGGTCCTGGACTTCCTGCGCGCGGAGTCCGGCGACCCCGCCGTCGCCGTGGACCGCGCGGTGGCCGCCTCGGAGGCCGAGCACGGCCACCGCAGCGCCGCCATGGCGCACTTCATGGCCAGTTACGGCAATCTGCGCAACCCGGTCGAGGACGTCCTCGCGCACTACTACGCGCACTGCGCGATCGCGGTGAGCTGCCGCGACCTGGCCCTGGCGGGCCTCTTCCTCGCCCGCCACGGCGTGCGGGCCGACGGCTCGCGCCTGCTGTCGCGCAGCGAGGCCAAGCGGGTCAACGCCGTGCTGCTCACCTGCGGCACCTACGACGCCGCGGGCGAGTTCGCCTACCGGGTGGGCCTGCCCGGCAAGAGCGGGGTCGGCGGCGGTGTCCTCGCGGTGCTGCCCGGCCGGGGCGCGGTCTGCACCTGGAGCCCCGGCCTGGACGCGGCCGGCAACTCGGTGCTCGGCGTCGCCGCCCTGGACGCCCTCACGACGGCCACGGGCTGGTCCGTCTTCTGACACCCGGGGCGCCCAAGGTGCGCGAATCGGCGGAAAGCACCCAAGAGCGCCAGTTAAGACCAGAAACCGCCATCAAACACCCGAAGCACCACCGCGAGGGGTGACGGCCCGGCAGCTGACGGTCGCACATTTGTTATGTCCCCTTCACCGGCCCGACAGCCGGCCCGGTCATGCTCTGCATCGGCGGAGCCACCGCCGAAGGCGCGCCGGCCCGCAGGCGCACTGACCAGGGGACAGACACCGTGACCGTCCGCCGTGCCCGCCGTGCCCTCATCGGCACCCTCGCCGTCGGCCTGTTCGCCGCGGTCTCCGCCGTCCTGCCGCTCGGCACCGCGGCGCAGGCCACCCCCGGCGCCCCCGGCGAGCTCCCGTTCGGCTCCGCGACCACTGTCGGCCTGCACAACACCTACGACCCGGCCGCCTTCAGGTACCTCGCCCAGGGCCTGGACACCGGCACCGGCATGATCGAGCTGGACGCCTGGCCGAACGTCATCACCAAGGAGTGGAAGGTCAGCCACTCCAACGCGCTGGGCAACGCCAACAACTGCGTCAGCGCGAGCACGCCCGCCCAGCTCTACTCCGGCAGCGGCAACAAGAACCTGGAGACCTGCCTGGACGACGTGCGGGTCTGGCTCGGCGCCCACCCCGGCGCCGGACCGCTGGTGATCAAGCTGGAGCTCAAGCCGGGTTTCTCCGGGAACCTCGGCATGGGCCCCGCCCAGCTCGACGCGCTGATCGCCGCCCACCTCGGCTCCGCCGCCCTGCGCCCGGCCGACCTGCTCGCCAAGCCCGGCGGCGGCAGCCACCCGACCCTCGACGACGCGGTCCGCGCGGGCAACTGGCCGAGCCGGGCGGCGCTGGCCGGCCGCGCCCTGGTGTACGTGATCCCCGGCACCGTCGAGCTGGACAACCCCTTCGACACCCTGCACACCGACGTCGAGTACGGCCGCCACCTGCGCGACCTGGCCGCGGCGGGCCGGGTCGGCGAGGCCCGGATGTTCCCGACCGCGCTCGGCGCGGCGGCCGGCGACCCGCGCACCCGGTACAGCGAGACCTCGATCCGCCCCTGGTTCGTGGTCTTCGACGGTGACGCGGCCGCCTATGTGAACGGCGTCGACACCTCCTGGTACGACACCAACCACTACCTGCTGACGATGACCGACGCCCACAACGTCGCCCCGGCGATCAGCGGCACCGACCCCACCGCCGACCAGGCCCGCGCCCGCGCCGAACAGCTTGCCCGCGCCCACGCGAGCATCGTCTCCAGCGACTGGCGCAAGCTCCCGGCCGTCCAGTCCCTCGTCCTGTCCCGGGGCTGAGCCCGGTGGTTGAACACCGAGCCGTCGCGGGGGACGTCAGGCCCGGCGGGCCGCGTCGAGTTCGTCCTGCCAGGCGGGGCCGGTGAAGGCCGTGCCGTACAGGGCGGCGCAGCTGCGCAGGTGTTCGGCGTACGCGGCACGCAGCCGGCGGGTGTAGTGGGCGCACAGCGGGGGTGCCGGGATGCCGGCGGTCTCGGCGTCCACGACGGCGGAGGCCAAGATCGCCGTGCGCAGTGCCTGGGCGGTGCCGGTGCCGCTGAGCGGGTCGAAGCGGATCGCGCCCGCCCCGACGGTCAGCCGGCCGTGCGGCTGCCGCTCGGTGGGGGCGAGCGCGGGGGCGGGATGCAGCCGTGGGGCGGCCGCGACGGACGCGGCGGACCGGGGCGGACGGCGCAGCGCGGCGCCGAGCGGGGAGTCGGCGATGATCCGGCCGAGCAGGGCGGCGGGGTCCCGGGCCGGACCGGGCACCATCGCCTGGACCAGGCAGTCGCCCGCGCCCAGCGGGGTGAGCTGGAGCCAGCCGAGTTCGGTGGTGTCCAGGACGGCCGTCGCCGCGTCCTCGCCGGGCCGCAGCGCGGTGGTGCCGGCGAGCAGGTGGCGCCGCCCCGCCTGCGGCAGTTGGACCGGGCCAGCGGGCTGGACCGCGTCGACCGGTTCGGCTTCGGCCCGGGCGGTGACCGTCCAGCGGGTGGGGCCGTCCGGGCCGGGGAGCGGTCCCAGGCGTGCGCGCATCCGGCGGGCCAGGACCGCGCCGTCCACCACCCACGCGGGCTGGGCGAACCGGGCCGCCGGGGCGTGCGCGCCCCAGCGCACCCGGCGATGGGTCAGCCGGGGCGCGTCGTCGACGAGTCCGTCGCCCCACAGCGACCGGAGGAGGTCGAGCGTGGGCGCGGTGAGCAGCAGCGGACGCGGTCCGGCGTCCGGGGCGGCGGGCGCCAGCCGCACGAGGTGCCCGTGCCCGGCCAGCAGCCGGGCGCAGGTCAGCTCGGCGAGCCCGGAGCCGGCGACCGTGACGCCGGGGGTGAGGCCGCGCGCGGTACCCGTCGGGACGCCGGCCGCGCTCACCCGCCGTCCCCGTCCCCGTCCCCCGAGTGCAGCGCCAGGACGGTCAGCAGCGCCCGGACGTCCCGCTGCTGCCGGTGCGCCATGGACCGCGTCGCCTGATCGCCGAGCTTGCCGATCGCCCGCTGCGCCTCGATCGCGGCCAGCGCCGCCGCCCGGGTGACCTGCCCGTCGACGAGCCCGCCGGCCACCGGTCCGCCCCCGCCCCCGCCGCCCGGCGCTGGGGTGAGCCAGGCCGGCAGGGTGAAGCGGGGCGCCACGCCGCGCGCGGCGAGCGCGTGGTGGGTCTCGTGCAGGTTGGCCATCGTCCGCCGGGACTGCTCGATCAGCACCCCGCCCGCCCGGTCGCCCAGGGAGAGCGTGCTGTGCAGCGTACTGAGCAGGATCGCGTAGTACTGGTCGGCGAGGTCGAGCAGCTGGGTCTGCAACGGGCTGCCGTCGCCCGGCCCGAGGGTGCGCAGGTACTGCTGCGGATCGAGCGCCGAGAGGTGGCGTTCGACGGTCTTGAACCGCCGGAAGTGGTCGCCGCCCTCGTCGATGATCAGCTTGACCAGGTGGCCGAGCCGGCCGTCCGGGTCCTCGGGGAACAGCTCCGGGTGGCGGACCAGCGTCTCGTGCAGCCTGACGTACATGCCGTCGATGCCGGTGCCGGCCGCCTGGCTCGGGGCCTCCACCTCGATGAACCAGCTCAGCACCTCGGGGTCGAGCCGCCGCAGCTGGAAGGGGTGCGGCCCGTCCCGGTCGATGTTCGCGGCGCGGCCGAGGGAGACCGGCTCGCCGAGGGTGCCGAGCGCCTCGTTGACCCAGCGCAGGTGGCGCATCTCGTCGATCGCGACGGCGAAGATCTCCGCGGCGGCCGCGTGGATCCGCCCGGTGAGCGTGGTCGGCCCGGTGCCGCGCGGCAGCTCGCGGGGCGCGTTGAGCGAGTAGTGTGCGAACAGGTACTCCACGCACAGCGCGTGCTCGACCGTCGCCAGGTCCCTCAGCTTGGCGATCACCTCAGCGCGGCTCAGCAGCTCCACGGCCGGTGCGGCGGGGATGCCGAGGGTGTCCGCCTCCCGGTCGTTGAGGACCGGCGGCAGGACGCCCCAGTCGCTGATCAGCCCCTGGTAGGTGAACTCCAGCTCGGTACGGACGCCGCGCTCGGCGCCGGGCGCGCCCGCGTCGGTGTCCAGGTCGGGGGTGAGCGCGCGGTCGCGGCGCAGGAAGTTCAGTTGCGGGACGGCGCCGTCGGGGCTGCTGGTGACGTCGGGCTTGGAGGCCGCCCAGTAGAAGCAGGCGCAGTCCCGGAAGTCGTACTGCCAGGGCGCGCACAGCGTGCGGGTGAGGTCGCCAGGCTCGTAGACCTCGGGGTCGATGACCCCGTTCTCGTCCAGGTAGCGGGCCCGGTCGGCGATCAGTACGGCGAGCCGGAACCGGCCGCCCGGGCCGCGCCGGACGAAGGAGTTGTTGTTGCGCCGGATGCCGTTGAGGTCGCCGACGATGGTGGCGCCGGGGGAGGAGAAGCCCGGGCCGGGGCCGAGCAGCACGGCGATCCGGCCGGGCAGCAGGTCGTGCACCCGGCGCCAGACGTCCAGGCCGTCCATCCCCCGGCAGCTGATGACGGGGGCCTGCGCCTCGGTCTGGTCGACGGTGGTGCGCCCGCAGAGCGCCCAGACGAAGACCGGGTTGGCCTCGTCCATGAGGTCGCTGTCGCGCAGGCCCTGGGCGGCGGCGGGGCCGCCGGCCACGGCGAGCGCCCGGCTGCCGTTGAGTCGCTGGAAGTCGACCCGCAGGCCGGGGAAGAACGCCCGGTCGAGGTTGCGCTGGTCGATTTCCAGCCCGGGGAAGCAGTTGTCGACGCCGCTCTCGGGGCGGGTGGCGGCGGGGTTGCCGCGGACCACGTGGTCCGCCCTGGCGGTGAGGTTGCGCGGGAAGATCTTCCCGTCGGGTGTCGGGTCGGTCATGACTGCTCCCTTCGGCCGGCGGCGCCGACGGGGCCCGCCTGATCGGCCGGCGCCCGGAAGTAGCCGGGCGCCGCTTCGCAGAGTTCGACGTAGGCCCGCAGGCAGAAGGCGAGCCAGCCGCGGATGTAGTCGCAGCCGGGCCGGCCGCGCCGGGTCACCTCGTGGTGGCAGCCGCCGCCGCACAGGTAGCGGGCCCAGCAGGAGCGGCAGGGCTCGGCGCGGTCGACGTGGCGCTGTGCCAGCAGGCGCTCGCGGGCGGCGCGGTCCGGCCCTTCCGCCAGCGAGCCCATCGCGAACTCCGGGTCGCCGACCAGCCGGTGGCAGGCGTAGAGCCCGCCGTCCGCCGCGGCGCTCAGGTAGCCGGCGCCCGCGCCGCACGGGTAGGGGCGGTGGGTGCCCCGGTGCAGCTGGTGCAGGGCGGTCTCGAAGTTCCCGAACGGGTAGCGGCGCCCGGCGGACAGCTCGGCCAGCGCCCGCTCGCCGCACTCGACCATCTGCGCCAGGAAGCCGCCGAAGGTGTCGGCGGTGATCTCGTAGCCCGGGTCCGGCGCGCTGACCACGGCGGCGAAGCCGACCTCGTCGAAGCCCAGGCCGATGCCGTGCTCCAGGACGTCGAGCAGCCGGCCGGTGTGCGGGGTGACGCTGACCCGGGCGGCCAGGTGGCGCGGGCGCCCGTGCCGCTCCAGCAGGGCCAGCCCGGCGCGCAGCCGGTCGTACGCGCTGCCGCCGCCCGGCGCGCGCCGGAGCGCGTCGTGCCCGGCGCGGTCCCCGTCGAGGCTGACCGTGACGGTGAACGGGTGCGCGGCGAACAGCCGGGCGTCCTCGGGGCGCAGCACGGTCAGATTGGTGGTGAGCGCGAAGCGGACCGGGTGCCCGGTGGCCGCGCCGGCCCGTTCGGCGTACGCGACCACCTGGTGCACCAGCTCGCGGGCCAGCAGCGGCTCGCCGCCCATGAAGCCGACCACCACGTCGGCGCCGGGCGCGGCCTCGGCGAGCAGGCGGTCGACGGCCGCGAAGGCGGTGGCCCGGGGCATCGCGCGGGCCGAGCCGCCGAACCGGCCCTCGTCGGCGTAGCAGTGACCGCAGCTCAGGTTGCACGCCTGCATCACGTTGAGCGAGAGCGAGGCGAGCGGTGGGACTTCGGCGGGTGTGCCGTCGATCCGCGGGGGCCGCTCCCAGAGCGGCAGGCCGAGTTCCCGGGCGAGCTCGTCGAGCGCGCCGTCCGGGGCGGTGGCCCAGCGCTCTAGGCGGGCGGCGGTGCGCTCGTCGGGCAGGTCGTAGACCCGGCTGCCGTCCGCGAGGAACAGGTGCGCGCCGTGCGCGCTGCGGAACACCCGGAGGTCGGGGTGGCCGGTGGGCGGGGCGGCGGGTGCGGGGAGAGCGGACGCCGCGGGCCCGGGCGGGCGGCGGCCGATCTGCAGGAGTACGGTCATGAGCCGACCTCCGTGTCCGCGCGCAGCGAGCGGGCCCAGGCGACCAGCAGGTCGTACTGGCGGCGGGTCAGGTGGAGCGCGGCGGCGTCGGCGCCGCGCATCGCGACCGGCATCCGGGCGTCGAAGCCCGGGTCGTCGGGGACGGGCTCGCGCACCACCCGCCCGATCAGCTCCGGCTGCTCGCGCAGCAGGTCCTCCAGGACCTCCAGCGCGACGAAGCGGCGGTGGCGGCGGCGGCCGTTCTCGGTGAGCCCGAGCACGACGCCGGTGAGCTCCTCGGGGACGGGCAGCGGGAAGCCGACGCGCTCGTTCTGCACATCGACGTTGATGTTCCCCATGGTCTCCAGGATCCGTTCGAACAGGTCGCGGATCTCCAGGGCGGTCTGCCGCTCGTCGGCGAGGTAGGCGGGGTCCTGGACCTCGGCGCGCCGGACCCGGTCGACGAGTCCGTCGGCGAGCGAGACGAACGGGCGGCGGTCCGGCGCGAAGTCGGGCGGGCTGGCGACGATCCGGGCGGTGGCGCTCAGCCCGCCGGGCAGGGTGACGGTGACCGTGCCGTCGCAGACGTCGTCGATCAGGCCGAGGCTGACCTGGTTCTCGGCGTTGGCGAACAGCCCGGGCGGCATGGTGCGCGGATCGGTGCTGGTCTCGGCGAGCGGGAAGCCGCACCAGACGGCGTCCGGATTGAGGATCAGGCGCTCGGGCGGCAGCAGGTACGCCTCGGGCTCGCCCGGCGCGGCGGGTTCGTTCGGCAGGTCGGTCGGGCCGTAGACGGCGCCGACCGCCGGGGTGAAGCGCAGCCGGAGTTCGGGCAGCCGGTCGTTGGGCGCCGGCACCTGCACCGCGCCGAGCGGCAGGCGCCGCCCGGGCCCGACCAGCGGCGGGGAGGCGTCCTGCGGGGCGGCGCCCTGCGGGGAGGTCCCGTCCAGGGGGTGCCGGGTGTGGTCGTCGCCGCGGACCTCGGCCCGCGCCTCGATCCGGTCCCCGGGGCTCTGGGTGTAGTGGTGCGCCTTGTGGTTGGCGACGGCGACCTGCCAGCGCAGATCGGCGAGGCCGAGGCCGAACTGCGCGAGGACCGCCTCGGTGAGCGGCCCCGTCCGGCCGGTGCCGTCGACGGTCCAGCTGCCGTGCAGCTCGAAGTAGGGGCAGACCGGGCGCCAGCCGTGCTCGTCCTTGAACACGGCCCGGTCGGGGGTGCGCTCGGTCAGCGTGCCGTCGGGGGCGAGGTCCAGGGTGGGGGCGGGCTCGACGGTGGTCTTGCCGGAGCCGCGCGCCGAGAGGTCGCTCGGCCCCCAGCGGTAGTTGTCGCACGGCACGGGGGAGGGCCCCAGCCGGGCGATGGCGAGCGGCGGTTGGAGCCAGAGGCGGTCGATCACCGGCGTCTCCTTGGGGGCGGGAGGCGTGCGGCCCGGGGGAGGGGGAACGATCGTGTGCGATCCCATGGGTCGCGGAGTCCGCCGAGGCTGCACCGGACATGACGAGAGGTGACCGAACATACGCGAAAGGTGACCGGGTGGGGCGTTCGACACGACCGCACGCCAGGTTTCCTCTCCTGTCCGGTCGCGGGCCGGTAATTCCGTTGCCGCGGCGCCGTCCGCCGCCTAGCGTCCCCGGTATGTTGCCGCTGGTCGAGACGGACGAGGAATGGGACGCGGTCGTCCCGGACGAGGCGGTCATGCGCCCCGGTGTCGAGGACCTCTGCGCCCGGCTGGGGCTGGACGGCCTCCCCTTGGAGCGGTTCTCCGAGGGCACCCAGCCGGTGTACGCGGTCGGCGGCGCGCACGTGCTCAAGCTCTACCCCAAGGCCGCCGCCCAGGACGGCGTCACCGAGGCCCGGGTGCTCGACCACCTCGGCGGCCGGCTGCCGGTGCCGACGCCCGAGCTGCGCGACGCCGGCGAGTACGAGAACGGCTGGCGCTACGTCCTGATGTCCCGCCTGCGCGGCACGGAGCTCACCCAGGCCTGGGCCGGGTCCTCCCCCGCCCGGCGGGAGCGGATCGCCGCCGGGGCGGGGGAGGCGCTGGCCGCCCTGCACGCGCTGGACCCGCGCCCGCTCGCCGACGCGCTCGGCCCCGGCGACTGGGGCGCCTTCACCGACCGTCAGCGCGCCGGAGCCCTCGCCCGCCAGCGCGAGCGCGGACTCCCGGACGTCTGGCTGGAGCGGATCCCCGGCTTCCTGGACGCCGCCGACCTGCCGCGCGAGCCCGAACGCGTCCTGCTGCACACCGAGTTCATGCGCCAGCACCTGCTGGTCGACGGAACCACCGGGCGACTCTCCGGGCTCTTCGACTTCGAGCCCGCGATGATCGGCGACCGGGCGTACGACTTCGTCGGCGTCGGCATCTTCGTCACCCGCGCCGAACCGGGCCTGATGGCACGGTTCGCGGCCGGGTACGGGAGCGCCGTCGACCCGCGCACGGCGATGGCCTGGACACTGCTGCACGTCTACAGCCACCTCCCCCGCTACCTGCGCGAGGTCCCGCCACCCCCGGGGGCCAACACCCTGGAGGCGCTCGCCGAGCACTGGTTCGGCCTCGGCTGACCGGGTCGGCGGCGGCGGGCCGGACACCATGTTCGGAGCCGGCCGACCAGATGCCCAACCGCCGCAGACGCGACGGAGCCCGGCGACCCGGGGCGTCTCGAAGGCCGACCCGTGGATTCAGCGTCGGTGTCGTTCGGTGCCGACCGGGCCGCGGGGAAGCATCCGGTCCAGCCACTTCGGCAGCCACCAGTTGGTCCGGCCGAGGAGCGTCATGGTCGCCGGTACCAGCACCATGCGTACGACCGTGGCGTCGATGAAGATCGCGGTGGCCAGGCCGAGCCCGAACATCTTGGTGGAGGGGTCCTCGGTGACGGCGAAGGACAGGAAGACCGCCACCATGATGAGGGCGGCCGAGGTGATGATCCGGGCGGTGCCCGAGACGCCCTCGACGATCGCCGTGCCGTTGTCGCCGGTGCGCAGGTACTCCTCGCGTACCCGGGAGAGGAGGAACACCTCGTAGTCCATCGACAGGCCGAACAGGATGGCGAAGAGGAACATCGGGATGAACGACACGATCGGAACCGTCGCTTCCAGCCCGATGAGTGCGCCTCCCCAGCCCCACTGGAAGACCGCGACCATGATGCCGTAGGCCGCGCCGATGCTCAGCAGGTTCAGCAGTACCGCCTTGAGCGGTACGAGTACCGAGCGGAAGACCAGCATCAGCAGCAGGAACGACATCGCCAGCACGGCGGCGACGAGCACCGGCAGGCGTTGGCTGGTGCGCTGGCCCACATCGGACAGGCTCGCGGCGGCGCCGCCCACGTGGGCCCTGGCCGGGCCGTGCCCGATCGCCGTGGGCAGCACGTCGGTGCGCAGCCGGGCGATGGTGTCGGCCGTGGCCTTGTCCTGGGGGCTGGTGGTCGGGAACACCACGAGGGTCGCGATGCCGGTGGCCCGGTCGACGTGCGTCGGCGCGACGGATGCGATGCCCGGATCCGCCGCGACCGCCCCGACGAGTCGGTCCAGCACTCCCGGATCACCGGCGGGGTCCGCGGCGATGACGAGGGGACCGTTGGTGCCCGGGCCGAACCCCTCGGTGACGAGGTCGTAGGCCCGGCGCTCGGTACGGCTGGGGGGCAGTGAGCCGTCGTCGGGCAGCCCGACGCGCAGGCCGAGCACGGGCAGCGTCGCGGTCAGCAGCAGCCCCGCCGCGCCGACCGCGTACGGCACCGGGTGCCGGCTGACGTGCCCGATCCAGCGACGCCACCCGGCGGCGTGGGCGGCGTCCGCCGCCGGGTCCCGCCGCCGTGCGAGTCGGCCCGGCCTCCTGGTCCGCAGAGCCCGGCCGATCCGGCCGGGCCGGGCCAGGCGTGGGCCGGCGGCGCCGAGGAAGGCCGGCAGCAGCGTCACCGACGCGAGCACCATGGTCAGGACGACGATCGAGACGGCGAGCCCGCCCACCGTCATGAACGGCACGTTCGCGACCGCCAGGCCGAGGATCGATACGACGACGGTGCCGCCGGCGAAGACCACGGGCCTCCCCGCCGTGGCCACCGCTCGCCCCGCCGCCTCGCGGGGATCGAGCCCGCGCGCGAGGTACTCCCGGTGCCTGGCGAGCACGAACAGCGCGTAGTCGATGCCGACTCCGAGCCCGACCATGCTGCCCAGCACCGGTGCGAAGGTGGGGACGTCCGTCACCCTCGCCAGTACGGTCATCGTGGCGACCCCGACGGTCAGTCCGAAGACCGCCATGCCGATCGGCAGCGCGGCGGCGACGAGCGAACCGAACGCCAGGAACAGGATCGCGGCCGCGGCGAGCAGGCCGATCAACTCGCTCGCGCCGCCGTCGGGGTCGGAGAAGGCGTAGAAGAGGCTCCCGCCCATCTCGATGCGCAGGGGCAGTTCGGCGCGCAGCCGGTCGCCGAGATCGACGAGGGCGTCGAGGTCTTCGGCCGACAGCCGGCTCTGGTCGGGGTACTGCACCCGGACGACCGCGATCCGCCCGTCGGCCGAGACGAGGCCGCCGCGCACGGCGGTGTCCCCGCCCGCGTCGAGTGCCCCCGCCGGGTCGCTCGTGCCGAGCACGTGCGGCAGCCGCCGCACCTCGGTCTGCAGCCGGGTGAGAGCGGTGCGCGCGCCGTCGTGGTCGAAGAACGTCGCAGCGCCGTCGAGGGGGGTGACGACCACTTGGGCGGTCATCCCCTCCTGGCCGGTGCCGGCCCGCTCGATCAGGTGCGCGGCCCGTTGGGAGTCCAGTCCCGGAGCGGTCATCGAATCCGCGTTCCGCCCGCCGAAGGCGACGGCGGCGAGGACGGCGAGCGTGGCGGCGACCAGCCATGCCGCGATCACCCGCCAGGGATGGCGGGCGGCGCTTGCGCCCAGGCGCAACAGGGCTTTCGAGAGCATCGGTTCCTCCAACCACCTCGGCGGCCGTCCTTGTACGGCCGCCGATGCCGAGGTTCGTCGCCAGGGCGCTCCGCGCCATCGGCCCGCGGGCCGCGGATCCGTCGGCCCCGGGGCGGAGTGACGACCCGTCCTTTCGGCCGATGCGCGGCACGCCGCGGTCCCTAAGCTGAGAACCGTGCTCCGAGACGACCTGCGAACCCTGTGGACCGAACCCCGGCCGCCCGACGCGCCCGCCCGGCTGCGGCGGGACTGGGCGCTGCCCGCCGCGGGCCTTGCCGGTGTGGCGCTGGAAGCCGCTCTGCGCGAGAACGTCGTGTGGCGTCCGGTGGCGGTGGTGTTCGCCGTCTGGCTCTGCCTGCTGCCCCTGTGGCGCCGGACCCGCCCGCTGGCGGTGGTCACGCTGGCGTTCGGCTCGGTGAGCCTGCTTCAGGTGGCCTCGCTCGTCGCCGCACCGCGCGAGCCCGTCGGCCTGTACACCGGCGCGGTCGTCCTCGTGCTGGTGTACGCGCTGCCCCGGTGGGGATCGGGACGGGAGAACGTGCTGGGCGGCGCGATGATCGTCGTGGCGTTCGCGCTGTGTGTCGTCGCGGACGACACCCCGGTCGTCGAAAAGGTCGTGGGCTTCGTCTTCGGGCTGCTGCCCGGCGTGCTCGGGGCTGCGGTGCGGTTCCGGGTGACCGCTCGCGAGCGGCAGTTGGAGCAGGTGCGCTCCCGCGAGCGCGAGCAGCTCGCCCGGGAACTGCACGACACGGTGGCCCACCACGTGTCGGCCATGGTGATCATCGCCCAGGCGGGCCGGGTGCTCGCGGGCACCGATCCGTCCGCCGCGGTCGAGGTGCTGGAGGGGATCGAGGAGGAAGGGGCGCGCACACTGGAGGAAATGCGCGCCATGGTCGCCGCGCTGCGCGACCGCGGGGTCGGCGCCGAGCTGGCGCCCCCTGCCGGCGTCGCGGATCTGGAGCGCCTGGTGCGCACCCCCGGCGGTCGCGTCAGGGTCGACCTGGGGCTCGACGGCGAGCTGGACACGCTGCCCCCGGCCGTGGACGCCGCCGTCTACCGGATCGTGCAGGAGTCGGTGACCAACGCGCTGCGCCACGCGGTCGACGCGACCGAGGTCGTCGTCCGGGTCGCCGCGGAACGGCACACGGTACGGGTGAGCGTGCGGGACAACGGCCGGCGCACCGGCCGGGGTCGCGACGGATACGGACTCACCGGACTGCGCGAGCGCGCGACCCTGATCGGCGGCACCCTACGAGCCGGCCCGGGCACCGACCGGGGGTGGCAGGTCGAAGCCGAGCTGCCGAGAGCGAGGAGCGAGCGCGGTGTCCATACGCGTCCTCGTCGCTGACGACCAGACGATCATCCGCACCGGGCTGCGGATCATGCTGAACGCCCAGCCCGGCATCGAGGTGGTCGGCGAGGCCGCCGACGGACGGGAAGCGGTACGGCTGGCCCGCGAACTGCGCCCCGACGTCTGCCTGTTCGACATCCGCATGCCCGTACTCGACGGGCTTGAGGCCACCCGGCTGGTCGCCGGCCCGGGCGTCGCCGACCCGCTGGCCGTGGTCGTCATCACCACGTTCGACCTCGACGAGTACGTCTACGGCTCGCTGCGTGCCGGCGCCCGCGGATTCCTCCTCAAGGACACGGGACCGGACCTGCTGGCCCAGGCCGTACGGTCGGCGTCCGACGGGGAGGCGCTCATCGCGCCCAGCGTCACCGTCCGTCTGCTCCAGGCATTCGCGGACCTGCCCGCCGGCCGGCCCGCGGCCCAGCCGGTCTCACCCGTCACCGCCCGCGAGGAGCAGGTGCTCCTCGCCGTCGCTCGCGGGCTGACCAACACCGAGATCGCCGATGCACTGCACATCAGCCTCAGCACGGTGAAGACGCATCTGGCCAGCCTGATGGCCAAACTCGGCGCCCGCAACCGGGTCGAGATCGCGATGTGGGCCTACGAAACGCGCCGTATCCTCCCCGGAACCTGAGCCGGGTGCCGGGCCATGTCCCATGAGTCCCGTGAAGCCCGGGGATGAGGATCGGCAAGCGGATTTCCCCGGTGCCCCGGACCGGCGTTCCAGGGGGAATGCCGGTGGCGCGGGTGGCTGTTGGCAGGGAGGTGACCGCCTCGCCCGCCCTTCGCCTCTCCGTGCTGGACCGTTCCCGGACGCGCCGTGGGGAGGAGCCCGCGCAGGCGCTGCGCGACACCGTGGCGTTCGCGGTGGAGGTCGAGCGGCTCGGCTTCCACCGGTTCTGGGTCTCCGAGCACCACGGCGTGCCGGGTGTGGCCGGTTCGGCGCCGACGGTGCTGGCGGCGGCGGTGGCCGCGGCGACGTCGCGGATCAGGGTCGGTACCGGCGGGGTGATGCTCCCCAACCATCAGCCCCTGGTCGTGGCCGAGCAGTTCGGTGTGCTCGCCGCCCTCTTCCCGGGCCGGATCGACATGGGCCTCGGCCGGTCGGTGGGCTTCACCGACGGGGTGCGGCGGGCCCTGGGGCGGGAGAAGGACGACGCCGACCGGTTCCCCGAGCAGCTCGCCGAACTCCTCTCCTGGTTCGACCCCGCCGCGCGCGGCCCCGGCGGTGTGCACGCCCGTCCGTCCGAGGGCCTGGACGTCCCCGCGTTCGTGCTGGCCACCGGCGCGGGCGCGGAGGTGGCCGCCGACGCCGGCCTGCCCCTGGTGATCGCGGCGGTGCGCGGGGAGGAGGCCATGCGGGCGGCGATCGACCGCTACCGGGAGCGCTTCCGCCCCTCGGCCCGTGCCGAGCGGCCCTACGTCGTGGTGTCCGGGACGGTCGCCGTCGCCGCGACCGAGGAGCGGGCCCGCGCACTGCTCGTCCCGGAGGCCTGGTCGAGCGCCCACAGCCGGACCCGCGGCGAGTTCTCCCCGCTCGAACCCGCCGAGGAGGTCCTCGCCCGGTCGATGACCGCGCGCGAGCGCACCGCCTTCGAGCAGGCCCTGACCGGCCACATCGCGGGCACCCCCGGGCAGGCCGTCGGAGAACTCGCGGCGCTGGTGGAGCGCACCGGCGCCGACGAGTTCCTGTTGACCACCAGCACCTACGACCGGGCGGAGCTGCTCACCTCCTACCGCCTGCTCGCGGAGGCCGCCGGCATCACCCGTTCGTGAGGGCCGCGAACGGCCCGTTCAGGGAGGCGAGTTCGGCGGCGTCGAGGACGAGCTCGGCCGCCGCCGCGCTGTCCTGGATGCTGGCGGGGCGGCGGGCGCCGGGGATCGGGACGACGGCGGGGGAGAGCGCGAGCAGCCAGGCCAGGCCGACCCGCTGGGGCGAGACGCCGCGCTCTGCGGCGATCCGGTGGAAGGCGGTGTGCGCCGGGACGCCGCCCGCCGGATCGTCCAGCACGCTGCGGGCGAGGCCGCCGAGCGGGCTCCAGGGCAGGAAGGCCAGGCCCAGCCGTTCGGCGAGCCGCAGTTGCGGCAGGGCGGTGCGGTCGGCCGGGGAGAAGTGGTTCTGCACCGAGACCAGCCCCGGACCGAGGATCTCCCGCGCCGTCAGGATCTGCCGCTCGTCGACGTTGGAGAGGCCCGCCGCCCGGATCTTCCCGGCGTCCAGCAGCTCGCGCAGCACCCCCACCGAGTCCGCCCACGGCACCCGGGGGTCGGGCTTGTGCAGCTGGTAGAGGTCGATCGTGTCCACGCCCAGGCGGCGGAGCGAGCCCTCGCAGGCCCGTCGGAGGTGCTCGGGCCGGCCGTCGACCGTCCACGAGCCGTCCCCGGGGCGGCCACGGCCGCCCTTGGTGGCGACCAGCACCGCCTCCCGGTCGCCGGCCGGCCGGGCGGCCAGCGCCCGGGCGATCAGGCGCTCGTTGTGGCCGACCTCGTCGGCGTGCCAGTGGTAGGAGTCGGCGGTGTCGAGCAGGGTGACACCCGCGTCGAGCGCGGCGTGCAGGGTGGTGAGGGCGGCCTCGGGGTCCGGGCGTCCCTCCACCGAGAGGGGCATCGCGCCGAGCCCGATCGCGCCGATGCTCCGCTCTCCGAGGGTGCGCTGTCGCATGCTCAGGCCGCCTCTCCGTCGGTCGCGGGCGTCCCGGTGGCGTCCTCGGGCCCGCCCGCCGCCTGGACGGCCTCGACGGCCTCGGCCGCGGCGGCGGGCAGCCAGTCGCGCAGGGGCGAGAAGACGAGGCCGAGCGACTCGGCGCGCCGGGTGTCCATCGCGTACCAGCGGTCGAAGGAGTACGGCGAGTGCTCCACGCCCTCGGCCCGCCGATAGCGGGCGGTGGTGCCGAGTCCGTCGGCGATCAGTTCGCACAGGCCGACCGCGTCGAGCAGCTCGGCCGAGGCGGCGTTGACCGCGCCGACGGCCGGCGAGGCGGCGACCGCGAACAGGGCGGCGGCGATCTCCCGGTGGTGGACGAAGGAGCTCGGCCGCGGGTCCTCGTGCACGGCGACCGGCCGTCCGGCGGCGACCCGCTCGGCGTAGTGGGCGAGCCGGCCGGTGAAGTCCCGTGCCCCGCCGCCGAGCACATGGGCGCTGCGCACGCTAGCCCAGGCGAACGGCGGGTCACCGGCGGCGAGCACGGCCTCGGCCTGGCGCTTGCCCTCGGCGTAGGCGGTCGCCTCGCCGAAGTGCCGGGTGATCGCCGCCGGGTCGTGCCACGGCAGCGTGAGGTCCACCGGCCAGTGCGCCGGGTCGACGGCCTGCTCGGGCACCGGCACCCCGGGCGTGGTGCGGACGAGCGGCGAGGTCGCGGGGTTGTAGACCTCGATGGTCGAGGTCATCACATACCGGTCGGCGCGGCCGGCGAAGACCCGGCGGGCCACCGCGGCCTGGGCGGGCGTGTACAGCACCTGGTCGATCACCGCGTCGAAGGTGCGGTCGCCGAGGGCGGCGGCCAGCGCGCCCTCGTCGTCGCGGTCGGCCCGGACGTGCTCCACACCGGGCGGCGGCGGGGCGGAGCCGCGGTTGACCAGGGTGACCCGGATCCCTGCGTCGAGCGGCAGGGTGACCAGGTGGCGGCCGAAGTACCTGGTCCCACCGATCACGCACACGCTGCGCGGTGGGTTGGTCCAGGTGTTGTCCCACGCGGTGTCCGGGGCGGCTTCTCGTTGTACGGCGTTGCTCATGGCCACCACTCTGCTGCCGAACGGTCATCAGCAGAACTACCGATCTGCTGAACACGTCATCAGCTGAACTGGTGACCGGACGGTCGTCCCATGGATCCGTCCCCCGCGCCGGCGGCACGCCCGAGCGGCGTGCGGTCCGGATTCGCGCGGGAGTTCGGTGCGCCCGCACTATTGTCAGGAAACTTTACTTTTCACTAGGCTCCCCGACGGCGGCTTGGCGCGGCGCCCGCACCGCCGGGGCGTGACGCGCTCAGCGAGAGCTCTGACCCGGCCGCCGCGGTGGTGCGGGCCGCCGCTCCGCCGGTGGGGTTCGTGCACGAGCTTCACAGGAGTCCAGCTCTCGCCGTCAACCGAGGTCAGGGAGTCCAGGGATGCGTCCCGAAGTCTCAGTAAGGCCTGTTCACATCGGAGTGTTCGCCGCCGTGCTCGTGCTGGTCGGCGGACTGCTGCTCGGCTGGTCCGGGCGGGCGGGAGCGGCGGCCGATCCGCTGCTCTCGCGGGGCAGGGCCGCGACGGCCTCGTCCACGGAGGGCTCGTCGTACGCGGCGGGCAAGGCGTTCGACGGGAACACCGGCACACGGTGGGCGAGCACGGAGGGGAAGGACCCGCAGTGGCTGCGGGTCGACCTCGGAGCGAACGCCACCGTCTCCCGGATCAAGCTCGCCTGGGAGGCCGCGTACGCGAAGGCGTACCGGCTGGAGGTGTCGGCGGACGGGGCGACCTGGACGACGGTCGCCGAGGAGAAGGCCGGCAACGGCGGCACGGACGAGTGGACCGGGCTGACCGGCAAGGGCCGGTACGTCCGGATGTACGGGACGGCGCGCGGCACCTCCTACGGGTACTCGCTGTTCGAGATGGAGGTCTACGGGACCGCGGACGCGACGCCGTCGCCCACCGCGCCGTCCCCGACCGGGACCACGCCGGGCGGGGCGTTCACCGTGGTCGCGGCGGGCGACATCGCCGCCCAGTGCACCGCCTCGGACAGCGCCTGCGCGCACCCCAGGACCGCCGCGCTCGCCCAGCGGATCGACCCGAGGTTCTACCTGACGATGGGTGACAACCAGTACGACGACGCCCGGCTCGCGGACTTCCGCGCCTACTACGACAAGAGCTGGGGCGCGTTCAAGGCGAAGACCCACCCCGTCCCCGGCAACCACGAGACCTACGACCCGGCCGGCCCGCTCGCCGGGTACAAGGCGTACTTCGGCAGCGTCGCCTACCCGCAGGGCAAGAGCTGGTACAGCTTCGACGAGGGCAACTGGCACTTCGTCGCCCTCGACTCCAACGCCTTCGACCAGAGCGCCCAGATCGACTGGCTGAAGGCCGACCTCGCGGCGAACGCCAGGAAGTGCGTCGCCGCCTACTGGCACCACCCGCTGTACTCCTCCGGCGGGCACGGCAACGACCCCGTCTCCCGGCCGGTGTGGCGGATCCTCTACGACGCCCGGGCCGACCTGGTGCTCAACGGGCACGACCACCACTACGAGCGGTTCGCCCCGCAGGACCCGGACGGCAGGGCCACCGCGGACGGCATCGTCGAGATCGTCGGCGGCATGGGCGGCGCCGAGCCCTACCCGATCGAGCAGGTCCAGCCGAACAGCCAGAAGCGGATCAGCGGCGACTACGGCGTGCTGAAGCTGGACTTCACCGACTCCGGCTACGGCTGGAGCTACCTCGGCACGGACGGCAAGGCCAAGGACACCAGCCCGACCTACAGCTGCCACTGATGATGTACCTGGCCACCACGGGCCGCCGTTCGGACGCGCCGCCCCGCCCCGCGGGGGTGGGGCGGCGCGTCCCCGGCACGGTCCTCGCGCTCGGCACGGTCAGCCTGGTCACCGACGTCTCCTCGGAGATGGTCACCGCCGTGCTGCCGCTCTACCTGGTGCTGGGCCTCGGCCTGTCACCCCTCCAGTTCGGCTTCCTCGACGGACTGTTCAACGGCGCCACGGCGCTGGTCCGGCTCCTCGGCGGCCGGCTCGCCGACCGCGGCGGCGGTCGCCACCGGACCGTCGCCGGGGCGGGCTACCTGCTCTCGGCCCTCTCCCGGCTCGGCCTGCTGATGGCCGGCGGGGCGGCCGGCGGGATCGCCGCCGCCCTGGCCGCCGACCGGCTCGGCAAGGGCGTGCGCACCGCGCCCCGGGACGCGATGATCACGCTCAGCGCACCGCCGGAGGCGCTCGGCCGGGCCTTCGGCGTGCACCGGGCGATGGACACCACCGGGGCGCTGCTCGGCCCGCTGGTCGCGTTCGTGGTGCTGTGGGCGACGGCGGACGCCTACGACGCGGTCTTCGTGGTGAGCTTCGCGGTCGGCCTGCTGGGCGTGGTGGTGCTGCGCCTCTTCGTCCCGGCCGACCTGGCATCGCCGGCCACCGCCCCGAGAGGGACCGCCGCACCACGACCGGCCCGCACCACCCGCCGGATGCTCGCCGACCCCGCCTTCCGGCGGGTGGTCGTGGCCGCCGCCCTGCTCGGCGCCGCGACCGTCGGGGACTCCTTCCTCTACCTCCTGCTCCAACGCGGCCTCGACCTGTCGCCCTCGCTCTTCCCCCTGCTGCCGCTCGGTGCGGCGGCCTGCTACCTGCTGCTCGCCGTCCCGGCCGGTCGGCTCGCCGACCGCATCGGACGCCGGACCCCGCTCCTCTTCGGACACGGCGCACTGCTCGCCGCCTACCTCACCCTGCTCGCCCCGGCGGGCCCGCCGACCGCCGCGCTCGTCCTGGTCCTCCTCGGCGTCTTCTACGCCGCCACCGACGGCGTGCTGATGGCCCTGGCCGCCCCCGCCCTGCCCGCCGACGGCCGGGCGAGCGGGCTCGCCGTCCTCCAGACCGGCCAGGCCCTGGCCCGCCTGGTCGGCGCGGCCGGCTTCGGCGCGGCCTGGACGTGGTGGGGGCCGCGCCCGGCCCTGGCGGCGGCCGCCCTCGCCCTGGCCGCCGCACTCACCGCCGCCTGGCGGATCCTGCCCGCAAGGAAGGCCCGATGAAGTCGCGCCCGACCCTCCTGATCCTCGCCGTCCTCGTCCTCCTGGGCGGCTCCTTCGGCTATCTGCTGCACGCCCGGCAACGCGGCGGCGCGCCGCAACTCGTCGCGGCGGAAGCCTCGTTCACCCTCAACGAGCCCGGCCTCTACTACCGCGACACCGCCACCGGCCGGGTCGCCCGCAGCCCGGGCGGCACGCCGGACGGGCCGTCCTGCGCGCGGTTCTACGCGGCGGGGGAGCGGGCCCTGTGCCTGCGCGCCCTGCCGGGCACCCCGGCCCGCACCCAGGCGGTGGTCTACGACCGGCGGTTCGCCGAACTCCGGTCGGTGACCGTCCCCGGCATCCCCAACCGGGCGCGGGTGTCGCCCTCCGGCCAGGTGCTCTCCTGGACCACCTTCGCCGTCGGGGACTCCTACGCCGCCGGCCGGTTCTCCACCCGGACCTCGATCCTCGACCTGCGCACCGACTACCTGATCAAGTCCGTCGAGGAGATCCCGCTGACGATCGGCGACAGCCGCTACCACGCCGCCGACGTCAACTACTGGGGCGTCAACTTCGCCGCCGACGACAACCGCTTCTACGCCACCGTCTCCACCGGCGGCCGCACCCACCTCGTCGAGGGCGACCTCAAGGCCTGGTCGGCCCGCACCCTGCGGGAGAACGTCGAATGCCCCTCGCTCTCCCCGGACGGCACCCGGATCGCCTTCAAGAAGAAGGTCTCCGCCGACCCCGCCGCCCCCTGGCGCCTCTTCGTCCTCGACCTGGCCGACCTCCGGGAGCACCCCCTGGCCGAGACCAGCAGCGTCGACGACCAGGCCGCCTGGCTCGACGACGCCACCCTCGCCTACGCCCTCCCGGCCCACGGAGGCAAGGCCACCGACGTCTGGTCCACCCCCGCCGACGGCACCGGCACCCCCCGCCTCCTGCTCCCCGGCGCCTCCTCCCCGGTCACCGTCCCGGCCCCGCCGCACTGACCCCCGGGCCCCTCCCGGCGCGCGGGGCCGGGCGTGGACGGCGACGTCTTGGCAACCGGCCGTCCGCCGTGGGACCGTGCGGGTCGGACAGGGTGGGCCCCGGGCTCACAGGGGTGCGGCACCGGCCGTGCGAGGGGGTTTACGTCCGGCGTTCGGGTTCGTGATCTCGCGTTAATGCCGACTTCCTACGGTTCCGGTGGTGGGACCGCCCACCGTCGGACGGCACGGGTCGGCAGGGGCCGGGGCCGGCGACTGCTACCTGAGAGGGAGCCGTAGTGACGGTACCGGGCCCGAACCCCGTCCAGAGCGTGCGGACCGTCTGCTCGTACTGCGGCGTCGGCTGCGGCATGCTGCTCGACGTCACGGTGGACGGGGAGACGGGCCGCCGGACGGTGCTCAAGGCGTCCGGTGACCGGAACCACCCCGCCAACGGCGGGCGGCTCTGCACCAAGGGCGCGACCACCGCCGACATGCTCGCGGCCCCCGGGCGGCTGGACACCGCGCTGGTCCGGGTCGAGCGGGGGGCCGAGGCCGTACCCGTGCCCGTGGACGCGGCGATCTCCGCCACCGCGCACCGGCTGCGGGCGATCCTCGACGAGCACGGGCCGGACGCCCTGGCGTTCTACGTCTCGGGCCAGATGACCCTGGAGGCCCAGTACCTGGCGAACAAGCTCGCCAAGGGCTTCGTCCGCACCAACCAGATCGAGTCCAACTCCCGGCTGTGCATGGCGAGCGCGGGCAGCGGCTACAAGCTGTCGCTGGGCGCCGACGGGCCGCCCGGCTCGTACGCGGACTTCGACCACGCCGACGTTTTCCTGGTGATCGGCTCCAACATGGCCGACTGCCACCCGATCCTGTTCCTGCGGATGATGGACCGGGTCAGGGCCGGCGCCAAACTGATCGTCGTCGACCCGCGGCGC
This sequence comes from Kitasatospora misakiensis, assembly GCF_042656005.1. Classification (NCBI taxonomy): domain Bacteria; kingdom Bacillati; phylum Actinomycetota; class Actinomycetes; order Kitasatosporales; family Streptomycetaceae; genus Kitasatospora; species Kitasatospora misakiensis. The sequence continues at coordinate 122,540 of NZ_JBHSOF010000005.1, read as the reverse complement.
AGCGCGACCGCCGACAAGGCCGACCTCTTCCTGCAGATCCGGCCCGGCACCGACCTCGCCCTGCTCAACGGACTGCTGCACCTGCTGGTCGAGAACGGGGACACCGACCCGGCCTTCATCGAGGAGTTCACCGACGGCTGGGAGCAGATGCCCGGCTTCCTGGCGGACTACCCGCCCGCCGAGGTCTCCCGGATCACCGGGCTCGCCGAGGAGTCCATCCGCGCCGCCGCCCGGCTGATCGGCGCGGCGGGGGAGTGGATGAGCTGCTGGACGATGGGGCTCAACCAGTCCACCCACGGCACCTGGAACACCAACGCCCTGGTCAACCTGCACCTGGCCACCGGCGCGATCTGCCGCCCCGGCAGCGGCCCGTTCTCCCTCACCGGGCAGCCGAACGCGATGGGCGGCCGGGAGATGGGCTACATGGGGCCGGGCCTGCCCGGGCAGCGATCGGTGCTGGACCCGGCCGAGCGGGCCTTCACGGAGGAGCTGTGGGGCCTGCCCGCCGACACGCTGCGCACCGACGTCGGCCGGGGCACCGTCGAGATGTTCTCGCGGATGGCGGAGGGCGAGATCAAGGCCTGCTGGATCATCTGCACCAACCCGGTCGCCTCGGTGGCCAACCGGAAGACCGTCATCGCCGGCCTGGAGGCCGCCGAGCTCGTCATCACCCAGGACGTGTTCGCCGACACCGAGACCAACGCGTACGCCGACGTGGTGCTGCCCGCCGCCCTGTGGGCCGAGGCGGAGGGCGTGCTGGTCAACTCGGAGCGCGGCCTCACCCTGGCCCGACCGGCCGCCGACCCGGTCGGCCAGGCGCTGCCGGACTGGCAGATCATCGCCCGGGTGGCCTGCGCGATGGGCTTCGCCGAGGGCTTCAGCTACGCGAGCGCCGAGGAGGTCTTCGAGGAGCTCAAGCGGGCGTGGAACCCGAAGACCGGCTGGGACCTGCGGGGCGTGACCTACGCACGCCTGCGGGACACCCCCGTGCAGTGGCCGGCCGCCGACCCCGACGGACCGGACCGCAACCCGATCCGCTACCTCAACGACGGCGTCAGCCAGGCCCTGCTGGAGCGGCCGGACGGCAGCCGGCCGCGACTGGCCTTCCCGACCGCGTCCGGACGGGCCGCCTTCTACGCCCGGCCGCACCTCCCGGCCGCCGAACTGCCGGACGACGACTACCCGTTCGTCCTCAACACCGGTCGCCTCCAGCACCAGTGGCACACGCTCACCAAGACCGGCCGGGTCGCCGCGCTCAACCGGCTCAACCCGGGCCCGTTCGTGGAGATCCACCCTCAGGACGCGGCGGCGCTCGGTGTCGACAAGGGAGACCACCTGGAGGTGGCGTCCCGGCGCGGGCGGGCGGTGCTGCCGGTGGTGGTCACCGACCGGGTGCGGCCGGGGGACTGCTTCGCGCCGTTCCACTGGAACGACCTGTTCGGCGAGTACCTCAGCATCAACGCGGTCACCAGCGACGCGGTGGACCCGATCTCCTTCCAGCCGGAGCTGAAGGTCTGCGCGGTCGCGCTGCGCCCGGTCGCGGCGCCCGGTCTCCGGGAGGCCGCGGAGCCGGTCGTGGCGGTGCAGCCTGCGGAGGTGGTTCCGGTGGTTCCGGTGCTTCCGGCGGCGCCGGGGTCGCAGATCGCCGCGCTGGCCGGGGTGTTCGGCGTCGCCGGGATCGAGGCACCCCTGCTGAGCGACGCCGAGCGGATCTACCTGGCGGGCTTCCTCGCCGGACTGCCGTCCGCGCCCGCCCGGCCGGCCGGGGTGCCGGTGCTCCCGGCGCAGGCGCCGGTCGACCCGGAGCGGGCACAGTGGATCAACGGCGTGCTGGCCGGGGCGTACTCCCACCTCGCGGCCCCACCGGTCGACGCCGAGGCCGAGGCCGCGGGCGGCGCCGCGGAGCCCGCGCCGGGTACGGCGGACGGCCCGGCCGCCCCGCCGCCCGGCCGGGAGGTGACCGTGTTGTGGGCGTCCCAGACGGGCACCGCCGAGAAGGTCGCCGCCGGGATCGCGGAGCGCCTGGCCGCCGAGGGCTGGCAGCCGCTGCTGCTCGGCATGGACGAGGTCGGCCCCGGCACCCTGGCGGCCGGGACGCCGCTGCTCCTGATCACCAGCACGTTCGGCGACGGCGAGGCCCCCGACAACGGATCCGCCTTCTGGGAGGGGATGCTCGCGGACGGCCCGCCGGACGCGGGCGGCCTCCGCTACGCGGTGCTCGCCCTCGGGGACTCCAGCTACGCGGACTTCTGCGGCCACGGCCGGCGCCTCGACCAGCGGCTCGGGGAGCTCGGCGCGACCCGGCTCGCCCCGCGCACGGACTGCGAGCCCGACTACGACGACGCGGTCGACCGGTGGCTGGAGCAGGTCCTGGCGGCGCTGGCCGGGCCGGTCTCGCCGGTCGCGTCGGCCGCCCCGGCGGTACCGTCCGCCCCTTCCGCTCCGGCCCGCCGGACCACCTACTCCAAGGCCGCCCCCTTCGGCACCCTGCTGATCGGCAACCGGCTCCTCAGCCTGCCCGGATCCGCGAAGGAGGTCCGACAGTTCGCCCTCGACACCCGAGGCGGCGAACACGGCGAACACGGCGACCTCGACTACCGGACGGGCGACGCCCTCGGCGTCCGGGCGCGGAACTGTCCCGAGCTGGTGGCCGAGTGGCTCGCGGTCACCGGCCTCGACCCGGACGCCCCCGTCACCCTCCGCGACGCCGGAGAGCTCCCGTTCGCCGAAGCGCTGCGCAGCCACCTGGAGATCGCCAGGATCACCCCGGACCTGCTGCGCTTCGTCGGCGAGCGCTCCGGCGACCGCGACCTCAAACGGCTCCTGCGCCCGGACAACACCGGCGAACTGGCCAAGTGGACCTGGGGCCGGCAGGCCGTGGACGTGGTCGGCGCGATACCCGTGCGGGCCGCGGCGGCCGAGTGGGCCGGCGTGCTGAAGCGGCTCCAGCCCAGGCTGTACTCGATCTCCTCAAGCCCGCTGGCCCACCCCGGCGAGGTCCGGCTCACCGTCTCGGTGGTCCGCCACCCCAACGGCTCCGGGCGGATGCGCAAGGGCGTCTGCTCCACCTTCCTCGCCGACCGCGCGGACGACGGCCCGGTGCCCGTCTTCGTGCAGCCCACCACGCACTTCCGGCCGCCGACGGATCCCACCGCGCCGATGATCATGGTCGGCCCGGGCACCGGCATCGCCCCGTTCATCGGCTTCCTGGAGGACCGCCGGGCCCGCGGCCACACCGGCCCGAACTGGCTGTTCTTCGGCGAGCAGCGCCGGGAGACGGACTTCTACTACCGCGAGGAGCTCGCCGCCTTCCAGGACTCCGGCCACCTCGACCGCCTCGACCTCGCCTTCTCCCGGGACCAGCGGAACAAGGTCTACGTCCAGGACCGGATGCGGGAGCACGGCCTGCGGCTCTGGGACTGGCTCCAGAACGGCGCCCACCTCTACGTCTGCGGCGACGCCGCCCGGATGGCCAAGGACGTCGACCGGGTGCTGAACGAGATCGCCCGCACCCACGGCGGCCTCACCGAGGAGGAGGCCGCCCTCCACATCAAGCAGCTGGCCGCCGAGAGGCGCTATGTCCGGGACGTCTACTGAGCCCCGGGTCCCCGAGCTGCGGCGGCGGGGTCACAGGGTGGCGGTGTCGATGACGAAGCGGTAGCGGACGTCGCCGGCCAGCAGCCGGTCGTAGGCCTCGTTGACCTGCTCCGCGCGGATCGTCTCGATCTCGGCCGCCACGCCGTGCTCGGCGCAGAAGTCCAGCATCTCCTGCGTCTCCGCGATGCCGCCGATGCCCGAGCTGCTCATGCTGCGGCGGCGGCCGTTCAGCGACTGGAGCCCGATCTGCACCGGCTCCTCGGGCAGACCGAGGTTGACCATGGCGCCGTCGGTGCGCAGCAGCGCGAAGTAGGCGGCGAAGTCGAGCGGGGCCGAGACGGTGCTGAGGACGAGGTCGAAGGCGCCCGCGAGGTCCTCGAAGGTGGCCGGATCGGCGGTGGCGCGGTAGTGGTCGGCGCCCAGCCGCAGGCCGTCGTCCCGCTTGCGTAGGGACTGGGAGAGCACGGTGACCTCGGCGCCGAGCGCGTGGGCGAGCTGCACGGCCACGTGGCCGAGCCCGCCCAGGCCGACGATGGCGACCCTCCGGCCAGGCCCGGCACCCCAGTGCCGCAGCGGCGAGTAGGTGGTGATGCCCGCGCACAGCAGCGGCGCGGCGACGTCCAGGCCCAGGGCGTCCGGGACACGCACGACGAAGCTCTCGTCGACGACGATCTCCTGCGCGTAGCCGCCGTAGGTGGGCTGCCCGTCCTTGCCGACGGCGTTGTACGTCCAGACCGGCCCCTCGGCGCAGTACTGCTCCAGACCGGCCCGGCAGTTCTCGCACACCCGGCAGGAGTCGACCATGCAGCCGACGCCGACCCGGTCCCCGGCCCGGAAGCCGGTCACCGCGGAGCCGACCTCGCGCACGACGCCGGTGATCTCGTGCCCCGGCACCATCGGGAAGATCGCCGCACCCCAGCCGGCGCTGACCTGGTGGAGGTCGGAGTGGCAGATGCCGACGTACGCGATCGCGATCCGCACGTCGCGCTCGCGGACGGCCCGGCGTTCGATCGTGGTGCGCTCCAGCGGGGCCTTGGCGGCGGGTGCGGCGTAGGCGGTCACGGTGGTCGTGGTGGTGCTGGTCATGGCGGTTCGATCCCTTCCCGGTCGGCCGGGAACCGCGGCGGCGTGACCCGGCCCGCGGCGGCCGTCACCCTCCCCATCGTCGCGGAGCGGGCCGGAGCGAACCACTCGGGCGGCCCCGGGGACGCCCCGGAGGCCTTGTGGCACCGGTCAGGCCGCAGGCTCCTCGTGGGTGGCGAGGGCGCTGAGCTGCTGGCGCATCGGCTCGGTGGTCGCGCGGTAGCGCACCGGTAGCGCGCTTGCCCGCCGGTGCGCCCTCGCCGGGGTCGGCTACGGTGCGGATGGCGGTTGCCGTACGGGTCGATGACCTGCAGTGTCGGCCCTCCGGGCGCGTCCGGATCGATTCCGAGACGTAGCGGCGCGTTCGGTCGGGCGAGCAGTTCGAGTGCGAGGCCGTGCGGGATCTGGATACCCGACTTGCCGAGGTCATCGCGTCGGCTTTCCACGCGGCACATCCTGCCGATGCTCGCGTTGTCGGCCGGTGCCGCGTTCAGTGAGCCGAGCCAAGGCGAGGCGACCCACGGTGCATTCACCCAACCTTGAGAGGCGCGAGCGGCCGGCTGCACCAGGCCGCTGCCGGTAGTACTGGTTGGACTGACGAGATGGCACTGCTTCCGTAGCGCCTGCACCTGCCGGGGGTTCAGCGTCGGCAGGTGTAGTCGAAGGAGGTCGAGGCGCTCAGCGTGCGGGGGGCGAGGATCTCGACGGTGGTGGTCGCGTGCATGGTGCCGTGGCCGGCGAAGGACCAGCTGAGGACGAGGTCGGCCCGGAACTCGCCGGTGCGGACGGGCTGGACCAGTTCGTCGGAGGCGGTGCCGTCGTTGCGGAGCCAGCGGTAGTGGATGGTGCCCGGGTGGCCGTCGGTGGTGACCGTCGCGGTGATGACGGCCGTGCCGTCGCAGGGCGGGCCGTCGGTCGGCTCGGCGGTGACGGCGATGCCGGTCAGTGCGAGTGGCGGCTCGGCCCGGCAGCGGGCGGGCAGGAGGGCGAGCAGGACGACCGCGGCGGCGGTGGGGACCAGCCACGGAAGGGGCCGCCGGCGCCGAGGCGGTGGGGGCGGCGTGCCGTGCCACTTCGCCGCGACCGCCGGCGGTACGCCCGGGCCGAAGCGGCGCACCTCGTGCTGCTGGGGAGTCGGCGGCGTCGGCGGTGGAGCTGGGGGTGGTGGTGGGGTGTCGGCGATCGGGGTGTTCCAGGCGGTCGGGTCGAGGACGGTGGCGCAGTCCGGTTCCTCGGCCGAGGGCCTGGTGGGCGCGGAGGGGGTGAGTCGGAAAGTCCGGTCGGCGCGGGAGCCGTGCTCCGGTGGGGGCAGGGTCATGGTGAACTCCGGGACGGGTGGCGGGGCGGCGAGCAGCGGCCGGAGGACGGCTCAGCCGGGCTGGCGGCAGTCGATGGAGGGCAACTCGCGGTAGGCCGTCGGCGTGCTGCCCGGCCGGGGGTCGCTGCCCACCCGGACGCCCCACTGGAGCGACTCGTCGCTGCCGAAGTTGTATGAGCGGGTGAGCGTGACGGTGCCGGTGTCGAGGCGCACCGTCTCGGTGGCCACGGTCACCGGTGGGTTGATCGCACCGGAGTGGTGCTGCCAGGACACGGTCAGCCTGGCGCCGGGCGGCCCGGAGGTCACGACGGTGATCCTCGCCTGGATGCCGAAGCGGCTGCTGTCCAGGCAGCTGATGGAGTCGATGGTCAGCGAGTCCACCCGGGTGGGCGCCGGCGGCGGGGAGGTCACGGTGGGCGGCAGCGGCTCGCGGACGGGCGAGGGCGGGCTGGGGACGGGGGTCGGCGAGGTGCTGGTGCCGGGCGGGTCCGTGAGTCGTGGCGAGGAGGGGGACGGGCTGGAGGTGCCGCCGCCCGACGGCGTCCCGGTGGCGGGCGGCAGCGGGCGCGACGGCGAGGGGGCGGGCGGCCGGGACGCGGACGGTGCGGGTGGGCGGGACGGCGACGAGGACGGGGGAGTGGACGGTGGCGCGGACCGGCTCGCCGAGGGGGAGGGTGAGGCCGAGGGTGTCGGCGGTGTGGTGGGGGTCCGACGGGTGGGGGAGGCGGACGTGGCCGTCGGTGCGGGCGTGGGTGGCTGCGTCGTCGCCTCCCCGACGGCGGCCTCCAGCGTGCTGGTGACCCGCACCATCGGACTGCCCGTCACCGTCCGCTCCTCGCGCTGGGTCGTCCCGGCGAGCGCGACGCCGGCCAGCGCGGCCACCGTCAGGGTGCCAGCCACCGCCCCGGCCACCGCCCCGGCGCGCCGCCGCCGGGGGTGTCGGGGTCGCTGCGGCTGCGTAGGCCTCCCCGTCGTCCGGCGTGCGGAGGCACCGACGTTCGGGTGCGCGTTCCTCGTCGCCGTCACCGTGACCTCGTCCTCGCCCGCGCGGTGCGTGCCCCGGCCCGGCAAGTGGCCCTCGGCGGCCACGAGTTGCGGGTCCAGCGCCGTCGGCCTGCCGGGCACGGCGGCCGCGCCCCACGGCAGCAGCGCGGCGAGCAGGCCGATCAGGGCGGCGAGGTCGGCGCGACCGCGTTCCTCCCAGTCCTCGCCGTACCCGGCCGCGGCGGCCGTCTCCAGCAGCCGGACGAACTCCGCCGCACCGGGCGGCCGTTCCTCCGGCCGCTTCGCCAGCCCGGCCCGGACCAGCGGCCGGACGGCCTCCGGGACCAACTCGTCCGGCACCGGCGAGGTCAGGTGGTGGACGGCGAGTTCGGCCGTCGTCCCGCCGCCGAACGGCCGTGTGCCGGTCAGGCACTCGAAGAAGGTGACGGTGGCCGCGTAGACGTCCGCGGTGGGCGAGGCGGGCGCGCCCGACCACTGCTCGGGCGCCAGGTAGGCGGGCGTGCCGGCGATGTCCCGGTCGTCGCCGCCGGGGACGGCGATGCCGAAGTCGACGAGTTTGGAGGTGCCGTCCGCCGCGACGAGGACGTTGGCCGGCTTGTAGTCGCGGTGGACGAGCCCGACCGCGTGCGCGGCGGCCAGTCCCAGCAGCGAGCCCTTGAGGACCACCAGCGCCGCCTCCGGGGTGGTCGCCCCCTCCGCCCGGAGGAGCGCGCGCAGCGAGATCCCGTCGACCAGTTCCATGACGATCGCCGCGTGCGGACCGATCTCGACGTACTCGTAGAGCCGGGTGACGTACGGCGAGTCGACCCGGGCCAGGACGGTTGCCTCCCGTCGCAGGTCGGCGCCGTCCTCCGGGTCGTGCAGGTACTTGATCGCGACCGGTGTGCCGGTCGGGCGGTGGTGGGCGAGCACCACCCGGCCGCTGGCGCCCGCGCCCAACTCCCGCTCGTGGTCGTACTCCGGGAGCTGCCACGCGCCGTCGCCGACCTGTCTCGCGCCCTCGTCCTGGTCCTGTGTGCCCGGCCCGCTCTGACGGTCCTGCATGCTCCGCTGATCCCGCTGTCGCGGCTCCCTGTCGCGCATCACCGGCCCCCTCCGCGAGTCGTCTCGCAGCCGTCGACGCGGCCACGGAACGACGGGTTCCCCACTTCGGGTACGGTCCGAACGCCGACGCCGACCGGTCGTGCACGGCCGTCGGCATCACCCCAGGCAGGCCGCCCGATCCGGCCGCCGGGCGGTCGGGAACGAACCGGCGCATTCAGGGGTGGTTCGCCCCGCCACCCCACGCCCCGGCGCGCTCCTCCCGCCCACGCGCCGGGCACAACCACCGCCGGTCTTCGAGGATGAGACCGACTCTCACTCCCGCCCGCAGGGCGGCACTCTCGACATCCACACGCGAGGACCGCCCAGCAGATGCTCACCACCCTCATGCCCGACACCGACACCGACTCCGACGACGCCGCCTTCCCCGACAGCCTCTGGCCGGCAAGCGCCCTCCCCGACCCGCGCCCCGTTCACACCGGCTGAGCTCAGCGACCACGCACCGCCCCCGGCCCCCACCGACCGGAAAGCCGACCAGAGGACGCGCGTAGCGGCTACGCGGATGGGCTCATCGTGCGCTGACCGGTCGCTCGACCGCGTCGAGAAGCCCCCGGACGGCGTCGTTGAATCCCGTCGTGTCGGTCAAGCCGAAGGCCACCCGCTGGAGCAGGAATCCGTGCAGCAGACCGATCAATACCCGTGCGCCGCTCTCCGGTTCCACGGTTTGGACGGCGCCCGCCGCTTGTCCGCGGCGCAGGGCGTCGGCGATGCTGCGACGGACCCCTTCGAAGCCCTCCAGGGCGCGGGCGTGCAGGTCGTCGTTGCGCAGCAGTTCCGACCAGGTCTGCACGACGCACTGCAGCAGTTCCTCGACCGGAACCACCTGCCCTGCGGTGTCCGTGACGGTCTCCGCGCTCAGTGTCTGAAGGGAGGCGGCGACCAGGTCGCCCAGGGAAGGGGCGTCAGCGGCCACGGCCACCCGCTCCATCGGCTCGAAGATCAGCCGGAAGGCGTCCGCGGCGATGGCCAGGATGATCTCCTCCTTGCTCGCGAAGTAGCGGTAGGGGGCGCCCGCGGAAACACCGGCGGCGGCGGCGATGTCCGGCATCGAGGTCTGGTGGAAGCCGCCCCGCGCGAAACACCGGCGCGCCGCCGCCACGATCTCCGCACGCTTGGCTTCCCGCCGCTCGGGCGTGATGCGCGGCATGGCCGGCCTCCCTCAAAGTGAATGATCTCTCATCTTGACATCAAAACCATAGAGGGCTCATCGTGAAAATGAAAGGTCATTCACGGAAGCGAGGATCTTGATGAGCATCGAGCTGACCATCGGCACCTACCGGTACGAGCACACCGAGGCGCTCTTCGACGGCCGCGTGAAGATCGACGGGGTGGACGCCACCCTTGAGACGGAGCCCCTGGTCTCGGACCTCTTCCGGCGCATGCTCGAAGGCCGCTACGACATAGCGGAACTCGGCCTGACCTACTTTCTGCGCACCTTCGACCTGGAGGACGCGCCGTTCATGGCGCTGCCGATCTTCCCGAACCGCAACTTCCGGCACTCCGCCATCTTCGTGAACACCGAGGCGGGGATCGAGAAGCCGCAGGACCTCGCCGGCAAGACAGTCGGCGAGTTCGCGCTCTTCGGACACGACGCCGGGGTCTGGCCCAAGGGCATCCTGTCGGACGAGTACGGCGTGAGCGTCGATCAGTGCCGCTGGGTCATCGGGGGCACCGACCGTCCCATCCCCGCGTTCGACTGGCTCCCGCAGCCGGTGCCGGACGGCGTGCACGTACGGCACGCGGGCGACGGCCGGACCCTGGGCGCCATGCTCGAGTCCGGCGAGATCGACGCGCTCATCTCGGTCGACGTGCCCCAGGCCATGGTGCGGGGATCGGCGAAGATCGTCCGGCTCTTCCCCGACTACGAGAAGGTCGAGCGCGACTACTACCGGCGCACCGGGATCTTCCCCCCGATGCACATCGTCGCGGTCCGCAAGGACCTGATGCACCGTTCCGAGGATCTGCGCTCGGTCTACCGCGCATTCGTCAAGGCCAAGGACCTGGCCCAACGGACATACCTCGAGGGCGCCCCGAAGCAGCACATGAGCCTGGTGACCCCCTGGTTCAGCAGCCTGTTCGAACGCAACCGCAGCCTGCTCGGCGAGGACTGGTGGCCCTACGGCCTGCGTGCGAACCGCAAGGCGGTCGACACCTTCCTGCGCTACCACCACGAGCAGGGCCTCTCCAAGCGCCTGCTGACCAGCCGCGACATCTTCGTCCCCGAGTTCCTCGACACCTAACGACACCTGACGACAGCTGACGACACCTGACAAAGCACTACCGGGGCCGCCCCGGGCCTGGCGCTCAGTCCCGGACGCCCAGCAGGAACTCCGGGTACAGGTTCACCGTCTGATCGACCAGCCCGTGCAGCCCCGCGACGTACTCGCCCACCCCGCCGGCCTCGTCGATACTCGCGTGCAGCCCGTCGATCAGCGGCCTGGTAGCCGCCGCGAATGCCCGCAGCCGGCTCGGCTCGGTCAGCTGCGCCGCGAACTCCTCCCGGGCCGCCGCGGAGTCCGCGCACCCGGCGAGCAACTTCTCCGCCACCGCGCGCTCCGGCTCGGACAGCGACTTCAGATACTGCACCACCATGAGGGTGGCGGTCCCGTTGCGAAGGTCCTCGTATCGTCCCGAGGAGATGTCCCGCTGGTCGTTGACCAATTGCCGCAGCACGCCGAAACGCGCGCCGAGGTCGCGCCACGCGTCCACGCGCGCCTCGTCGCACCCGGCCAGCACCGCGCCCATCGCCGCGGCCATCGCGTACGGGGCGCCGGTCTTTCCCAGGTAGCCGGCCGTGACCTCGTCGGCGGTCGCCGTCGCCGCGGTCGCCGTGAGGTCCGTGAGCTGCCCGGCTATCGCCCGGTGCCAGGCGCGCGACAGCTCCTGGCGCAGCCGCAGCGCCCGCGCCGGGTCGTCGCGGCACGCCTCGTCGAGCACCTCGGCCGCCAGGTGGCAGGTGATCCCGATGACGGCGAGCAGATCCTGGTCCGCACTGTCCGTGTCAGCTGCGGCGGACGGCCGGGGCCCGGCGTCGGACAGGTCGTCCAGGTAGCGTGCCGCAACCCACCACAGCACGTGCGCCACCGCCGCGGGCTCGGCCGGCGCCGGGTCGCCGGAGTGTGTCCCGTGCACCAGGAACGGCAGCGCGACGATTCCGTCCACGGCCGGCCCCGAGCCACGCCCGGCGATCCGGTCCAGGAAGCCGGTCAGGGCCCGTCCCATCGCGCGGTCGGCGGCTGCGCCGGGACCGGCCGAGCCGGTCAGCCCCTCGCCCGTGCCGCGCAGCCGCCGCAGCACGGCGTCCGAACTCCAAGTGGGCGCGCTTGCCGTCATGGTGTCCTCCGTGTGAATGACCGGACTCTTGAATTCGTTCAAAGAGTCGAGAATCAGGTACGGAGACACTAGTACCGCAACGGTGCTTACCGTGACCGGTTATCGGGTTCTCTCATTGGACTGTTCATGGGTGGGGACAGGTCCGAGGTTGATGCTCGTCTTTGGCAGTTGACCATTTCCCAGCACCCTCTGAGGCGAGTCAGGGGGCGACGGAGAGGACGATCTTGCCGGTGGTGCGGCCGGTCTCGCCCAGCGTGTGGGCGCGGGCGGCTTCTTCGAGGGGGAAGACCTCGTCGACGATCACGCGCAGGGCGCCGCTCTCGACCAGGGAGGTGATCGCGCGCAACCCCGCATGGTCGGGCTCGACGAGCATGAACACCGCCCGCACCCCGGCCGCTTCGGCCTCCTCGGCGGGGAAGGTGTCGTCCGGCGGCAGGATCGAGATCAGCGTGCCGCCCGGCCGCAGCGTTCGCAGGGACCGGGCCCAGTTGGGGCCGCCGAGGGAGTCCAGGACGACGTCGACGTCCCGGAGGGTCCGGGTGAAGTCCTGGGTGCGGTAGTCGATCAGCTCGTCGGCACCCAGCGAGCGGAGCAGCTCGTGCTTGGCGGCGCTTGCCGTGCCGATGACGTACGCGCCGCGGGCCTTGGCGATCTGCACGGCCAGGTGGCCGACGCCTCCCGCAGCCGCGTGGATCAGGACGCGCTGGCCGGGCCGGACGTTCGCGGTGTCCACCAGGGCCTGCCAGGCGGTCAGCGAGGCCAGCGGCAGGGCGCCGGCCTGGAGGTGGGTGAGTCCGGCGGGGCGCGGGGCGAAGTGCCGGGCCGGGGCGGTGACGTACTCGGCGTAGGCGCCCGCCGGGTGCGGGAAGCGCGGCATGCCGAATACCGCGTCGCCCACCCGGAAGATGGTCACCCCCTGGCCGACCGCTTCGACCACCCCGGCGACGTCGTAGCCGAGCGTGAAGGGCGGGCGGACGCCGGTGGCGAACTCGCCTCGCTGGCGGGTCTTCCAGTCCGCCGGGTTCACGCCCGCCGCGTGCACCCGGACCAGGATCTCGCCCCGGCCCGGCTCGGGGCGCGCCACCTCGACGACCTTGAGGACGTCCGGGGCGCCGGCGGTGTCCTGGGAGACGGCGCGCATGGTCGTGGGGGTGGTGATGGCCTGGTCCATGGTGAAGTGCTCATTTCGACGGTGCGTTTGCTGTGGGTTTGTGCCGGTTCTCTTCGGCACGTCCTCAGCCTGTCCGGGCTGGCCGGCCTCCAGTAGTGGCCTGATGGTCAAGGACTGAAAGGATCGGGCCATGCATCAGGTTGGCGTTCTGGCCCTGGACGGCGTCGTCCCCTTCGAACTCGGCATCCCCGCACGGATCTTCGGCGCCGCCCGCGACAGTACGGGCGATCGCCTCTACTCCGTGACCACGTGCAGCCTGGACGGCCGCCCCGTCCGCACCGAGGCCGACTACCAGCTCACCGTCTCCCACGACGCCTCCCTGCTGGCCACCGTCGACACCGTCGTGATCCCGCCCTCCCACGCCCTGGGCCCCATCCGCGAGGAGGGCCGCCTGCCCGACACCCTGCGCGAGGCCCTGGGCGGCATCCGCCCCGGAACCAGGATCGTGGCGATCTGCACCGGCGCCTACGTGCTGGCCGCCGCAGGACTGCTCGACGGCCGCCCCGCCACCACGCACTGGCGCGAAGCCGACCACCTGCAGCGCATGTTCACCACTGCGCGCATCGACCCCGACGTCCTCTTCATCGACGACGGCGACGTCCTCACCTCCGCCGGGGTCGCCGCCGGCATCGACCTGTGCCTGCACATCGTGCGCCGTGACCACGGCAGCGACATCGCCAACGACGTCGCCCGCGCCTGCGTCGTCCCGCCCTGGCGGGACGGCGGCCAGGCCCAGTACATCCAGCGCCCCGTCCCCGACCACACCACCCCCGGCACCGCCCCCACCCAGGCCTGGGTCATGGCACACCTCGCCGACCCCGTCACCCTGGCCGACATGGCCGCCCACGCGGGCGTCAGCGTACGCACCTTCACCCGCCGCTTCCGCGAGGAGGTCGGCACCAGCCCCGGCCGCTGGCTCGTCCGCCAACGCGTCGACCTGGCCCGCCACCTCCTGGAGTCCACCGACTGGCCCGTAGACCTGCTCGCCAACCGCGCCGGCTTCGGCACCGGCGTCTCCCTGCGCCAGCACTTCCACACCACCCTCGGCGTCACCCCCCAGGCCTACCGCCGCACCTTCCGCGCCGCGCGCCCGGACGCCTGAACCGTTCCTCCGGCCGGGCATGACCAGATGAAGGTCACATGATCGGCCGGACCGCTACTTCCTGGACGGGTGCACGTGCTCCATCAGCGGCGTGGGAGGGTTCGTGCGCAGGTATTCCTCGAATGCGGCCGGGTCGTTCACATACCTTTGCATCTCGGGCGAGAGCGGAAGGTCCTCTTGCACGACCACGCCCGCAGAATCGCGGGTCAACGCCACTGCGGTAGCCGTACCCGCGACAACCAGAACTCCGGCCGTGGCCACCATTGCCAGGCGTGTCCGCTTCATAGTGATCGCCGCTCCCCTCCCAGGGCTCGGGCCAGTATCGCCGGTCGGGGCGACCTGCGCGGCAACTTTCGTTTCTACCAAGAGAGTAGGCGGGACGGGAGACGAGGGCTGGCCGATCTTCGCGTCGGAAGGACCGTTGTCGGGGTACTGTCCTCACCGCGCCTGCGCACCCGCTGAGCAGGGCGCCAGCACCAGTACCAGCGCGGACCGGGGGACCACACCATGCTCGACGTCAGGCGGCTCACCATGCTCAAGGCGGTGGCCGAGCACGGCAGTTTCAACCGTGCCGCCGCCGCTTTGCTGTTGACGCCCTCCGCCGTGTCCCAGCAGATCGCGGCCCTTGAACGCGGCCTCGGGACGACCGTGGTGGAGCGGTCGACGCGGGGGGTGCGGTTGACCGAGGCGGGGCGGCTGCTGGTGGACGCCGCCGTCGCCGTCGGGGCCGAGCTGCGGCACGCCGAGGAGCGGATCGGGCGGCTCCGGGCGGATCGGCCCCGGCTGACCCTCGCCACCTTCACCAGCGGCGGCCGCCATCTGCTGCCTCCGGTGCTGGCCCGGTTCGCGGCGGCGCACCCGGAGGTCGAACTGCGGATCGTGGAGCGCGAGCCGGAGGACAGTCTGCCGATGGTCCGCGAGGGCGCCGCGGACCTCGCGCTCGCCTACCACTTCGACGGGCCGCTGCCCGTGGTCCCCGGCGACCGCTCCGGGCTGGAGTGGACGCCGCTGATGGCGGACCCGCTGTCCGTCGTCCTGCGGGAGAACCATCCCCTCGCCGGCCGCGACACCCTCGACCTCTCCGAACTCGCCGACGAGCCCTGGGTGCTGGGCTGCGCCAAGACCGAGGCCTTCCTGCGCCGACACGCCCTGCTGGCCGGCTTCGACCTGCGGGTGGCGGGCTCCACCACCGACTACTTCTTCGCCCGTTCACTGGTCGCCGCCGGGGTCGGCGTCTCGCTGGTCCCGATGGTCGCCCTCGACCCGCCGCAGCCCGGCACCCGCGTCGTCCCGGTCGGCCCGCCGCGCCCGGCCCGCCACATGGGCCTCGCCCTGCCCCGCCGCCGGCACCCCCGGCCGTACGCCGACGCCCTCGCCGGGCTGCTCCGGGCTCATGCCGACGCCGCGACCGGTGGGCCCGCGTAGCGACGTCGGAAGGCCGGAGGGCATTGTCAGTGCCTCCCCATAGAGTGAGATCAACGCTGAAGGGAGCGCCGGAAGGCGCCGGGAAAGGCGTTGGGAAAAGGGGAGAAGAATGTCCACGAACAGGATTGAGCACAAGGTCAACCACGTCTCGCTGGTGGTCGACAAGTCCGGCTCGATGCGCCAGCACGAGAAGCAGTTGGTCCGCGTCGTGGACGAGTTCGTGAAGGGCCTTCAGGAGGAGTCCGACCGGCTCGGCCAGGAGACCAGGATCAGCCTCTACGCCTTCGACCACGAGGTGCGGAACCTCGTCTGGGACATGGACGTCAAGCACCTGCCGTCCCTTCAGGGCCTCTACAAGGTCGACCGCGGCGCGACGGCGCTGATCGAGGCGGCCGTGAAGTCCGTCGACGATCTGAAGAACATCTGGGAGGGCTACGGGGAGCACTCCTTCCTCCAGGTCGTCGTCACCGACGGCGAGGAGAACGCCTCCGGCTTCTCGGAGCACAGCGGGATGCACATCCACATGTCCGGCGGCAAGGGCAAGACCGTCCTGCGCAACTGGATGAAGCGAATTCACGACGCCATGGACGGGCTCCCCGACCACTGGACCTCCGCGATCCTCGTCCCCAATTCCCTGGCCAAGCGCACCGCGCAGGAGTACGGCTTCCCCGCGGGCAACATCGCGATCTGGGACGCCGACTCCAGCAAGGGCGTCGAGGAGGCGATCGGCACCGTCAAGTCGGCCGCCACGAGCTTCCTGCGCGGCCGGGAGAAGGGCGTCCGGGGGACGAAGAACCTCTTCACCATGGGCCAGGACCTGAGCACCGCCGACGTCAAGGCCAACCTCGACGCGCTCGGCACCGGCACGTACACCCTCGTCCCGGTCGACCAGCAGCTGCCGATCCGCGAGTTCGTCACCGGCGCCGGGCACACCTACCGGACCGGCTGCGCCTTCTACGAGCTGTCCAAGCGGGAGAAGATCCAGGGCGGCAAGCAACTCGCCGTGGCGGAGAAGGATCCGGCCACCGGCCTGATGACCGGCAGGGTGTTCTCGGGCCCGGCGGCCCGCCAACTCCTCGGTCTGCCGGCGTCGGAGGCGACGGTCAAGCCCGGGGACAACCCCGCCTACACCGTCTTCGTCCAGTCCACCTCCGTCAACCGGAAGTTGGTACCGGGTACCAAGCTGCTCGTCCTGCACTGAGGTCGGGGTATCGCTCGGCGAGGCGGGTCGAGTCGAGTCCAGTCGGCAACGGTCAAGGCGCGGAGGGGTGTTGACGGGCGTCGGCGGGCATGCGTGGGGCGGCCCGCAGGCGGTTCCCGTGGAGGCGGGTGGCCGCGACCCGTCCCACGCTACCGGGTGGGCCCGTCAGGTGCGGGTGTTCTGGTATGCGAACCATTTCGAACGGTTTCGGGGTGGTTTCCGGGATGAGGTTTTCGGTCATCGGGAGGGGTGTTTTTTGGCCGGTCCTGGGGGTTGACGTAAGTGCGGACAGGTGTGGGTTGCTCGGACTGGTGATCGATGGTTTCCTCGGCACCGTGACCTCGTTAGTACCAGGTGTCTCATATGGAACTGACGTTCCAACAGTTCATGACAGTTCGTCAGAAGACTTCCGGGGGGAGGGATTCGACCAGGTGAATGACGGTCTGACGGAGATGTTCGGTGGGAGGGGACCGGGGGTGGTCGTCCCGGTCGTGGTGGACGAGAAGGACCGGTGCTTCTTCGACCACCCGCTCGACCACGTGCCGGGAATGGTGCTGGTGGCAGGGGCGCTCGACCTGGTCAGGGACCAGGCGCCGGAGTGGGCCGAGGCGCCCGACGGCCGGATGCGGATCTCGATGACCTTCGACCGGATGTGTGAGCTGGGCCCGCCGGTGTGGCTGCGCGGCGAGCCGATCGCGGCCGACGACGGGCCGGCGTGGCGGCTGCTGGCCCTGCAGGACGGCGAGACCGTCGGCCAGGCCTCGGTCCGTCTCGGCGGGAAGGCGGCCGCGGCAGACGGCGCACGGCAAGGTGTGGTTCCGGCCGATCCGGCGCTGGTGCACCGGCACCGACCGGAGAACGTCCTGCTGGGCGGGCCGGTCCGGGTCGAGCGGGCCGCCGTGCTGGTGCCGCCGCCGGACCACCGGCTGGCGGGCGCCGGGGTGCACACCCCGGGCGCGCTGATCGAGGCGGCCCGGCAGATGGCGACGATGCTGGGCCACACGGCCCACGGGCGCGACGCGGACGCCCAGATGCTGTGGCTGACGCTGGAGGCCGACATCCCGACCGGCCTGCCGGTGACGGTGCCGTTGGAGTTGTGGTGGGAGTTCGCACCGCCGCGCGGCGCACGTGCCGCGTACGGGGTCGCGGTGGTGGACGCGGAGAGCGGCGAGGGGTACGGCCGGATCGAGATCGGCGTCCACACCCTCAGTCGCGCGGGTTATCTGAAGCGGAGGTCGGCGAAATGAGTGCGGTGAAACCGGCGGCGGGCACGGGCTCGTCCTGGGCGGTGCGGGCACCGCAGTTGTTGTTCGTCGTGGCGGTGCTCGCGATGGGCACCGGGCTGGTGGTGCACCTGCGGCACGCCGGTGAGACGGTGGACCTGGTCGCGGCCGTCCTGGCCGCCTGCTACCTGGCGTGGCTGGCGGTCGAGATCCCGGTGACCTTCCGGACCTCCGGCTCGGCGCCGCGTGAGTCGGCGTCCCTGCTGCTCTACGCGGCGGCCCGGATCGCGACCGTGTCCGCGGGCGTGCTCGGGCCGCTGCCGTGGGACGAGTGGTCGCCGCTGCTGCTGGTCCCGGCGGCGGTGTTCGTCGGCGGGGTCGTGCTGCGCCAGGTGGCGATCCGGACGCTGGGGCGGTTCTACTCGCACCACGTGACGCGCCAGACGGACCACCAGGTCGTCACCTGGGGCGTCTACCGGTTCATCCGGCACCCCGCCTACGCGGGGATGCTGTCGGCGCACATCGGCTTCGTGGCGTTCTTCCTGAACCCGCTGAGCGCGGTGCTGCTGGTCGCGCTGGCGGCCGCGATCACCTTCCGGATCCGCACCGAGGAGCGGATGCTGGTGAACATCCCCGGCTACCACGACTACGCCGCCGGGCACGCGCGACTCGTGCCGGGGCTGTGGTGAGCGCGGACGTCCGCCCGGCGCGGGTCGGGGCGCCGGTGACGCCGGACGAACTGCTGACGACCACCCGCTCGGTGCGGCTGCGGCTGGACCTGTCGCGTCCGGTGGACCTGGCGGTGGTGCGCGAGTGCGTGGAGATCGCGCTCCAGGCGCCCAACGGCGGCAACACCCAGCGCTGGCACTGGCTGGTGGTGGCCGACGACGGGCCGCGCAAGCGGATCGCCGAGGTCTACCGGCGGGTGTTCGAGGCCCGCTATCCGCCGGCCCTGGAGGTTGCCGAGGGGACCGGCGAGGTCGAAGGAGAAGGCGCAGGAGAGGGAGCCGATGGGGCGTCCGGCGGGGTGTCCTCGCGGATGCTGGCCGGCGGCCGGCACCTCGCGGAGCACCTGCACGAGGTACCGGTGCTGGTGATCCCGTGCCTGGAGCTCGGCAGCCGGCCGCTCCCGTCGGGCAACCAGGCGGGCGTGTGGGGTTCGCTCCTCCCGGCCGCCTGGAGCTACATGCTCGCCGCGCGCGCCCGCGGCCTGGGAACGGCGTGGACGACGGTGCACCTGGACGCGGAGCAGGAGGTCGCCGACATCCTCGGGCTGCCGCGCGACGTGTGCCAAGGGGCGCTGATCCCGACCGCGCACGTGGTGGGGGACGGATTCGGGCCGGCACCGCGCCGGCCGGTGGACAGCGTGCTGCACCTGGACGGCTGGGGCGGCAGGGGATGGGGCGGTGGGGTCGGATGACCGAACTCGTGGTGACCACGGAGACGGACGGCGGCGGCGTGCTGGCGGACGCGGCGCAGGTCGGGAACAAGTTCGCCCGTCAGGAGGTGCTGCGGCGCGCCGGGTTCCTGGTGCCGGAGTTCTTCTGCCTGCCCGCCGCCGCGTTCGACGAGGCGCTGGACGCGCTGCGCCCGTCGCTGCCCGCGCTGCCGGCGGACGGCGCCGACCAGGTGACGGTGGAGGCCTGGTGCGCGGCCGCCCGGGAGGTGCTGACCGGGTCGAGCCCGTCGGCGGCGCTCGCAGAGCGGGTCCGCAAGGAGTTCGCCGCCGTGGCCGGGCCGGAGGGCCTGGTGGCGGTGCGCGCCTGCGTGGTCCCGGTCGCGGCGCCGGCCGTCGAGGAGGCCGGAGAGCGCGAAGCCGGTGGGCCGGCTGCCGAGGCGATCGGCGAGGACAGCGCGGTCGACCCGTTCGCGGGCATGAGCGACAGCTTCCTCTACGTCGACGAGGACGGTCTCGCCGACGCGGTCGTGCGCTGCTGGGCGTCGGCCTTCAACCCCCAGGCCGTGCGCTACCGGATCCTGCGCGGCCTGGACCCGCTGCGGGCGCGGGTGGCGGTCGGCGTGCAGCGGATGGTGCTCGGCACCCGGTCGTTCGTCGCGTTCACCCGCGATCCCCGGGACGGCTCGCTGCGCCGCGTCGTCGCCGCCGCGTACGGCATCGGCGAGGGCGTCGTCCAGGAGAAGGCGGACATCGACCACTTCTTCCACGACCCGGCCACCGACGAGGTGACCGCGCGGACCGTGCACAAGCAGTGGTCGATGGGTCTGCCCGAGGGCGCCGCCGCCGGTGCGCCGGTCCTGCTGCCGGTGGCCGGCGAGCTGGCCGACGTCCCGGTGCTGGACGACGACCAGGTGCGCGCGGTGGGGGAGTTGGCCGCGCGGGTGGAGGAGCTGTTCGGCGCCCCGCAGGACATCGAGGGCGCCCTCACCGAGGACGGCGTCGTCCATCTGCTCCAGGCCCGGCCGATGGTCCTCGCCCCGTCCGCGACCACCACCGACACCGCCACCGGCGAAACAGCCGGTACCGCCGCGGCGACGGACCCGCAGGACGCGGACACCGCCCGCGTCTACTGGGGCAACCACAACATCACCGAGAGCTTCCCCGGCGTCTCCGGTGCCCTGACCTTCTCCCAGTCCCGGGAGTTCTACCGCCGCTCCTTCACCGACCTCTACCGGCGGATGGGCGTGCCCGAGTCCTGGGTGCGGGACAACGCGCACCGCCTCGCCCGGATGGTCGGCTACCTGGAGGGCCAGGTCTACTACCGGCTGGAGGACTGGCACGCCCTGCACGGGCAGATGCCGATGTTCGAACTCGTGCGCCGCGGCTGGGAACAGGCGATGGGCATCACCGGCCCGGCACGCGGCGAGCGCCGCTGGGCCGCGCCGGCCGTCGCCCGCGCGCTGCCCCGGCTCGCCTGGCGCAGCGCCCTCCACCCGTGGCAGGTGAAGAGCTTCCTGCGCTGGTGGGACCAGCAGATGGCCGAGGCCGAGACGGTCGGCGACTCGCCGGAGGAGCTGATCGCCTTCTACCGGCGGCTCTGGGAGCGGGCCGGCGAGCGCTGGGGCGTGACCCTGGTGAACGCGTTCATCGCGCTCGTCGTGCTCGGCGCGGGCAGCATCCTGCTGCGCCGCTGGACCGGCGAGGGCCCGCAGGTCCTGGTCGGGCTGATGGGCGGCGGGCGGGAGAACCGCTCGCTGGAAGCGGTCCGAGCGGCCATGGGCCTGGCCGAACTCGTCGGCTCCATACCCGAGTTGCGCGTCGCCGTGCTCGACGACGCGAGCGACCCCGAGGAGCTGTGGGAGCAGATCGTCGCCGGTCGCCACGGCACGGCCGTCGCCGACGCCGCCCGCGGCTACGTCGCCCGGTACGGCGACCGCGCGCTGCACGACCTCAAGCTGGAGGAGCCGACGCCCCGCCAGCGCCCGTGGACCGTCCTCGCGCTGATCCGCCCGCTGGTGCGCCAGGGCGCGACCGTGGCGGCCAACCGCGCCGACGAGCAGGCGGCCGCCCGGCGCGCCCGCGAACGGCTGCGCGAGGTGTGCTCCAACCCGGCGCAGCGCGCCGTCCTGCTCGGGATCACCTCGCTGGCCCGCGACCTCGCGCGGATCCGTGAGGACACCCGGTTCGCCCGCACCCAGCTCTTCGGGCTGTCCCGCGACGTGATGTGGCGGCTGGGCGCGGAGCTTGCCCGCACCGGCGTCCTGGACGACCAGCTCGACGTGGCCGACCTGACCGTCGAGGAGGTCATCGGCGCGTTCGACGGCACCGGCACCGTCACCGACCTGCGCGCGCTGGTCGCGCTGCGCCGAGGGCAGCGCGAACGCTGGGCGAAGAACCCGCAGCGCCCCGCCCTGCTGGGCACACCCGCCGGACTGCCGCTCGCCCGGGCGCTGCCGGGGGCGACGGCGGTGGGCGCGGCCGACGCCACCGACGACGGCGTCCTGCGGGGGATCGGCTCCAGCGGCGGCGTGGTCCGCGGCCGGGCCAAGGTGGTGCTCGACCCGTCCACCGACCCGGACCTCGCCGCCGGACACATCCTCGTCGCGCGGGAGACCGACCCGGGCTGGCTGTTCCTCATGATGTCCGCCACGGGCATGGTCGTCGAACGCGGCACCCTGCTGTCCCACACGGCGATCACCGGCCGGCTGCTCGGCATCCCCACCGTGGTCGCCGTCCCGCAGGCCACCGCGGCGATTCCCGACGGCGCCTGGATCGAGATCGACGGGACGGCCGGGACGGTGCGCCTGCTCCCGCCGTCCGAACAGCCCGTCGAGCCGGCCGACGAGAAGACCGTTGCCACCGAGGAGACCGTCGCCGACGAGAAGGCCGTCGCCGCCGAGCAGACCGTCACCACCGAGAAGGGCGAGACGATATGACCGACCCGGCCCGCTTCCCCTTCCCGCCCGCCGGCGACGTGCGCCCGCCGGACGCGTACCACGACGTCCTGCACGCCCGCGCCCCGCACCCGGTGCAGCTGTCCAGCGGACAGCCCGCCCTGCTGGTCACCCGGCACGAGGACGTCACCGCCGTCCTCGGCGACGACCGGTTCAGCCGGGCCGGCTACACCGAGCTCGCCCGGCCGCTGTTCGCCCGCAAGACGGAGTCCGTCCTGCTCGCCACCGCCGACGCGCCCGACCACACCCGACGCCGTCGCGCGATCCTCCCCGCGTTCACCGCCCGCCAGGTCCGCCTGCTGCGCCCGCGCCTGGAGGCCCTCGCCGAGGAGCTGCTCGACGAGCTGACCGGCGGCGCCGCGAGCGGCGAGGCCGACCTGGTGGGCGGCTTCACCGTGCCGTTCCCGATGCGGGTCATCTGCGAGGTGCTCGGGGTCCCGCTCGAGGACGGCGCGATGCTGCGCGCGGAGGTGGACATCCTCATGTCGACCTCGGGCCACACCCGGGAGAAGGTCGCGGCCACCCAGGCCCGGATGGACGACTACTTCGCCGCCCTGGTCGCCGACAAGCGCCGCGCCGCCGCGGCCGGCACCCCGGCCGACGACCTGCTCACCAGGCTGGCACTGCGGCCCGACGACGACCCCGAGCAGCGGCTGTCCGACCGGGAGGTGGTCTCGCTCGGCTCCGGGATGCTGATGGCCGGCTACGAGACGACCGGCAACTCCTTCGGCATGTGCGTCGTCCTGCTCCTGAGGCACCCCACCCTGGCCAAGACGCTGCGCGAGCACCCCGAGCGGGTGCCCGCGACGGTCGAGGAGATGCTGCGCTTCAGCTCCCTCAACAACACCGGCGGCGCGCCCCATCTGGTCACCGAGGACGCCGAGTTGGGTGGTTGCCCGGTGGCGGCCGGGCGGATCGTGGTGCCGCTGACCGACACGGCCAACCGCGACCCGGCCGTCTTCACCGACCCGGACACCTTCGACCCGGAGCGCCCGGACGTCGCCTCCCACGTCGCCTTCGGCTACGGGCGTCACCTCTGCCTGGGGGCCGAACTCGCCCGGGCCGAACTGCAGATCGGCATCCTCGCCCTGCTGCGCCGCTTCGAGGTGCTGGAACTCGCCGTCCCGGAGGAGGAGTTGGACTGGCGGCGGACGATGTTCATCAACGGCGTCTGGCAGCTGCCGGTCCGCTGGACCGCCGCCACAGTGACCACCGGGACCCCGGCCACCGCAGCGGCTCCCGTCCCCGCCGAGGGGCCGCAGGGATGAGCCCGCCACCCAGCAGCGGATCCACCACCCCACCGGCCACCGCGCCGCCCGTCAGTGCCCCAACCGACCCCGCCGCCCCCGCCGCCCCCGCCGCCCCAACCGACCCCGCCGCCCCCGGCCCGTTCACCGTCCGCCTCGGCGCGTTCCTGCGCGGCAGCTTCCCGCTGCCCCTGTCGCTGGTGTTCGCGACCGTGTGGGCGGTGGGCGCCACCGGCCTGTTCGCCGCCGCCGACGCGCGCGTCGAGCACTGGCGGCCCGGCTGGGGCACCGTGGGGGCCGTGGTGACGGTGCTGGTCGACCTGCTGCTCCTGCGCGCCGCCGACGACCTGCGGGACCTGCCCTACGACCGGCTCCACAACCCGTCCCGCCCGCTGGCGCGCGGGGCCGTCCTGCCCCGCGACCTCTACGTGCTCGCCGGCGCCGGTGGCGCGTTCCTGCTCCTCCTCAACGCCGGCAACCCGGCCGCCCTGCTGCTGATCGCCGCCCAACTCGCCTACACCACCCTGCTGGTGGGCGCGGAGCTGGTCCTCGGGTGGCCGCGCGGCGACGCCGTCGTCACCGGCGTCCTGCTGAGCTCGCCGGTGCAGGTGCTGCTCAACCTCTACCTGTACGCGGTCTTCCTGCACGACGTCGGGTTGGACGCCGACTCCGTCGGGCACGCTGCCCGGCACGCGCTGCCGCTGCTCGCGGTGATCATGCTGGCCGCCACCCACCACGAACTCGTCCGCAAGATCGTCCGCGAGCCGGGCCCGCACGAGCGCACCTACGTCCGGGTCTTCGGCCTGCGCACCACCGTCGCGCTCGCGCTGGGCTCCGCCGCCGCGTCCGCCGCGGTGTCGCTGGCGGTGCTGCGGCCGTGGGCGGGCGGCGCGGCCGGCTGGGGCTGGTCGGCGCTGCTGCCGGTCGTCCTCGCCGCCCTCGCCGCCCGCCGCTTCACCCGGGACGCGGCGGCGCGCTGGCCCGTCGCGGCCGTGGTCGGCTATCTGCCGGCCGTTTTCCTCTGCCAGCTGCTGATCGGCCTGGGGGGCACCTCATGAGGACGGACAACCTGTACATCGCCGGCCTGGCCGCCCATGTGCCGCGGCTGTGGCCGATCGCCGAGGCGGTCGCCGCCGGCCGGGCCGGCGCGGAACAGGCGCTGGCCGACGGCTGGACGAGCGTGTCGGTCGCCGACGACACGCCTGCGCCCGAACTGGCATCCGAGGCAGGCCGGTTGGCCCTCAAGCGCGCCGGACTGGCGGCCGAGGACGTCCGCCTGGTGCTGCACGCGGGCACCTACCACCAGGGCCCGGACGGCTGGTACGCCGCGAACTACGTGCAGGACCACGTCCTGGGCACGACGGCGCCGGCGATCGGCCTGGACCAGGGCTGCACGGCGATGCTGGACGGCGCCCGGCTCGCGCACGGCTACCTCGCCCACACCCCGGAGCAGTCGGCCGTGCTGGTCACGGCGGCCGACAACTTCGGCGCACCGGGGGTCGACCGGTTCACCTACGCGGAGGGCTGGGGCACCGGCCGCGGTTCGATCCTCGGCGACGCCGGCTGCGCGGTGCTGCTCTCGGCCACCTCGGGTCCGCTGCGGATCCGCTCGCTCGTCCAGTCCTCCCTCTCCTCCTGGGAGCGGCTGTACCGGGGCGAGGAGGAGCTGTTCCCGCCCGGGCCGGCGGGCGGCACCCCGATCCCGGTCGGCCGCCGGATGGCCGGTTACGCCGACCGCGTCACCGAGCGGGACCTGCGCCAGTCGATGGCCCGCGAGCTGATGCAGGCCCGCACCGCCCTGGCCCGCCGGGCGATCGAGGAGGCGGGCATCACGGCGGCGGACATCACCCGGGTCACCCATGTGTTCACCGGCCACCCCCGGTACCTGGAGAGCCTGTTGCGGCCGCTGGGTATCGACGCCGGGCGTGGCATGCTCGACCTCGGGCGGACCGTCGGCCACCTGGGGGCGTGCGACCAGTTCCTCTCGCTGGCCCACCTGCTGGACAACGGCGAGATCGGCCCCGGCGACCACGTCCTGCTCACCGGCAACGGCGCGGGCATCTCCCTCGCCACCGCCGTCGTCGAGGTCCTGGAGCACCCCGGCTGGTGACCCCGCTCCGGGGGGGCGGGCCGCACCGGGCCGGCCCCGCCTCGGGCCGCCGTCGCCCGGGCCGAACCGGCCGTGAACGGACGATCGACATCCGAGCCTGGAAAGGAATCATTATCAGCCTATTCATCTCTGAGGGTGATTTCCGTCGATGCATGTATCTGGCGGTCATTAAGATCCGTTTCTTATGACTGACCGTCAGAACTTCTCGGAAACCGACAATCCGGCCGACCGCACCGCCCAGGTGGTCATCCTCGGCGCCGGCCCGGCCGGACTGCTCCTCGGCAACCTGCTGCACCGGGCCGGCATCGACTGCGTCGTCCTGGAGCGCGCCGACCTCGCCCACCTGCACGCCCGGGCCCGAGCCGGCTTCCTCGCCGAGAACACCGTCCGGATCCTGGAGCGGCACGGCCTCGCCGAAGGCCTGCGCAGCCACGGCCGGCCCCACGCCACCTGTGAGTTCCGCACCGACGACGGCCGCTTCCGCCTCGACTACGCCCAGCTGGCCCGCGGCGAGCGGCACACCGTCTACCCGCAGCAGAACCTCGTCGCCGACCTGCTCACCGCCTACCTGGACGCCGGCGGGCGGGTGCACTTCGGCACCGAGGCGTTGCGGGTGCTCGACACCGACAGCGAGCGCCCGATCGTCGAGGCGCGCGGACCCGACGGGCGGAGCGTTCGGTGGCGGGCCCGGTACGTCGCCGGCTGCGACGGCGGGCTCGGCGCCGCCCGCCGCTCGCTGCCGCCCGGCACGGTCGTCCACCACCACGACCACGGCCTGTCCTGGCTGAGCCTGCTGGTCGAGGCGCCACCGAGCCTGGACGCCGTCGGCTACGCCGTCCACGAGCGGGGCTTCGCCGGCCACATGGCCCGCACCGCACGGATCACCCGCTACTACCTCCAGTGCGAGCGCGGCACCCCGCCCGACGCCTGGGACGAGGACCGCATCTGGCACGAGCTGAACGTGCGGATGCGCGCGGCGGAGCACGGCCCGCTGCACCGGGGGAGCGTCGTCCAGCGCACCGTCGTCGACCTGGAGTGCGACGTCGTCGAATCGCTGCGCCACGGCGCCCTGCTGCTCGCAGGGGACGCGGCGAGCATGCCCACCCCGTCGGCGGCCAAGGGCGCCAACCTCGCGGTGCTGGAGGCGGAGATCCTCGCCGCCGCCCTCGTCGACGACCTCGCCCACGGTGACGGCCGCGCCCTGGCCGACTACTCGCGGCGCTGTCTGGAACACATATGGCGCGCACAGGAGTTCTCACACTGGATGGTCCGGCTGCTGCACGCCGCGCCCGGCCCGGACGGCGCCCCGTCGAGCTATGACGCGGGCCTGCGTCGCACCCGCCTGGAGGCGCTGCGCACCTCCCGCGTCCAGCAGGACTGGTTCGCCGAGAACTACGTCGGCCTGTGAGCGAGACCTCTCGCCGAGCCCCGCACCTTCCCGAACCCCGTTACCACCAGAGCACCGCACCGAGGACATCCCTGCCATGACCACCGCCGCGACGCCTGCCGCCGCACCCGCCGCACCCGCCGCACCCGCCGAGGACGACACCGACCGCCTCCGCGCGGCGGCCGAGTTCGTCCGCCGCCACGACACCGCCACCCTCCTCCCGCTCCTCCTCCCCGGTCTCGACGACCGGCAACTCCACACCCTCACCGGCCACTTGGAATTCGCCCACGCCGCCCTCCTGGTCTTCCCGCCCGACCGGCCGAGCCTGTACGCCGACCTCGCCGCCTGCGGCCTGACCGTCGACACCCCGCCGCTCCCCAGCTCCGTCGTCCGAGGCCGGCTCGCCGCCCGCCACCGGCGCGACGCGGCCGGGCTCGACGTCTCGATCCTGCGCCCCGAGGTCCGGGGCGCCGACGGCACGCGCCGGGCGGTCGAGGTGTTCGCGCTGACCGTCCCGCCCGGCTCCGACCTGCGAGCGGTGGCCGCGCACGAACGGGCCCACCAGCACGAGGCACACCTCGCCTTCGAGGTCCTCCGCCCGGAGCCGCTGCTCCTGCGCGGCCTGTGCGCCCTGCTCGCCGACCGGGGCGCCACCCCGGACGGCGGCGGCCACAACCCGCACGAGAACGGCACGGTCCTCTACTTCACCGCGCCCGCCGCCTCCCGGGCCGGCTACCGGCGGGTGGAGCTGTACGCGCCGGGCGACCACCGCGACGTCCTCGCCACCCACCTGGCCGCCGCCGCCCCCACGACCCGCCCGCCCGCCGCCCCGCCCGCCGCCCCGCCGACTGCCCCACCCGCCACCCCGCCCGCCGAGACGCTCCTACGCCTGCTGACCGGGGCCTGGACCACCCAGGCCCTGGCGGCCTGCGCCCGACTGCGACTGCCCGACGCCATCCCCCCGGACGCGTCGATCGACCCCGCCACGCTGGCCCGCCGCACCGGCACCCACCCCCGCGCCGTGGCCACCCTGCTGCGCTACCTCGCGATGCTCGGCCTCGTCACCGCCGAGGAGGACCGCTTCCGCCTCACCGGGACCGGCGAGCTGCTCCGCGAGGACGCCCCCGGCTCGATGCGGGCGCTCGCCCTGATGTACGGCGGACCGTTCTACCGCTCCTTCGCCGCCCTCGACCACACCGTGCGCACCGGCGAGACCGCCTTCGACCACCTCTTCGGCGAGAACCACTTCGACCACTTCGCCCGCGACCCCGAACTCGCCGACCTCTTCGACCGTTCGATGGCCGCCAGCACCCGGATGTTCGACCCCGTCCCCGCCCACCCGGTGTTCACCGCCGCGGGCCGGGCACCGGCCGGCGCCACCGTCGTCGACGTTGCCGGGGGCAACGGCGAACTCCTCGCCCGCGTCCTCACCGCCCACCCGCAGCTGCGCGGCGTCCTCCTGGAACGTCCGCACGCCGTCGAGGCCGCCCGCCGCACCATGGCGGCGGCGGGCTGCGCCGACCGCTGCAGCTACCAGGCCGGCGACTTCGCCGACGTCCCGGCCGACGGCGACGTCTACCTGCTCTCCCGGGTGCTGCACGACTGGGACGACGAGCGCTGCCGCGCCATCCTGCGCCACTGCGAACGCGCCATGCCCGCCCACGCCGACCTGCTCATCGTCGAACGCCTCCTGCCCGCCGACGGCTCAGCCTCCCTGGCGACCGCCTGGGACGTCCACATGATGTGCAACGTCGGCGGACGCGAACGCCGCGCCGGCCACTACGCCGACCTCCTCACCGCCGCCGGCCTCGACCTCCTCGGCCACAGCCCCCTCCCGCTCGACGCCGCCCTCCTCCACGCCCGCAAATCCACCACCCGCCACCGCCTACCGTCCCCGACACCCGCAGCGTGACCGCCATCCGGCCGGGCCGAGCGGCCCGGCCCCGGCGCGAGTCCTGTCACGCCCCCAGGGCACCCGCGTCCGGCCGTCGCACCATGCGGACGTCGATCGGGTCCTGAGCCTCCATGGTGAACCCGTGGCGCTCGTACAGCCGCCGGGCGGCGCTGCCCTGCAGGACGTTCAGGCGAACGGCCACACCGTCGGCATCGGTCCGTGCCAGCAGGGTGCGCAGCACCGCCGATCCGAGCCCCCGGCCCTGGAGGCCCGGGTCGAGGTAGAAGTTCTCCAGCCACCGCCCGTCCTCCGTCGGCCGCACGGTGACGCAGCCGGCGAAGGCGCCGTCGGCCACGATGACCGAGGTGTACTGGGGGGAGAAGGAGTCCCGCAGCCGCTGCCGGACCCGATGCTCGTCGAACCGCCCCAACCGCTCCAGATCCGGGCGCATCACCGTCGCCCGCAGCTCCGCTATCGCCTCGACATCCGTCGGCTCCGCGGCACGCAACGCCCATTCCATGGCACGGCCAGGCCGTATACCGTCCGCGCTCACACTCGTTTCCATGGGGCGAAGTATCCCAGGAGACCCACCGCGACCACGCACACCACCGGATCGCTGACCGGCCGGGCACGCACCCCGGCAGCCCCTGTCGCGCACGACCTCGTTAGTCTGTGCGCTGCACTTCCAAACGGATCATGTGTTAAACGGGGGTTCCTTCGTCATGCCCGCATCCAGGAGACTGCTCGCCACCGCTCTGGTCGCCGCCGCCGCGTTCGGACTGGCCGCCTGCGGCCCGGACAACTCGCCCGACCAGGCCGCCAAGGGCGCGAGCACCGCCGCCGCGACCACCGCCACCACTGCCGCCGCCACCACCGCGCCCGCAGCGCCGGCCACCGCGTCGCCCACCGCACCGGCCACCGCGCCCGCCTCCGGCGAGCCGGAGGGCTTCTGCACCCACCAGCCGCTGCCGGCCGGCCAGAAGTGGATCTACCCGGTGAAGGGCACCAGCGCCACCACGCTGACCTACCGGGACACCAAGGACGCCTGCGGTGTCAACGACGTGGTCTTCGAACCCGTCGGCGCCGACAAGACCGCCGCGTTCACGGCCACGGCCAAGGGCCACCTCAGCTCGGTGATGGCCGCGCCGAAGGACGTCGACCTGGCCGGTCTGGTCAAGCACATCAACGAGTGCCTCACCTCCCCGCACAACGACAAGGGCTCCTACCCCTGCTCGGCCGGTGACTACAAGGTGGCGATCGACGCCTCCGGCAAGGTCACCGAGCTCTGGGAGCGCGCCCACTCCTGACCGGCCCTGACCGGCCCTGACCGGTTCCGACCGGCGGATGTCGGCGAGCGCCGTCCCGGGGCCGCGCCGAGCGGGCCCGGGACGGCGCCCCGGTTCAGAAGCGGGAGATCCCGCCGTTGAGTTCGACGAAGCCGAGGACGGTGCGCAGGTCGGCGAGGCTCCGGACGATGCGGCCGAGGATCGTCATCTCGCGCTGCTCATGGCGCGGTCCGACGGCGTTCGCGAAGGACGAGATCTGGCCCCACTGGTTCTCCAGGTCGGCGTAGCCGTCACCGAGGTCGTTGTGGGTCCAGTCGCGGATGTTGCTGCGGACGCGGTCGAAGATCGGGCCGAACCGCGCGGCCTCGGAGAAGACCTGGATGGCCACCAGTAGGGCGTGGCCGACGTTGTCGTTGTACTCGGTGGCCCGGCGCAGCGCCTGCATGGCGTTGTAGATGGACTCGGGTTCGAGGACGAGGTGCTGTCGGTCGTTGCCGCCCGGCAGACCGGTGTAGTTGCCGGTGCGCGGCATGATGCGGGCGTTGCGGATGCCGAGCTCCTGCTGGAACTCCTGCGTCCGGCCGTCGGAGAAGACGAGGTGCGTGTTGGTGGCGGGGGCGTAGAAGCCGGCCACGTAGAGGTTGTCCGCCCAGAGGTAGACGGAGGTGAGCTGGGTGTTGTCGGTGTCCAGTACCCGGACCTCGATGAGGCGCTGCTCGCTGGTGGTCTGCCGGACGCCGGCCTGGCCGCTGTCGTGGCCGTAGGAGTTCCGGTGGATGAAGTCGATCACGTCCCAGTAGTTCTGCGCGTGCTGGCGGCCGCGTTCGGTGATGTTCGAGATGTTCCAGTCGACCCGCCGGGTGTCGGCGGCGTGTGCCGGGCCGCTCAGCGCGGTGACCAGTCCGGTGGCGATGGCCAAGGACAGCAGCGCGGACCAGAATTTCTTCAGCATGGTTCCCATTCCTGATCGACCGCCAGTTCCGTGTCGGCGGTGCGTTCAGGAGGCTAGGGGGCGCCCCGACCTGCGGTTTGCCGCTCCGCGCCCGGCTGTCGGCCCGAGTGCGCACAGGACCCCGAGTGCGCACAGGACGACGAGTGCGCACAGGACGACGAGCCGGCGCGCGGGGCGGGCCGGGTCAGCGGCGGTGGCCGTCGCGGGGGGCCGGGACGCGGGGCAGGACCTCCCACAGCGGCCGGCCGCCGGCGGCCCAGCGGGCGAGCGAGGTGCGGTCGACGAGCAGGATGCCGTGCTCGGCGCCCCACTTGAGCGACTCGCGGGAGAAGCGGCCGTTGGTGACGACGACCGCGACGTGTGCGCCGTGGCTGCGCCGGTAGGTGCCGGCCAGGGCGTAGAGGACGCCGACGCTCACCGGTCGGCCGCCGACGGGGTCCTGCTTGTGCTTGCACTGGACGGCCCAGCGGCGGCCGGTCGGGTCCTCGGCGAGGACGTCCACGCTCTGGTCGTTGGCCCGTCCGACCTTGCGGGCGCGGCAGCCGTCCCGCAGCAGCAGGTCGCGCACCGCGTACTCGAAGGCGTCCGGGGCCATCTGGTCGATGCCGCCCGGGCCGGTGAGCGCCAGCCGTAACTGCGCGGCGAGCAGCTGGCGTTGGCGCGCCGCGCGGACGCGCCGGTGCGCCGCGACGGCCGCCGCGGCACCGGCCGCGGCGAGGGCAACGGCGAGCAGCCACCAGTGTGCGGCCAGCCATCGCACCACCGCGCCGGCCGCGCTGATCGCCACCAGCGCGGCGAGCGCGCCCGCCGGCCAGTTCGTCGATCCGCGCCGCGCCGTCCGGCGGTTTCCCCTGCGGCGTACGGGAGTTCTGCGTCCGGCCAACCGTCCTCCAGTCCGGTCCGATGCGAATGGGTGGATCCGTCAGTGGGTGGCCCCGGTGACCACGCCGACGAGCTGGAGGATCGCGTGGCCCCAGGCCGTGCCGGCGATCAGGACGCCCAGCACGATGCTGCAGAACACGGTGAACGCCTCGTCGCCCCGGCTGCGGGACTCGGTCCGGCGGCGGAGCCGGATGACGATGATGATCGCGACGAACGCCGCCGCGCTGATCGAGTACTGCACGTGCCCACCCAGACTTTCGTCAACGGTGTGTGACGCTCCGACTACTCGGAGCGCATGTCCGCCGGCGAGCATGGCAGACGGGCCGGCCGTCCGGGGGCGCTGCGGGGAAATCGGCCGGATCCGAACCATCGGGCTGGCGCAGTTGCGGCGTGTCCGGGCCCTGTCGCCGTCCGTTCCTCGGCCCCGCGTTCGACCGGCGAAGGGCCGATCGCGCGGCCGGGCCCGGCCGTCACCCTTCCGTCCCGGCCCCGACGCCGGGCCCCTCCGCGCGCCCCGCCCACGCCGCCGGACGGGTGGATTGCGCGACGGCCGGACGCGCGGCGGGTCCGGGCGCGGTGCCGGCCGTCGAATACTCGCGCCGTGAGGCGGACGGCGGCGCCGTCGGACCGGGGCCGCGCCGCCCGGACGAGGGAGGACCTTGATGCATCGTCACGGCGCAGCCCGGCGGACGGCTCCCGGGCCGGAGACCGTGCCCGGACCGGAGGCCGACGCGCCCGGACCAGCCCGGACCGTGGCTCGCCCGGGGCCGCGCATCGCCACGGCGCTGCTGGCTGCTCTACTGCTGGGCGGCCCGCTGCTCACCGGGTGCACCTCATCGGCCCACAGCGAGCCGGAGCCCGCCCCCACCAGTCCCCCGTCCACCCCCGCCTCCGCCCCGGCCACCGCCCCGCCCCGGCAGCCGCCGCCCCAGCTGACCGAGGACCAGGTGAACGCCGCCGTGGGCCGGATCGACGCCTACGCGCAGAACGCCCTGGCCAAGTCGGGCGTCCCCGGGCTGGCCCTCGCCGTCGTGTACAAGGACAAGGTGATCCACGCCAAGGGCCTCGGCGTCCGTCAGCTCGGCAAGCCGGAGGCGGTGGACCCGGACACGGTGTTCCAGCTCGCCTCGGTCTCCAAGCCGATCTCCTCGACCGTGGTCGCCGGCGTGGTCGGCCAGCAGACGGTGAAGTGGGACGACCCGGTCACCAGCCACGACCCGGGCTTCACGCTCGCCGATCCCTGGGTCGGCAGCCATGTGACGATCGCCGACCTGTTCGCCCACCGCAGCGGCCTGCCGGACCACGCGGGCGACCTGCTGGAGGACCTCGGCTACCAGCGCGACTACATCCTCCAGCACCTGCGGGACCATCAGCTCGCGCCCTTCCGGGCCAGCTACGCGTACACCAACTACGGCCTGACCGAAGCCGCCGTGGCCGTGGCCAAGGCCAAGGGGGTGGCCTGGGAGGACCTCGCGGCGGACTTGCTCTACAAGCCGCTGGGGATGAACTCCACGAGCTCCCTGCGCTCCGCCTACGACAGCGCGGCGAACAAGGCGACGCCGCACGTGCGGACCGACTCCGGCTGGCAGGTCAGCGCCACCGAGAACCCCGACCCGCAGGCCCCGGCCGGCGGGGTGAGCTCCACCGTGCAGGACCTCGGCCGGTGGATGCGGCTGCAACTCGGCGACGGCACCTTCGAGGGCCGCCGGATCGTCGACCCGGCGGCCCTGAACGAGACCCGGCTGCCGCAGAGCGTCTCCAGCCCGACGACGGAGCCCGCGGGCCGGACGGGCTTCTACGGCCTCGGCTGGAACGTCAGCTACGACCCCGAGGGC
Organism: Kitasatospora misakiensis; assembly: GCF_042656005.1. NCBI lineage: Bacteria > Bacillati > Actinomycetota > Actinomycetes > Kitasatosporales > Streptomycetaceae > Kitasatospora > Kitasatospora misakiensis. The sequence continues at coordinate 89,035 of NZ_JBHSOF010000005.1, read as the reverse complement.
CGGCTGCGGCTCAACCACTCCGGCGCCTTCTCCCTGGGCGCGGCGACCGTGGTGACCCTGCTGCCGTCCGAGCAGCTCGGGATCGTCGTCCTCACCAACGGCCAGCCGTCCGGCGTCCCGGAGGCGGTGGCCGAGGAGTTCTTCGACCTCGCCCAGTACGGCCACGAGACCGTCGACTGGCTGGGCTTCATGACCAAGGTGGTCCCCGCCGCCGCGCAGAGCCCCGCCTCGCCGACCGACTACAGCAAGCCCCCGGCCGGCGCCGCCGCGGCCGAGCCGGACACGGCCTACGTCGGGACGTACGGGAACGGCTACTTCGGGCCGATGGCCGTGAGCGCCGAGGGCGGTGGGCTGGTGATGACCCTGGGGCCGGAGAACCTGAAGTTCCCGCTCCAGCACTACGACGGCGATGTGTTCAGCTTCCGGACCAGGGGCGAGAACGCGGCCGGACTGTCCGGCGTGACCTTCACCGTGGGCTCCGACGGCCAGGCCTCGACCGTGGTCGTCGAGCAGCTCAACCACGACGGCCTCGGAACGTTCACCCGCGGCTGACGGGCCTGCTCCGAAGATCCAACTCAGCTGGAAGTCACGGCGGTTGAATCCTGCGCGAGCTGCTTCCGGGGCGGCCCGGGGAGCGGTACCCTGGCCGCCCCGCGGCAGGCGCGGGCGCCGGTGGGCGACAGGGTGGCGGGGTGGGGCAGTTGACCTTGGACGAGCGGTACGAGGCGACCATCGGATGCCGGGTGAGCGTCCAGGCCAACCTGGGCTCGACCACCGTCCGGTGGAGCATCGGCTCCGGAATACCCGGAGGCCCGCTGCGGCCCCGGGCGGGCGACGAGGCCGTGCCCTTCACCTGCCACCGCTGCCGGCGCACCATGAGCATCACGGTCGAGAGCCTGGCCAAGGCCCGGTTGAAGAAGCGCGTCTACACGGCCGTCGGCTGGCTGCTCCTGCTGTCCCTGCTGGTGACGGTCCCGATGCTGGTCCACCTGGGCGGCCAGACCGTCGACGAGAACGACGACAGCGCGACGTCCGTCATCGGCGTGCTCCTGCTGCTGGCCGCGGTGGGCTTCGTCCTCGGCTTCACCTTCGCCGCGGTCGGCCGCAAGTACCAGGGCGTCAAGAAGCTCCGCTACGTCCGTCCGGACGGCCGCGGGACCGTCTGGGTCCAGGGACACCGCCTCTTCTGACCGGCCTCCGCCGAGGCCTGCTGACCTGGCGCCACCGTCCTGAGGACGACAGGAGCCAACGCCGCCCGACGGTGGTCCGATTCGGGTTCACCCGGGCCTCCTCTCGGATCACCCGGCGGGCGTTCGGGGTCGGCGGCCGAAGGCGCGGCGGTAGGCGGCGGGGGTGGTGTGCACCGTCGAGTGGAAACGCCTTCGGAGGTTCGTGGCCGTGGAGAGCCCGACCTTGGCGGCGATCGCCTCCACGGCCAGGTCGGTGTCCTCCAGGAGGGTCCGGGCCGCCATGACGCGTTGCTGGAGGAGCCATCGACCGGGCGAGGTGCCGAGTTGCTGGGTGAACCTGCGAGCGAGGGTTCGTGGCGAGACCGCGACCCGGGCGGCGAGGTCGTCGACGGTGAGCGGCTCGTGGAGGTGTTCGACAGCCCACTCCAGGACGGCGGCCAGGGAGTCCGGGGGTGCGTCGGGGCGGGCGGACGCGGCGTACTGCAACTGCCCGCCCTCCCGGTGCGGAGGCATGACCATGTGCCGGGCGATGTGCGCGGCGTGGGCCGCGCCGTGGTCGGCGCGGACCACGTGCAGGCACAGGTCGATGCCCGCGGCGGTCCCGGCGCTGGTGGCCACATCGCCCAGGTCGATGTAGAGCGTGTCGGCCTCGACCTCGACCTTCGGGAAGCGGGCGGCGAACTCGGCGGCCATCCGCCAGTGGGTGGTCGCCCGCCGGCCGTCCAGCAGCCCCGCCTGTGCGACCAGGAAGGCGCCGGAGCAGATCGCGACGATGCGGGCCCCTCGGCGATGGGCCCGCCGGACCGCGTCGAGCACGGCGGGCGGGGCCGCTTCCTGGTGGCACTGCAAGCCGGGGATCACCACGGTGTCCGCGGCCTGCAGCGTGTCGAGACCATGACTGACCATCATGTCGTAGCCCGCCAGGGTCGCAACGCGGCCCGGTCGTTCGGCGCACACACCGAACTCGTAGCGGGAAGGCAACCCTTGGCGGGACAGGCCGAAGACCTCGGCGGCACATGCCAGCTCGAAGGTGGACTGCGGCGGAATCGCCAAGGCGACCACGCGATGAGAAGTCATGGCAGAAAAGTACCCTCACCCGTCAATCCGGATACTGGGATTCGGTGATCCACCGGGCGACAGTGGGACACATGAGCCACGAACCCCCGCAGATCCAGGTTCTGAACGCACATGAGGTCGAACCGGTGGAGGTCGCACCCGGAATAACCCGGCGGCGACTGCCCGCCACGCCTTGGGCGCGAGGATGGATGTACGACTTCGCCCCAGGGGCGCAGTGGCCCGAGGAGGACGTACACGAGGGCGAGGAACGCTACTACGTGATCTCCGGAGCGTTCATCGACTGCGGGCACCGCCTCGGACCGGGCAGCTACGCGGTGTTCGCCCCCGGGAGCGCGCACCGCCCGCGCACCGAAACCGGAGCCCGCATGCTCGGGATCAGCATCCCCACCCGCTGACCGATTACCTCACGCCTTGATGATGAAAGGTTCTACGCAGTGAAGAATCCGCTCGATCACGCGAGGCTGCACGCCGCCTTGGCGGACGTCCACCGCGCGGGAATGCCGGGAGTGTTCGCCGAGGTCCGCGACGGTGCGCAGGTCTGGCGCGGCGCTGCCGGGGTCGCCGATCTCGCCACCGGCCGTCCCGTCTCCACCGACATGAGGCATCGCGTCGGCAGCATCAGCAAGACCTTCACCGCCGCCGCAGTGCTGCAGCAGGTCGAGCGCGGCCTGATCGGACTTGACACGCCCGTCGGCCACTACCTCCCCGAGCTGGTGCCCGGGCGGCGCGGTGACGCGATCACCGTCCGGATGCTGATCAACCACACCAGCGGCCTGCCCGACTACCTTCCCTACGCCTACCCGTCCCTCAAGGCGTTTCCCTCCCTGGCGGAGACGACGCCCGGGAGCATCATCGACAACCGGATGACGCGATTCCACCCGACCGAGCTGATCGGGATGGGAACCGCGGCACCCGCCCACAGCCTCCCCGGCGACACTCCGGGGGTGTACTCCAACACCAACTACCTGCTGCTGTGCCAACTCCTGGAGGAGGTCACCGGTCTCACCGCGGAGCAGTGCATCACCGCGAACGTCATCGAGCTCGCCGGGCTGCGGGACACCACCCTGCCCTCGGGGCCGGAAATCGACGGGCCGCACGCACTGCACTACGAGGCGTGGTTCGGCATGATCGACCCGCCACGCGACTTCAGCGTCTACGACATGTCGTGGGTGGGCCCGGCGGCGTCGCTGATATCGACCGTCGCGGACCTCAACCGCTTCTTCGGCCTGCTGCTCGCCGGCGAGATCGTCGCCCCGTCGTCGCTGGCGGAGATGCAGTCCACCGTGCCTGTCATCTCCTTCGAAGGGAAGGTCATCGACTACGGTCTCGGCCTTCACCGGACCCAGGTCCCCGGCCGCGGAACCTTCTGGGGCCACGACGGTAGTGCCTGGGGCAGCGGGGCACTCTCCATGACCAGCGCCGACGGCACACGGCAGCTGTCCGTCGCGGTGAACCTGCAGAGGTGGAACCGACTCGGCTCGTCAGGAAATCCGGAACCCCATCCCCTCGACGAGGCCATTGCCGCATTCCTCCGGATGGCGCTGGGCGACGCCGGCGCCGACGATCGGCGCGCGCACCGCTGACCATCGAGGTGATACGCCGGCTGGCCGGCCCCGGCGCGAAGTCGTGGGCCGGCCGGTGGACTCCGGAGTGGTTCAGGTCGCGAGGTGGAAGCCGGCGCCGACTCCGCCGGTGGCGTTCATCTCGTCGATGATGCTCAGGATCGGCGAACTGTGCTGGGCGCCGAACGCGTTGCCGACCAGCGTCTGGCCGTCCACGACGGGGGAGCCGGAGTCGCCGGTGTTGGTGAAGACGAGGTGGGTGAACCAGATCCCGTTGGTGCCCAGCTTGATACCGCAGGTGAGGCCGGTCCGGTGGCCCTGCTTGCACATCCGGGTCCCGTTGGCGGGCGGCGCCCCGATCGACGTGATGGTCACCGAGCCCACGGTGTCGGTGGGGGCGACCCGGCTCTCGTCCAGCTTGATCACCGCGTAGTCCAGGCCCTTGGGGCCGGTGCTGAGCAGGTTGTTGGGCGTACTGACGTACGTCACCGTGCCGATGGCCCCCGTCTCCAGATCGGGGCGGCTGGCGTTGACGTCGGCCGGGGAGAGGGCCGTCCCCGCCGGCGAGGTGTCCCGGTAGATCTGCTCGCCGACCAGCTTGGTGCCCTGCGCGTCGATGAGGCAGTGAGCGTTGGTCAGGCCCACCAGGTTGCCCGCCGCGTCGCGGCCGACCGCGGTGAGGGTGCAGACGTACCAGCTCGTGGGGGCCTCGGGCGTCGGCTTCAGCCGGAAGATGATCCCCGTGCCGCCCCCGATGGGCGTGAACGCCTGCGTGCGCGCGGCGGTGGCCTGAGCGGTGGCCTGAGTGGGGGCGGCGCCTGCGGACGGAGCCGCCGCGAGGGACATGACCGTGAGGAGGACGGCCAGGCCGAGGGCGCGTAACGGACGTATCATGTGATCACTCCCTGTGTGGAGCTGGGCAGTTGACCGGAGTGGCGCTACGGCTCCGGTCGACCACCACGGCGATGAGGACTGTTCGAGTCTCCATCACCCGGGTGCCGGGAACACCGTCGAAAACAGGCCGGTCCCCGCCCCGGCGGCCGCCGGTCAGGGGAGCGCGATCGCGGTACGGGCACCGGTGACGCGAAGGAGGTCCAGCTTCCCCGCGTCGCTGCTTCCGGTCGCCGCCGTATAGGTGACCATGCGCAGGTCGGCACCGGGGACGACGAGGACGTCGCAGTCGAGCCGGAGGTCGCCGATCACCGGATGCCGGATCGTCTTGCGGTCGGTGGTGTGTTGGGCGGCGGTCGTCTGCGTGGCCCAGTAGTGGGCGAAGGCGTCGGACCCGTCTCGCAGTTCCCGCACGAGCCGATCGAGCTGGACATCCCCGGGATAGCGGGACACCGCGTCCTTGAGGTCGGCGACGATCGACGCCTCGAAGGCGTCCGGTCCGCGCTCGGATCGGACGGGCAGCATCGCGGCGTGCGCGAGGCCGTGGCCGAAGAGCGCACGGGCGAGGTTCCGTTCGGCGGGCGGGACGGCGGCGGCGTCGCCGAACACGGCGCTCCACATGGTGTTCCACCACACCAGGGTCCAGTCCGCGCTGAACACGCCGATCGGGACGTCGCCCAGACGTGCGGCGAGCCGTTGGATGCCCGCGGGCACATGGGTGTTGACCGTCCCGTCCTGCGGCGCCAGGAGCCCGGCGCTCCGGTACAGCTGGTCGCGCTCGGCACGGGAGAGCTGAAGGGCCCGTGCGAGGGCGCCGACGACCTGGGCCGAGGGGTTCCTCGCGCGTCCCTGCTCCAGGCGCAGGACGTAGTCGACGGAGAGCCCGGCCAGTTGGGCGAGCTCCTCGCGGCGCAGTCCCGGGGCACGACGGCCGTCCGTCACGGTGAAGCCGGCGTCGGCCGGAGCGAGCCGGTCGCGCCAGGCGCGCACGAGGGCGCCGAAGGCGGAGCGTGGGGAAGCCATGGGGTCATTCTCGCCGCGCGGCGCCGCAGCAGCCTGGGTACTGCCGGTCCTAGTGACGGGGACGGCACTGGCTGGCGGTGACGCGAGCGGCGAACCTGGACGCGGACGTGGACGTGGACGGGGATGCGGACGTGTGCCCGAGCCGGACGCGACATCGGCGAAGCAGTGAAGGAGCCTCTCGTGCAGCACACCATCGTGATGACGGGCGCGAGCCGCGGGATCGGCCGTGCCGCCGCCACGCACATCCTGCGCCGGTCGCCGGGCGTGCACCTCCTCGTCGTCGCCCGCGGATCCTCCGGCGCACAACTCGCCGCGGAACTCGCCACCAGCGGGCACACGGTCTCGCACATCGCGGCGGACCTCGGCTCGCTGGACAGCGTCCGCTCCGCCGCTACCGAGATCCGTGACCGGCTCGATCGCGGTGACCTCCCGCCGCTGCGCGGCTTCGTGGGCAACGCGGGCATCCAGTACGCGAACGCGCTCACCGGGACACCCGACGGGTTCGAGTCCACCTTCACGGTCAACGTGCTCGCCAACCACGTGTTCGTCCGCCTGCTCCAGGACCGCTTCGCCGCTCCCGCCCGGATCGTGATCACCGCCAGCGACACCCACTTCGGCGACTTCAGGCACAACCTGGGCATGGTGCCCGGCCCGGCCTGGAAGTCCCCGGACGTCCTCGCCCGTACCGGCGCCTTCCCCGAGCCGGACACCGTGGCCGCCGGGCGCACGGCGTACTCGACGAGCAAGCTGGCCGCGATCTACCTCGTGCACGAGTACGCGCGCCGCCTCCCGGCCGGGATCGACGCCGTCGCCTACAACCCGGGCTTCGTCCCCGGCACCGCCCTCGCCCGCAACGCCGACCCCGTCTCCCGGTTCGCGATGCGCCGCATCCTGCCGGTGCTGACCCTCACCCCCTTCGCCACCGGCCGCAACACCGCGGGCCGCCGCCTCGCCGACGTCGTCCTCGGCACGACCCGGGCGCCGACCGGCTCCTACGTCGGCCGCACCCGCGTGGCCCGCTCCTCCGAGGAGTCCTACGACCCACGGCGCGAAGGCGAACTCTGGGATGCCGCCGAACGATTCACCGCGGCGTGAGCAGCCAGTACGGACGCGCTCCCAGGTGACGTGGTGCGGTGCCGTGGTCGACTGGGAGTTCGCCCACCTCGGCGACGCGGTCGAGGACCTGGCCTGGTGCGAGTGGATCGTGCGGACGCACCACGCCGAGCACCGCCGGGAGCTCGACCACTTCTTCCACGCCTACGGCGGGCCGGTGCCCGGGTGGCCGGTTCGCCGGGCCGCCATACTGGCCAGGTGCGCCGCCCTGGAGCAGTTCTGCCGCCGCTGGGACTCGAACGGCCCGGGTGTGAGGCAGTGGCAGGAGCGCGCCGCCACGGCAGCGGGCTGGCCGGAATAGCCTGGGGCCGAGCGGGGACAGGCATCAGCCAGATCGTTCTCACCGATTTCCGCTGACCGATGTTCCAGGCAGCGGAGCCCCGTCAGCTCGGCAGCTGAAACAGCGTGCGCAACGCCAGGTTGGCCACCTGGTACAGCTGGTCGCGGGTACAGCCGCTCGCCGCCTGGACGGCGATGCCGTCGGTGACGGTGTACACCAGCCGGGCGAGGACCTGCGGATCGGTGTCTGCCGACAGGTCGGTCGCCTCCTCGAAGCGCCGGCGAAGTGCGGCTTCGCCGGCCATCCGCCGTGCGACCACCTCCTGGCGGATCGGTTCGGAGTCCGGACCGCAGGCATGGACACTGTTGACGCTCAGGCACCCGTGGGGCGTGTGCGGCCCGGTGGTCAGTTCGACGGCCCCGAGGACCAGTTGCTCGACGACGCCCCGCGCGGTGGGCGCCTCCAGGGCCTCGGTGGCGAAGGCTCCGGGGCTGCTGAAGTAGCGGTCGAGCGCTGCGCGGAACAGCTGCTCCTTGTTGCCGAAAGCCGCGTACAGACTGGGCCTGTTGATGTCCATGGCCGTGGTCAGGTCCGACAGGGACGTCCCCTCGTAGCCCTGCCGCCAGAAGACCTCCAGCGCCCGGTCGAGCGCAGCCTCCGCGTCGAAGGCGCGCGGGCGACCGCCTGGCATCTCGTACCTCCTCAAGTTTTTTACCTATCGGTACGTTACCCCCTTGAATCCCGGCTCTCGTTCCCCTAGTTTCGTACCGATCGGTACTGAACTGGGGAGGGCGCATGATCAAGGTCGGGATTGTCGGAGCCAGCGGCTGGGCCGGTGCGTCGCACCTGCCCGCGGTCGCCGGACTCGCCGGGTTCGAGGTGACCGCGGTCGCGACGACCAACCGGGCCAGCGCCGACAAGGCGGCGGCTGCCCACGGCGTACCACTCGCCTTCACCGATGCCGGAGCCCTCGCCGCCCACCCCGACGTGGACCTGGTCGTGGTGTCGGTCAAGGCGTCCGAGCACGCGAAGGTGATCAGGGCCGCGCTGGCGGCGGGCAAGCACGTGCTGTCCGAGTGGCCGCTCGGCGTGGACGCCGCCGAAGCGGACGACCTCGCCCGGGCGGCCGGCGCCGCCGGTGTCGTCCACGCCGTGAACCTGCAGGGATACCGGTCCCCGGATGCCCGGTACGTGGCCGACCTGATCGCCGCCGGCACGATCGGCCGGCTCGAATCGGCCGTCCTGGTCGCCGCGGGCGACCCGCTGGGTGGCGACCGCATCCCGCCGGAGCTGGCCTGGTCCACCGACCCGGCCGCGGGTACCTCGCTCCTGACCATCATGGCCGGCCACTTCCTGGCCACCCTGGACCGGATGGCGGGCAGGCTGGTCGAGGTCTCCGCGAGGCTGCCCCGCCCGCACGACCACGTCGAAGTCACCGGAACCGGCCGGACGGTGCCCAACGGGGTGCCCGCACAGGTGCTGCTCCACGGCATCCTGGAGAACGGCGCCACCGCGTCCGTCGCCGTCCACGGGGGCGCCGGGAGTCCGGACGGATTCTTCGTCAAGCTCGTTGGATCCGAGGGCGTTGTGACGGTGACGTCCCCCCGGTCGGGCACCTACATGCACTGGACCGACTGGGACATCCGGGTCAACGGCGAGCAGGCGAAGGTGCCCGACCACTACCGGACCGTCCCCTTCGACCCCGCCGGTGGACCTGTCGCCAACGTCGCGGCCGTCTACCAGGAGATCGCCCGAGGGATCACCGAAGGGCGCCGCCCCCAACCCGACTTCCACACCGCGGCGGCCCATCACCGGGTCCTCGCAGCCATCGAACGCGCCGCAGAGACCGGCGCCGCGGAGAAGGTCCGGTGATACGGCGAACTGACGTCGGTCGAACGGGCGAGCCAGGTATCTTGGCCGGACCCCTGCGAGCGCAAGGAGACCACCTGTGCAGGCCGCACCATTCGAAGCACTGCTCATCGGGGGCCGCTCCGGAGTCGGCAAGAGCACCATCGGCTGGGAGATCTCCGCGCAACTGCAAGACCTGCGCATCGCCCACTGCCTGATCGAGGGCGACAACCTGGACCAGGCATTCCCCGCCCCGGCCGACGACCCCGCCCGCGCGAAGATGACCGAGGCGAACCTCGCCGCGCTCTGGCACAACTACGCGGCGCTGGGATACCGCAGGCTGATCTACACCAACACCGTCTCCGTGCTGGAGCCCGACCTGATCGCCCGCGCCATGGGTGGCACGCCCCGCATCACCGCGGTCCTCCTGACCGCCGACGACGCAACCGCCCGGCAGCGCCTCGGCCGCCGCGAGATCGGCAGCCAACTCGACGCCCACGTCACCCGGAGCACCGCCATGGCCCGACACCTCCAGGCCACCGCACCTCCATGGGTCGTACGGGTATCCACCGACGGCCGCTCCGTCACCGACATCGCACGCGATGTCGTCGCGGCAGTCAACTGGTCGGCCCAGTCGGCGAACGGTGCGGATCGCGAGCTGCGGCTGGAGTATGAGGGGGAGTGAATGACCCAGACCATAACCCTCCTCCCACCTGCGGACTGCGGCGCCCGTGACCGGAAGTCCGTCGTAACTGTCGTCGTGGAGGCCCGTCGTCCGTAAGATCTGGGCTGCCCGCCCGCGGGTGGGTGTGGGCGGTCCGGTGATGGGTCCGGCGATCGGTCCAAGGGGGGCGCGGCACAGTGCGGTTCGCGGGTGTGGGCCTGACGCGGGAGGGTTACCGGATCGCCGTGCCGGGTGCGGACGGTGGGTCGCCGGGGACGGTCGAGACGTACGAGCGCTGCGGTCTGGAACGGCCGGTGGCCCGGTTGGTCGCGCTGGCGCGGCAGGCGACGGACGGGTTCGCGGTGGTGCTCGACAGCGCCAACGGCATCATGGAGGCCCCGCTCGCGGCCGTCGGCGTACCCGTACTCCGGGCCGACCCACGGAGTCTGACGGACGGTCGGGTCACGGCGGAGGCGCTCGCCGAACTCGGCCACGCTCGCCGCGACAGCCTGACGGCCCTGCCGTCCGGAGGCTGGACGATGAGTGGCCGCGAGGACGAGGTCGCCGTGGCGGAGGCCGACAGCGGCCCCGTCGAACGCCGGCTCGCGCGTCGAGGACTCCTGGTGAACGGCGGAGTCGGCGCCGCGCCGCTGGTGGCGCTGACCTTCGACGACGGTCCGCACCCGCGGTACACCCCGCAGGTGCTGGACGTGCTCGCCCGCTTCGACGCCCCTGCCACGTTCTTCTGCATCGGCCTGCACGCCCTGGCCCACCCCGCCGTGGTGCGCCGGATCGTGGCGGAGGGCCACGCCCTGGGCAACCACAGCTGGTCCCACGCCCACCTGCCCGACCTCGGCCCGATCGGGCTGGGCGACCAACTCGGCTTCACCGCCGACACCCTCGCCCACGCCTGCGGCGGCACCCGCCCGCCGCGCTGGCTGCGCCCCCCGTACGGCGGCCGCAGCCCCGAACTCCTCGACGCTGTGGCCGACCTCGGTCTGACCACGGTCCTCTGGGACGTCGAGGCGAGGGACTGGGAGCGCCCCGGTGCCGAGGTCATCGCCGAACGGGTGCTGAGCCGGGTGCGCCCGGGCTCGGTGGTGCTGTTGCACGACGGCGGCGGCGACCGCTCGCGGACCGTCGCCGCCCTGCCCGCGGTGATCACCGGCCTGCGCGAGCGCGGCTACCGCATCGCGGGGCTGGAGGAACTGCTCGCCGCCCAGCTCGCCGCCGAGGTCTGACCACCTCGCACCGTCCGGCCCGTCCAGCCCGTCCGAAATGATCTATCATCATTCGATCGTCCGATCGGTCTCGGGGAAGGTTCCCCGTCCACCTGCTCGGGCGTTCGTACGCCGATCACAAGGGGTGGACCATGCATGTCACGTTGGCCGAGGAGATCATGCTCCTCTCGCTGGACGACGAGAGCGGCCAGGCCAAGGGAAACTGGGCGGTCGGCTGGATCATCGCCGGCGGTCTGCTGCTGGAGCTGGCGACCGCCGAGCGCGTCCGCGTGGACGACGGTCGGGTGGAGGTGATCGACACCTCGTCGACCGGCGACGCGCTGCTCGACGGCAGCCTGGAGAAGGTCGCGGCCTGGGCCGGGAGCACCAAAGCCGCGACGGTCACGGCCTGGCTGCGGAAGGACCAGCTGAAGTGCGTCGAGGCGACCCTGGAGAGCCTGCGCGCACGCGGCATCGTCACGGAGGAGCGGCACCGGGTGCTCGGGCTCTTCCCGGTCCGCCGTTACCCGGAGGCGGACGGCACGGTCGAGCGCGAACTGCGCGAGCGGCTGACCGCCGTCGTGCTGGAGGACGCCGAGCCGGACGCGCGGACGGCCGGCCTGATCGGCCTCCTGCACGGTGCGCGGCTGTACGACCTGGCCTTCCCCGGCCGGCCGCGCACGGAGGTCGAGCCGCGGATGGCCGCCATCGCCGAGGGCCAGTGGGCCGCGGAGACCGTCCGCGCGGCCATCACCGCCACCCAGGCCGCGATCATCGCCGCGACCACCGCGGCCACGGCCGCAGCCGCCTCGGCGGCGGTGTCCTGACCCCACCCCCGCCGCGGCGCGGGACGGCGCACGGGGCACGGCGCACGCGGCACGGCGCGCGCGGGTGCGGCGGCAGTGCGTACTGTCGCCGCCCGCCGGTCGTGTCTACCCTGCTGCTGTGTCCTCGTCCGCGAGGGATGCCGCGCCCACGGCCTACGTCCACGCGAGCCTGCCCGGCGCGGTGCCGGTGCTCGGGCACCTGCCCGCGCTGGTCCGCGATCCCGCCGCGCTGCTGGGCCGCCTGCACCGGCACGGCGACCTGGTGGACCTGCGGCTGGGGCCGAACCGGCTGGTGGTGCCCTGCCATCCGGACCTGCTGCGGCAGGTGTACGCCGACGACCGCACCTTCGACAAGGGCGGACCGATCTACCGGCGGTTCCGGGAGATCCTCGGCAACGGGGTGGCGACCTGCGCCCACGCCGACCACCGACGTCAACGCCGCATGCTGCAACCGGAGTTCCGGCCCGATCGGATCGCCACGCACTCCGCCGTGATGACCCGGGAGGCGGCCCGGCTCGCCGACTCGTGGCGGCACGGCGAGGTGGTGGACGTCTTCCCGTCCTGCTACCGCTTCACCCTGCGGGTGGTGACCCGCACCCTGCTCGGCACCCAGGTGCCGGACGAACTGGCCGGCCGCCTGCAGCACGCCTTCGAGACGGCGTTCGCCGGCGCGCTGTGGCGGGCGATGCGGCTGCCCGCCGGCCCCGGCTACCGCGCGTCCGTACGCACCCTGCGGCGCACCGTCGCCGACCTGGTGCGCGACCACCGGGCCCACGGCGCCGGCGGGACGGACCTGCTGGCGGGTCTGATCGCCGCCCGCGACGAGGACGGCTCGGCCATGTCCGACGCCGAACTGCACGACCAGGTGGTCGCCATGCTGCTGGCCGGCACCGAGACCACCGCCTCCCAACTCTCCTGGACCCTGCGGCTGTTGATGTCCCACCCCGAGGCGCTGGCCGCCGTGCAGGCGGAGGTCGACGCGGCGCTGCCCGACGGCCGGCCCGCCGAGTGGGCCGACCTGCCCCGGCTGCCGTACACCGACCGCGTCCTGACCGAGGCGCTGCGGCTGTACCCGCCGGGCTGGGTGCTGCTGCGCACCTGCACCCGGGCCACCGAGCTCGGTGGACGCCCCCTGCCGCGCGGCTCCCAGGTGCTGCTCAGCCCGTACGTCGCCCACCACAATCCGCGGATCTTCGCCGACCCGACCCGTTTCGACCCGGACCGCTGGCTGCCCGAACGGGCCGCCGCCCTGCCGCGCTGGGGGTTCGCGGGCTTCGCCAACGGCCCGCGCCAGTGCCTGGGCGCCGACTTCGCCCGGACCGAGGCCGTCATCGCCCTGGCCACCCTGCTGTCCCGCTGGCACCCCGTTCCCCTGCCCGGCCGCCGCTCCGACGACCGCCCGATGCGCCTGACCACCGTCCTGCGGCCGCAACGCCTCTACCTGCGCGCCCTGGACCGCCGCCCACCCGGGGCCCGTCCGCCCGGGGCCCGCCCGTCCGGCTGACGTGCCGCCGGCGGCCGGGGCGGCGAAGCCCCGCGTCGTCACGTGGACGGGTTCAGCGCTCCCCGCCGCGCCGGGCGTCCAGGATCAGGTGGGTGCCGAGGCCGAACAGCAGGCCCCAGAAGGCCGAGCCGATGCCGAACAGGCTCATCCCCGACGCGCTTGCCAGGAAGGTCACCATCGCCGCGTCCCGGCCGCGCTCCTCGGCGACCGCCGCCGCGAGGCTGCCCTGCAGTGAGGCCAGCAGCGCGACCCCGGCGATCACCGCGATCAGCTCCTTCGGCAGCCCGGTGAACAGGCTCACCAGCACCCCGCCGAAGCTGCCCACCAGCACGTACAGCGCGCCCGAGGACATCCCCGCCACATACCGGCGGCGCGGGTCCGGGTGGGCCTCCGGGCCCGAGCAGATCGCCGCCGTGATCGCCGCCAGGTTGACGCCCGGGGAGCCGAACGGTGCCATCAGCACCGATATCGCGCCCGTCGAGCCGATCAGCAGCCGGTCGTCCGCCCGGTAGCCGAAGGCCCGCATCACGCCCAGGCCCGGCGCGTTCTGCGAGGCCAGCGCGACGATCGTCAGCGGCAGCGCCAGACCCACCAGCGCCGACCAGGAGAACGCCGGCACCGTCAGCACGGGCACGGTCGGCCCGCCCGAGCCCAGGTGCAGCGGCAGTCCGACGGTGAGCGCCGCCAGTACCCCGCCGGCCAGCAGCGCCACCGGGACGGCGTACCGGGGCACGAACCGCTTGGCCGTCAGGAACGCCGCGAACGCGCCCACCACCAGGGTCGGAGCGCTGTGCACGGCGCCGAAGATCCCGGCACCGAACGAGAACAGGATGCCCGCCAGCATCGCGTTCACGATCCCCACCGGCACCGCCGCGATCAGCTTGCCGAACCACCCGGTCACCCCGAACAGCGTCACCGTCACCGCGCTCACCAGGAACGCCCCGACCGCCTCCCGGTACGGGTAGTCGCCCAGGCTGGTCACCAGCAGCGCGGCTCCCGGCGTCGACCAGGCGGTGACCACCGGCGTCCGCGTCCACCAGCTCAGCGCGAAGCCGCTCACCCCGCTGCCGATGGCCACCGCCCAGATCCAGGAGGCCGTCTGCGCGGTGTCCAGCCGCCCGGCGGCGGCCGCCGCGAGCACCACCACCAGCGGTCCCGAGAACGACACCGCGACGCACACCAGCCCCGCCAGCAGCGCCGGCCCGGAGACGTCCTGCCGCAGCGCCCGGCGTTCCCGGCCGCCGGCCGGCGTCTTCCCCGCCTGGACCGTTAGTTCGTTTGTCATTCCGGAAGTATCCCGAAGCCCTCCGGCCCGGCAGGCACCACCCGTCTCTCCGGAGGCCTGCGGCTTGCGCCGAACGTGCGCCGTCCGCGCCGGATCGGCCGGGGCCGATAATGGCGTCATGATCGACAAGCGGTTGCGCGTGGTACTGGCCGAGGACTCCGTCATCCTCCGGGACGGCATGGTCGAGCTGCTCGGCGCGCGCGGGTGCGAGGTGGTGGCCACCGCCGGCACGGCTCCCGAGTTGCTCGCCGCGGTGGCCGAACACCGGCCCGACGTGGCCGTGGTGGACATCCGGATGCCGCCCACCCACACCGACGAGGGGATCCGGGCGGCCGTCGAGATCCGGGCGACCGAGCCCGGGACGGGCATCCTGGTGTTCTCCCAGCACGTCGAGACGGCCTGGGCGTCCCGGCTGCTGGCGGGCGGTGCGGCGGGAACGGGTTACCTGCTGAAGGAACGCGTCGCCCGGACCTCGGAGTTCATGGACGCGCTGCACCGCGTCGCCGACGGAGGCACGGCGCTCGACCCCGAGGTGGTCACCCGGCTGATGCGCGGCGGACGGCGCAGCCGGGTGGACACCCTGACACCGCGCGAGCACACGGTGCTGGAGCTGATGGCGCAGGGCCACTCCAACCGCTCGATCGCCGCCTCGCTGGTGGTGTCGGAGCGGGCGGTGGAGAAGCACGTCGCCGCCGTCTTCACCAAGTTCGACCTCCCGGCGACGGACACGGACAACCGGCGGGTGAAGGCCGTCCTCACCTACCTCGCGGAGCAGGGCAGGTGAGAGCGCGGGGGCGTACGGGTCAGGGTCAGAGGGCCGTCGGGAGGTCGGCCGTGACCGTGGTGGGCCCGCCGGGCGGGCTGTCGACCCGCAGCACCCCGTCCACGGCCGCGAGCCGCTCGGCCAGGCCGCTGAGGCCGCTCCCGCCACCGGGTGCCGCGCCGCCCCGGCCGTCGTCGCGCACCCGCAGCCGGACCCGGCCGTCGGCCGCGCGCACCGAGAGCTCGGCCGAACGGGCGCCGCTGTGCTTGGCGATGTTGGTGAGCAGTTCGGCGACGCAGTAGTACACCGCCTGCTCGATGACCGGCTCCGGGCGCTGCCGCAGGTCCAGGTGGATGTCGACCGGGACGGGGGAGGTCGCGGTGAGTCCCGGCAGGGCCTCGCCGAGGCCGCCGTCCAGCGCGACCGGATGGATTCCCCGGGTGAGCAGCCGGAGTTCGGCGATGGTGTCGTCGGTCTGCCCCCGGGCCCGGGTGACCAGGGCGCGCAGCCGGCCGACGTCCGCGAGCGCGTCCTCGGTGAGGGCGTCCTCGGTGAGCGCGTCCTCGGTGAGGGCGAGCGTGATGGCGAGGGCGACCAGCCGCGCCTGGGTGCCGTCGTGCAGGTCGCGCTCCAGACGGCGGAGCCGGTCGGTGTTCGCCGCGATCAGGCCGGCGCGGGCGTTCTCCAGCTGCCGCACGCGCTGCTGCGTCCGGACCGGCCCGAGCAGGAGCCGGGCGAGCCGCCGGTTCACCCCGCTCAGCGCCCGGACCGCGCCCGGCACGGCGGCCAGCAGCGCCAGGCCCAGGGGGACGGAGACGAGCTCGGGCCAGCCCACCGGCCGGGAGCCGGGTTCCAGCAGACGGATCCAGAACGGAAAGCCGATCAGCCACCCGCTGCCCAGCGGGAGCAGCACGGCGGCTGCGAATCCGAGGACCCCCAGCGGCAGGCGCAGCAGGAGGTAGAGCAGCACGCGCCAGGCGACCGGATCGGTCAGCACCGCCCGGCCCCGGGCGATCGCCCCGGCCGCCCGGGGCGGCCGGGCCGGGGTCTCGACGTGCTCGCCGAGCAGCCCGCCGACCAGCCTTCGGAGCGGCGTGCCGAGCGCCCGCGCGCCGAGCAGCGCGGCGACCACGAACGGCAGGCCGATCACGGTCAGCGACAGCAGGACCCCCGCGTACAGGACGGCGAGCGCGTAGAGCCCGCCGAGCAGTGCGACCGGCAGCCCGAGGACGGCGAACGCCCAGTCGCCGCCCCGGACGGCGATGTACTGCCGCCACCCGGCTTGCGGCCGCCCGGCTCGGGGCCTCCCGATCACGTCCGTGCCACGGCCGTCAGTCACGGCCGCCGCCCACCAGCTCTGCCGCCGGCCCGCCGACCGCCCAGCGGCCCGTGGCCAGGATGCCCGGCACGGTGAGCGCCGCCGCGCCCGCCACGATCCACCCGCAGGTGGCCACCGGGACGGACGGCACCGCCGAGCCGGTCACCGCCGTGCTGAACGCCGCCGACGCGGCGCCCGCGACCACCGCGCCCAGCAGGACGCCGACCGCCGTGGTCAGGACCGCCTCCGCGGAGAGCATCCGCAGCAGCTGCGGCCGGGTCGCGCCCACCAGCCGCAGCAGGGCGAACTCGCGTCGTCGGTCGGCGGTCACGGCGACCAGCGTGTTGACGACGGACACCGTGGCGAAGCAGACCAGCATCCCCAGTTCGGCCTGCCGGAGCCAGACATCCGTGGCGGAGGTGGCGGAGGTGGCAGACACGGCGGACGACGCGGACGAGGCGGCGGCCGCGGCATGCTCGGCGGTGAAAGTCATGATCGACATGGTGCCCGAAAGCCCCACCAGCATCGCGACCGGCACCACCGCGGACGACAACCGCCGCGCGTAGCCGCGCAGGTTGGCGTCGGCCAGCCACCCCGCCCCGGGCGCCAGTGCGCGCAGCGGCAGGCCCAGGACGCCCGCGAGGAGCCGCGCCGCGAACGGCCCTGTCAGCGCGACCGCGACCAGCAGCACCAGCGAACCGAGCAGCGCGGCCTGCCCCGCCCGGTCCACCTGGTCGGCCGGCCGCGTCGCGGACAGCCGCAGCAGCAGACCGCCGCCCACCAGCACACCGGCCCCGACCAGCAGACGCGGCACGCCCGTCCGGGCCTGCTCGGTCGCGCTCGCGGTCAGCGCGGCCGCCGGCGCGATGCGGGAGATCCGCCGGGCCGCCACGGCCGAGGCCGCCAGGCCGAGGAGCAGCGCGGCACCCAGGGCGACCAGCATCGGCACCGGTGTCCCCGGCACCCGGGCGTCCGGCGCCGCCATCCCGCGCTGTTGCAGGGCCGCGAGGAAACGACGGGCCGCCACGGCGCCGAGGGCCCAACCCGGCACGGCCACCAGCAGGGTGGTCGCCACGACCTGGCCGCGTACCAACCGCCGGGTCTGCCGGGGAGTCGCCGCGACGGTGCGCAGCAGCGCCAGCTCGCGGTGCTGCTGTCGGAGTGCGAAGCCGAGCGCGTTGACCACGACGAAGAACGCGACCAGGACGGCGATCTCGCCGAACGCACCGGCGATCACCATCACCCCGGGCCCGGCGGCCGTCCTCCGGACGGCCTCGGGGGTGGCGAGGTCGGCGGCGAACAGGGACCCGAACAGGGTGACGGTGGCGATGGCCAGCAGCAGCGCGGCCGCCAGACCGGCGAAGGCGGCCGGACGCCGTCGCAACTGCCCGAGCACGAGCGAGACCACAGAGACCACGGAGACCACGGAGACCCTGGATTCCACGGCGCTCACCCGCCCAGCCGGCTCAGGCGTTCGGCGACCCGGGCGGCGGTGGGTCGGTCGAGTTCGTCGACCACCAGGCCGTCGGCGAGCAGCAGCACCCGGTCCGCGTACCCGGCGGCCACCGGGTCGTGGGTCACCATGACGCAGGTCCGGCCGTCCCGGTCCACCCCGGACCGCAGCAGGGCGAGCACCTCGTGACCGGTGGCCCGGTCCAGGGCGCCGGTCGGCTCGTCGGCGAACAGCACCTTGGGGCCGGAGACCAGGGCCCGGGCGATCGCCACCCGCTGCTGCTGACCGCCGGACAACTGCCCGGGCCGGTGCCCCTCGCGCCCGGCGAGGCCGACCCGGGCCAGCGCCTCCAGCACCCGACCCCGGTCGGGCCGCCGCCCGGCCAGCCGTCCGGGCAGCTCGACGTTCTGGACGACCGTCATCGCCGGCATCAGGTTGAAGGCCTGGAAGACGAACCCGACCCGGCTGCGCCGCAACTCCGCCAACCGCCGCTCGGGCAGCCGCGACACCTCGGTGTCGCCCCACCGAACCGACCCCCGAGTGGGCCGGTCCATCCCGGCGAGGCAGTGCAGCAAGGTGGTCTTCCCGGAGCCGGACGGCCCCATCACCGCCGTGAACGTCCCGGGCCCGAAGGCCACGGACACCCCACGCAGCGCCCGCACCACGGCGCCGCCGCGCCCGTACTCCCGATACAACCCGTCCGCCCGCGCGGCGGCCACGGCACCGCTGGTCTCTGTCATTCCATCCATACCGCCATCCTCGGCACCCGACCCCGCCCCGATCGATCGTGCCGCCCCCCGAACCGAAGGTTCGGTTTCCCGAACCCCCGCGTGAGCCGCCCCCGCCGTCCGACCTCGTCCCCGGCAGCGGCACACTCATCTCACCGCCCCTCGCCCACGGCGAACCGGAGCGGGAGGACACCGGCGGGCGGGTCGCCAAGATGGAGCTGCCGAACGGCAGGGGCCTCAGCTGGGCGTGGCGGTGTAGAGGGCGGCGGTGTAACCGGCGGGGCCCGAGCCGATGACGACGACCTCGCGGACGTCGCTGTCGCCGGTGATCGGTGCGTTCGCGCTGATGAGGACGCTCAGCTCTCCTCGTCCTGGACGGCCTTGGCGT
This sequence comes from Kitasatospora misakiensis, assembly GCF_042656005.1. Taxonomy (NCBI): domain Bacteria; kingdom Bacillati; phylum Actinomycetota; class Actinomycetes; order Kitasatosporales; family Streptomycetaceae; genus Kitasatospora; species Kitasatospora misakiensis. Next base: position 69,901 of record NZ_JBHSOF010000005.1, on the reverse strand, counting down.
CGATCTCGGCGATCAGGTTCTCGATGAGGCCCTTGATCTCGTCGCGGATCGGGCGGACGGCCTCGACGCCCTGGCCGGCCGGGTCGTCCAGTTTCCAGTCGAGGTACTTCTTGCCGGGGAAGTACGGGCAGGCGTCGCCGCAGCCCATGGTGATCACGTAGTCGGACGCCTGGACGGCCTCGGTGGTGAGGATCTTCGGCTTCTGGTCGGAGATGTCGATGCCCAGCTCGGCCATCGCGGCCACGGCCGAGGGGTTGATCTGGTCGCCCGGGACGGAACCGGCGGAACGGACCTCGACGCGGTCGCCGGCGAGGTGGCGCAGGAAACCCGCGGCCATCTGCGAGCGGCCGGCGTTGTGGATGCAGACGAACAGCACGGAGGCGATCGGCGCGGTGGTCATGGTGAGGTGTCCTTCGGTTGTGCGGTGCCCACTGTAGGACGAGGGGGCTCGCTTCGGGGCCCCGGCGCGGGTAACGTATCAGCCCATGGTGACATCAGTCGACAGTGACGTGTTGAAGGCTCTGGCCGATCCGCTCCGGATGCAGATCGTCTCGCTCCTCGCGGGCGAGGCCCTGTGCACGACGCACCTGGTCGAGGAGACCGGAGCGAAGCAGACCAACCTGTCGAACCACCTGAAGATCCTGCGCGAGGCCGGGCTGGTCGACACCGAGCCCTGCGGGCGCTTCACGTACTACAAGCTCCGCGCCGACGCCCTGGAGGCCGTCGCCGGGGAGTTCGCAGGGCTGGCCGCCGCCGCCCGCGAAGCCGCTGCGGCGGGCCGCAAGCGGTCCTGCTGAACCACCCAGCCCCATCCCGGCGGCCCCACTCCGCCCTGCACGAGGAGTACCCGTTGAGCGCCATAGACGAGGCGAGACCTGAGATCGCCGAGGCCGAGCCGCTGGCCGCCGAACCGCCGGCCATCCCGCTGCTGAACCGGGTGGCGGCCGAACTGGTCGGCACCGCCGCCCTGGTCGCGGTCGTCGTGGGCTCCGGAATCCAGGCCACCGAGCTCACGCAGGACGTCGGCCTGCAGTTGCTGGCCAACTCCCTGGCCACCGTCTTCGGCCTCGGCGTCCTGATCCTGCTCCTCGGTCCGGTCTCGGGCGCGCACTTCAACCCGGTCGTGACGCTGGCCGAGTGGTGGAGCGGCCGCAAGGACCCCAAGGGGCTGGGAGCCCGCGAAGTCGCCGCATACATCCCCGCGCAGATCGTGGGCGCGATCGGCGGCGCGATCCTCGCGGACGCGATGTTCGGCGAGGCGCTGGTGAAGTGGTCCACCCACGACCGCTCGGCCGGTCACCTGCTCCTCGGCGAGGTCGTCGCCACCGCCGGCCTCGTCCTACTGATCTTCGGACTCGCCAAGACCGACCACCTGCGCTTCGCCCCCGTCGCGGTCGCCTCCTACATCGGCGCCGCCTACTGGTTCACCTCCTCCACCTCCTTCGCCAACCCCGCCGTCTCCATCGGCCGGGCGTTCACCGACACCTTCGCCGGCATCGCCCCGAGCTCGCTGCCCGGTTTCATCGGCATGCAGCTCATCGGCGGGGTCGTCGGCCTGGCCCTGGTCGCGCTGATCTTCACCCACCGCACCAAGGCCACCGCCAAGTGAGCCCGGTCCGGCGCGTCCAGGTCCTCGTCGTCTGAGCGGGCCAGGCCGGCCTGGCCCGCCGGGGAGATCTCAACGAACACACCATGATGGTGTGGCGGTGCGATCCATGCGGGGAGGCCGTCGGTAGCGGGTCATCCACCCCGGGTCAGACGACGGCCGGGCTGCGGCGCTCGATCAGCAGGACGTCGCGCCAGGTGCCGTGGTGGCGGCCGATGCGCTCGCGGGTGCCGACGGCCCGGAAGCCGGCCCGCGCATGGACGGCGAGACTGGCCGCGTTCTCCGGGAACACGCCGGACTGGATCGTCCAGATCCCGGCCGCCTCCGTCGAGAGGATCAGTGCCCCCAGGAGCCGGCCCGCCACACCCCGGCCGCGGGCTTCGGGGTGGACGTAGACGGAGTGCTCGACCACCCCGGCGTACGCGCACCGGTCCGAGACCCGTGAGGCGGCCACCCACCCCAGCACCCGGCCGTCCTCGTGGAGGGCGACGTAGCGGTGCTCGGGCAGCCTGGCCGTGTCGAACGCCTGCCAGGTCGGGGCTTCGGTCTCGAAGGTGGCGTTCCCCTCGTCGATCCCGGTCTGGTAGATCACCAGGACTGGGCGGGCGTGGTCGGCGGTCATCGGCACGACGGTGATCGCGGCCTGACTCATGGGGGCCTCCGCAGGGGTCAGCAGGGGGTCGGGGGTTCACCGAGGATGGTGCGCACGGCGTCCGGGAAGACGGTGAGGCAGGTGCGGTTGACCCGGTAGCGGGTGGAGGTGCCCTGCTTCTCGGGCAGCACGAAGCCGACCTCGGCGAGGACCTTCAGGTGGTGGGAGACCGTGGACTGCCCCACCGGGGAGCGCTCCACGATCTCGCCGACGCTCATCGGCCGCGCCTCGGCGGCCAGCAGGTGCAGCAACTGCACCCGGGTCGGGTCGGCGAGCGCCCTGAACCACGACGCGTACAGCCGCGCGGCGTCGGCGTCCAGGGCGGGGCTGGTGCTCCTCGGCTCATTCATCGACCATCGACGATAGTCGATGAAAGGCATCCGGCGACCCGGCGACAGTCCCGAGGCGTAGGCCGACCAACTCGCTCACCGGCCTCCGCACCGCCGCCGTCGAGACCGAGGGCGAGCGGTTGGTCCTGGTCGCCGAGGACGGGCGCCGCAGCGCTGGGAGCCGGTCGGGCCGCAGCTGTCAGGCGGTGACCGGATGTCGTGGCGATACTGGAGATGAACGCCGCGCGCCCGTGCGGCGGGAAGAGGGATGTCGGCGATGGCTGCTCCCAGGAAAAGCTCCGATGCTCGGCACGCCAAGATCGATGAGCTGCGCCGGGAGGAACGGCGCCGCGAGCGTCGCCGGAGGATCGTGTACTCCACGGCCGCGGGCCTCATTCTTGCCGGTGTGGTGGCCGGCGGCATCTGGGTCGTCACCTCTGCCTCGGACGGCGGGAGCGAGACCCGGGGAAGCCCGATCGCCGGAGTCCAGACCTTCGGCGCGCCGGGTCGGGCCCACGTCGAGACCCCCGTGGCCTACCCGCAGACGCCACCCGTGGGCGGGGACCACAACCCGCTCTGGCTCAACTGCAACGGCGACGTCTACACCAAGCCCGTTCCGAACGAGAACGCCGTCCATTCCCTGGAACACGGCGCGGTCTGGATCACGTACAACGACAAGGCATCCCCGGCCGACGTCGCCGCCCTCGCGGCCAAGGTCCAGGGCAAGCCCTACACCTTCATGAGCCCCTACCCGACCGAGCAGGGAACGATCACCCTCACCGCGTGGAGCACCCAGCTGGTCGTGGACAGCGCGAACGACCCGCGCGTCGACGCCTTCCTCACCAGCTACGTCCAAGGACCGCAGACGCCCGAGCCCGGAGCCCCGTGCACGGGCGGGCTGACGCAGTAGGCGCCGACGCAGTAGGCGGCGGCGCCGCCTCAGGGCAGCACGTCGTAGGTGCAGACCGAGGAGAAGTCGAGCACGGACCCCGGCGTCGCGGACGTACCGAGCGCGGACGTGCCGAGCGGCGAGACGATCTCGTCGTCGATCCGCTCGCCCTTGAACTTGTTCGCCGGGAAGCTCATGTCCGGGGTGTAGATCCGACCGAACCGGTTCATCCAGCCCTCCCAGATCCGGTCCACGTTGCAGTGGTGCAGGTAGAAGGCCGGGTCGTTGGGGGAGGTGCTGAGGGCCATGTCACCGCTGATCCACACGTGGACCTGGTTGTGCATGTGGACCGGACGGAGGAGATCGCGCGGGATCCAGCCTTCGAGCAGGTTGCGGAAGCCCCGCGAGGAGACGTTGAAGTTGAGGGTGTCGTAGCGGGCCACCGGCTGGCTGCCGTTCGGTGGCGCGTAGGCGAGCGTGCTCTTGACCTCGTCGCTGGTCGGCAGGGCGGGCCAGTCCGTGGCGAAGGACCGGCGCAGGCCGCGGAGCGGGTCGGTCTGGACGGGCATTCCGCTGGGTTCGCTCTCGATGCGGACGGTGAAGGTCGACGGGTCGGCCGGGTGGAAGGCGAACTTCCCCGTGCTGACCGGGTCGCCGTCCCCACCCAGGTAGTCCTCGGTGAAGATGGTGGCACTGGTCGGTGAGCCGAGGTCGCCGTCGGACGCCCAGTCCCAGTAGGGGAGGGCGAAGCCCGGTTTGTCGAGGACCTTCTGGATCTTCGCCTCCAGCAGGCCGAGCATCACCCGGTGCCACGGCAGGAAGATCGGCCCGGCGTGGGCGGCGTTGCGGTCGTCGGCATTCCCGTTCGGCGGGATGGGCGTCATCATCGTCCAGCAATGCCAGATCACGAACAGGTCGTAGGTGTGCACGGGAACGGCCGGTCCCGGGACGCCGAGCTGCTGGGTGGTGAAGCCGCTCTTCTCCTGCTTGAGCGCGAGGACGCCCTGGATGTAGTCGTCCCGCGCGGTGGCGTCGGTGAGGATGTTCTTTCGGACGACGGACATCTCATTCGTCCTTCGGGAAGTGCTTGGGGTACTTGCGGATCAGCGCCTGGACCGTTTCCACCGCCGAGGCGAACTGGTAGGCCGGCAGGCCGTGGCAGGACAGTGTGCCGTCGTCGTGCACGCTGAGCCCGACCGTAAGCGGCCGGCCGTCCACGGTGATCTCGTAGCTGGTGGCGATCCTGATCCGGTGGCCTTCGTACTCCGCCTCACGGACGGAGGAGAGGTGGCCGTGGCCCATGTGGCCGTGGTCGTGCGCGGGCTTGATGCTCGCGAGGTAGTTTCCGAACGTTTCCGGGTCGACGGCAGCGGTCAGGTCTGCCGGGGTGATGGTCGGGTCCATGTCGGCATCCCGGGAGGTCGCGGTACCGGCGCGCCGCCGGACTGCGGACGCCGTCCTCCTCCCACCATCCCGCCGGAACAGGAACCGCGCAGCTCAGGCGCCCGGCCGCCACACAGGGCGACGGCCGGGCGGAGGAACGGCAGTTCGGCGTGACGCACAGTCATCTTCAAAGTCGGGGATGCCGCTCAGTTCGGGCCGCTCCAGTCGAACGGGAAGTACTTGCTGGACGTTCCGGTGCGGTCCCAGGTGAAGCCGAAGGCGTTGGCCCGGTGGGTGGTGGCGCGGCCCCAGGTGGCGATCTGGCCCGGTCCGACCTCGGCGCCCGGGGCGTTGTGGACCTGGACGCGGGTGCCCTCGGGTGTGGTGGGCCCGGTCAGGGCTTCCGCGGTCGCTTTGACCCGGCCGGGGACTTCCGCGCTCCAGGTGGCGAGGTCCTCGTCGACGGTCACGTGGATCGGTGCGAACTCCATGCCCTGCATCTCGGGGTGGAACATCTCGACGAACTGCGCGGGCCATCCGCCGGCCTGTCCGCCGAAGATGGCGCCCAGTGCGGCCCGCTGCTGCTCGTCGGCGCGTTCGTCGAGGAAGACGGCGGCGCGGGGGTCGGTGTGGTCGCCGGTCCAGGGGTTGCCGACGAAGTAGCCGACCATCAGGACGTTGAGGCCGTCGAGCGGCACGTCGCCGTAGGTGCCCTCGCGTATGTGCCAGGCCATGATGCCGTCGCAGTCGCCGAAGGTGGGCGGTTGGGCGAAGGTGCAGGGGCAGGGGATGGCGCACTTGCACGTGTCGAACCAGTCACCGGTGACATGCCAGCGGGTATCGGTGGTAGTGGCTTGTCCGGTCATCTCGCTTTCCCTCCCGCCACCCCGAGGGCGTCGGTCCGGCGAGGCCGCTGTCCCGAGTGGGCTCCCGGGATCACCGGAGCGGCCTCCCTTCCAGAGTGCGCTCCCCGGAGCGCCCTGGGAAGGCGCGCCGCCCCACGCCGACCCACGCCGTCCCTAGGCCGCCGGCATGCGGTAGCGCTGCGTGGAGATGGCATGTACGCTGCGTGTCGCTGGTGAACAGCATGCGGGCCCGATTGCCGCTCCGTGGGGGAGCCGTGTCCGGGCCCGGCCGCCAGTGAGGGTCCGGTTGCGCTCGTGGGGGAGTTGCGGCCGGACCCGCCGGCGGCCTAAACCGGCGTCCCAAACCGGCGTCCCCGAACTCGCCGGCCGAGCCGAGCTCGTTGTGGATCGGCTGCGCCCTGACCGTCCGGCCCGCTACTTCAGCTCGAACAGCAGTGAGTGGACCTCGGTGCTCCCGGTGTTGTGCGTGGAGTGGTCCACAGCTGGGAACCACAGCGCCTCGCCGGCCGCGAGCGAGACCTCGATGGTTTCACCGGACTCGTCGGTGAAGGCCACCTTCCCGTCCGCGAGGTTGTAGACGAGGTTGTCGCGATGGTGGTGCATGGCCGTCGTGGCACCAGGCTGAAGCCGGGCCTCGATCAGCCGTACCCGATCGTTCTCGAAGAGCACCTTGTACACATCGGGTGCCACCTGTACGGCGTCCGCTGCCATGGGAACCTCCGGGTAGAGGAGAGGAAGCGTCGTTCACCTACTGCCGACGGTAGCCCCGGGCACCCGGCCCTGCACGGCGGGCGGCTCTCGCGCACGCGCTCGTGCGTGACTGGCCACCGAGCGGCGGGTGAGCAACTCATCGGACGCGGCCGCACTGGGCGGCGCCAGGGCGTGGACGGCGAGCCCGCCGTGGCGGAACTACCTGGTCGGCCCGGTCGCACAGAAGAGGTCGTTCGCCGGGCGCTGTCCGGTGGTCAGGAACGCGGTCGCCGCGTCGTTGGCGCAGGTGTTGGTGCCGAACGGGTAGACGCCGTGGCCGCCCTGGTCGGCGGTCACCAGCCTGGCCCGCCGGCCGAGGGCCCGCCGTAGCTCCTCGGCCCCGACCAGGGGTGTCCCCGGGTCGCGTTCGTTCTGCACCATCAGGACGTTCGACGGGCCCTGGTCATCGATGTGCACCGGCGGTTCGGGCCGCTCGTGGGGCCAGAACGCGCACGGTCCGATGGACCCGGTGGACCCGCCCACCAACGGGTACCTCACCCGGTCGATCGCGGCATTGCGCTGGTACGCCTCGATTTTCGTGGGCCAACGCGAGTCGCCGCAGATCACGTGGAGGCGGCCGGCCAGCAGGTTCTCCGAGGGCGGCGGCGGTGGCACCGGCTCGCCCCGGTCGAGCGCCTGCCAGGCTTCGGCCAGTACGGGCATCAGGACCTCGAAGTAGAGGCGGTCGAAGGTCATCCCGCGAAACAGCGTCCCGTCCATGCCGCCGACCGGTTCGGCATCGAGACGGTCGGCGAGTTCGTGGAACTTGGCGGTCACCTGCTCCGGAGTGGTGCCCAGGCCGTACTGGGGGTGCGCGGCCGCGAACTCGGTGAAGTCCGGGAACCGGTCCTCCATTCCGCGACCGAGCCGGCGGAAGGCCTGGAGGTCGTAGCCGTCGGGGCCGAGGTTGCTGTCGAGCAGGATCCGGTCGCCGCGCTCGGGGAACATCGAGGCGTACGCCGCGCCGAGGTAGCTGCCGTAGGAGGTGCCGAAGTAGGAGGCCTTCGGCTCGCCCAGCGCCGCGCGGATCCGGTCCATGTCGCGCGCGGTGTTCGCGGTGGTGGTGTGCGGCAGCATCCACCCGGTTCGCGAGCCGGCGCACTGCCGGGCGACGGCCCGGGCGTTCTCCGCCTCCCGGGCGACGTCGGCCGCGGTGCGCGCGTACGGCGGGAAGCTGCCGCGTTGCTGCTGCCACGGTGTCAGGTCACAGGTGACGGGTGTGCTGCGGCCGACGCCTCGCGGGTCGAAGCCGATCACGTCGTAGGTGTCGGTGACGTCCTTCGGCAGCCCCGCGGCGGCGAGGGCTGCCGGGTAGCCGAGTCCCGCGGCGCCGGGGCCGCCCGGGTTGGTGAAGAGCACACCGCGGCGCTTGGCGGGGTCCGTGCTCGCCATCCGGGAGACGGCGATCTCGATCCGGCGGCCGTCGGGGTCGCGGTAGTCCAGCGGTACGTCGAGCGTCGCGCACTCGAGACGGGGGGACGCGGCCTCCTTCGGGCACGGGCCCCAGATCAGGGGTCGCGACGCGGCCGCCACCGTGCTCGCGGTCGTCGTCGTGTTCGCGGTCGCCCCCGGCGCGCCGAGAGTCACGACCATGGCGACTGCGGCGCCCGCGACGGACAGGGCTTTCCTGGACATTCGATGCCCTCCCAAGGTGTTGCTTCCTCCGCTTGAGTGACGGTAAGTGGCACGTACTCGACCAAACGCCGAGCCGCCCGGCCGCGTGGAGGTTCACGTGGCGGGCGGCCTTCGGACTTCGACGAAGAGCGAGACGAAGAGCGATACGAGAATTGCCACAGGGCCGATCCGGCGATCGGCCTATTCGAGCGGTGTGAGTCCGTGCCGACAAGCGCGGTACGTCCACCTCGGAACTGGACCGCAGTAGCGGTCCCGCCTGGCCCCGAACACGATCGCCCGAAGCAGTCCCTACATGGGGCGGATCATCACTGCCACGGGATGCCCGTTCCCCATGGCGACCTCGAACTCGACCCGCTGGCCTTCTTCCAGTTCCCTCGATCCGTTGGTCTGGATGTCGTCGGCGGAGGCGATCACGTCCTTCCCGCTTCCGTCCTCGGTGATCTGGCCGTAGCCCCTGTCGGCGTTCCAGAGTTTCACGGTGCCTGTCGTCATTTCGGAATCCTTGCCTGGTGCCGTGACGCGACCGCGCGTCCCTGCCTCGCCCGCCTTGAGTGCGGCCCGAGGGCTATCCCCGGGTTCGGATGCCCGCGAATCCTCCGTTGCTCCGCCCGGATGAGCCGTCCCCGCGGTGACGTGGCGCGGCCCGTGATGGCGCCGAGCCCCGCTCCTCAGAGGTGCTCGGCGCCATCGGGTATCGGGGCTGGTGGTGGGCGGTGCTACCAGGCGATGACCACCAGGCCGCCGCCGCCCTTGCCGCCGGACGTTCCGTCCGTTCCGGCGGTGCCGTTGTCGCCCTCGGCGAAGCTGCTTCCGCCGTGTCCTCACAGAAGGGGCCAGGTCCCGTGGCACCCGGCCCGCCAGGGGTGTCCCCGCCGGCTGTACCGCCCTTAGCTCCGTCCTCGTTTCCGCCCCGACCGCCCCGACCCGGCGGCGTTCACCCGAAGTACCGAACACGACCACGCGCCTTGGCGCACCACAGCAGGCGGCGGGGACCGCGCCCTGGACCTCGGGCCCGCCCTCCGGGCTCGGGTCACGGCATGCTGAGGTCCCTGCTCAACCACCTCTCGGGGCGCATGTGGAAGACCACGCGCTCACCGCCGTACCTCGCTGCCGCGATCTCGACGCAGCTCTCGACCAGTTCGGGGGCGAGATAGTGGGCCGCCACTTCGCGGAACAGCTCGATCGACCCGGGCGACGTGCGGACCACCGGCCCCTCGACGGAGACATAGCGGGCCTGCGGCTCCGTGCATTCGACCATCAGGCTGAAGCGACCGGCCTTTTCGATCAGCAGGGCCTTGCGGCAGCCCGCATCGGTCATCACCCTGACATCACCACCGGGCTCGTACCGGTACCAGACCGGCACGACCAGCGGACCGAGCCCCTTCCCTGCGTCGACGGACAGGGCGGCTACACGTGGCTCCGCCAGGAACCTCTCGCGCTCGTCACGAGTCAGTGCCACGCACGCTCCTCCTGGCTCTCAAAGTCGGGCTTCGGGCCCCACACGGATCCGGTCGTCCACCCTGGCCGACATGGCATCTCCTCCGAACTCGGACGGCATCCTGACCCGCCCAACGAACCGCGGCCTGCTCCGTGACGGGGCACACCACCCGGACACCTCGAACAGCCCCACCCGGACTCCGCTGCCTTCGGCGGATCCATGCCGCCCGCCGGGAGTCGCGGGGGAGCGGCAGGTGTGGCCGGGCCGAGGCGGGACAAACGAGGCGGCGGAACGGGCGCGAGGGCCCGGTGCCGGGAGAGGACGGGAGAACGGGACGATGGGGTGGAGTCTGGTACGACTGGCGGTGGCGGCACTCGCGGCCGTCCTGCTCGCGTACGGCCTGGATCGGGCCGCGCGCACGGGGGCGCGGCGGGCGGCGGCCGACGGCGGATCGACGGGTGTGTGGGGTGTGCTGGCCCGTTGCCGGCGCCCGTTGCTGGCGCTGGCGGCGTGTCTGATCCTGCTCGGCGCCCAGCCGTGGATCGACGCGCCGCCCGCCGCCCGTGACGCGCTGCGGCACGGGGCCGTGATCCTGGCGATCGCCTCCGGCGGCTGGCTGGGTGCCCGGGTGGTGGCGCTGCTGGTGGACGGCACCGTGCGGATCGCCGTGCACCGCCGCGACGCGGCGTGGGCCGGTCGGGCCCGGACCCAGGCCGACCTGATCGGCCGGATCTGCCAGGCGGTGGTGGCGCTGGCGACGCTGGGCGCGATCCTGATGACCTTCCCGGCGGTGCGCGGGGTCGGGACGAGTCTGCTCGCCTCCGCGGGCCTGGTCGGTCTGGTGGCGGGCGTGGCGGCCCAGAGCACACTCGGCAACGTCTTCGCCGGCGTCCAGATGGCGTTCGGCGACCTGGCCCGGATCGGTGATGTCGTCGTGGTGGCGGGGGAGTGGGGGACGGTGGAGGAGATCACGCTGACGGCGGTGGTGATCGCGACCTGGGACCAGCGGCGGATCGTCATGCCGATGTCGTACTTCGTGGGGCGTCCGTTCGAGAACTGGTCCCGCCGGACCAGCCGGATCACCGGCACGGCGCTGCTCCACCTCGACCACCACGCCCCGGTCGGGAAGCTGCGGGAGGAGTTCGACGCCTTCCTCTCCGGGCACCCGCTGTGGGACGGCGAGGGCAGCGCCCTCCAGGTGGTCGACACCACGCCCACCACCATCGTGGTCCGGGCGCTGGCCACCGCCGCGAACGGCGAGGACGCGTTCGAGCTCCGCTGCCAGCTGCGCGAGCACCTCATCGGCCACCTGCGGGACCACCACCCGTACGCCCTGCCGCGGGTGTCCGTGACCGACGTCGGCGGATCGGCCCGGGGCTCCGTCCCCCGCTCGCGGGACGGGTGGTAGCGGCGGCGCGCCCGGGCCGTGGCGTCAGCGGCCGACCGGTTCCGCCTTCTCGCCCTCGCCCTCGGCGTCGATGTGGGGGAGCACCCGGTCGAGGAACCGCGGGGTCCACCAGGCGGACGCGCCGAGCAGGGTCATCACCGCCGGGACGAGCAGCAGGCGGACGATGGTGGCGTCCACCAGGACGCTGACGGCCAGGCCCAGGCCCATCATCTTGATCACGATGTTGTCGCTGACGATGAACGCCGCGAAGACGCTCACCATGATCAGCGCGGCACAGCTGATCACCCGGGCGGTGATCTCCAGGGCGTGGGCGACGGCGTCCTGGCTGCGGCCGGTGCGCAGCCAGGCCTCGTGCACCCGGGAGAGCAGGAAGATCTCGTAGTCCATGCTCAGACCGAAGACGATCGCGAACATCATCATCGGCACGTAGCTCTCGATCGGGACCTTCCCCGCGACGCCGAGGGCCGGCCCGCCCCAGCCCCACTGGAAGACCGCCACCAGGACCCCGTACGAGGCCGCGATCGAGAGCAGGTTGAGCACGGCGGCCTTGACGGCGACCAGCAGGCCGCGGAAGACGGCGAGGATGATCAGGAAGGCGAGCCCGACCACCACCGCGATGATCAGCACCAGCCGGCTCGACACGATGTCCAGGAAGTCGACCTGGGCGGCGGTGTTGCCGGTCACGTACGTCTTGGCGCCGGTGCCGGTGACCGAGTCCGGCAGCACGGTGTCCGACAGGTGGTTGACCAGGTCGGTGGTGGCCTGCTCCTGCGGGGAACTCGCCGGGATGACGGTGTTGAACAGCACCACGCCGTCCGGGCTGAGCTGGAGGGGGCCGACGCTCGCCGCGCCGGGCAGGCCGGTGAGGGCCTGCTGCACGGCGGCCTGGACGGTCGGCCGGTTCTCGGCGGGGACGGCGCTCTGGTCGACGACGGTGGTGAGCGGGCCGTTCGAGCCGGGGCCGAAGGCCTCCGCCATCAGGTCGTAGGCGCGGCGGTCGGTGAAGTCGGTGGAGTCGGCGCCGTCACCGATGTGGCCGAGTTGGATGGAGAACAGCGGGATCGCCAGGACGCCGAGCGCGACCACGCCCGCGATCAGGTACCACCAGGGGCGCTTTTCGACCCGCCGGGCGTAGCGGTGCCAGACGCCGGTGGTCGCCTCGCCGGTGGTCGCCTCGCTGGTGGTCGTGTCGCCGGTAGTCGCTTCGCTGGCGGTGCCGGTCTCGGCGATCGGGCGGCCGACGGTGATCCGGTCCATCCGGCGGCCGATCAGCCCCATCAGCGCGGGCAGCAGGGTGAGCGCCCCGCACACCGCCGAGACCACGGTGACCGCGGCGGCGACCCCGAGCTTGGCCATGAAGGAGATGCCCGACACCGACAGCCCCGACAGCGCGATGATCACGGTGCAGCCGGAGACCAGCACCGCGCGCCCACTGGTGGCCACCGCCTGCCCGGCGGAGGCCACCGGATCGACGCCGTCCATCAGGTTCTGTCGGTGCCGGGTGAGCAGGAACAGCGCGTAGTCGATGCCCACACCGATACCGATCATGGTCGCCAGGGTGGGGGCGACGGTCGCGAAGGTGGACAGCGCCGCGATCAGCCCCAGCACGCCGAGGCCGACCACGGCCGCGAACAGCGCCGTCACCAGGGGCAGGCCGGCCGCGATGGCACTGCCGAAGCCGACCAGCAGCACCACGATCGCCACCGCGAACCCGATCGCCTCGCTGGACCGGTCGTCCGGCGCCGGCCGGGCCAGCTCGCCCAGTGGCCCGCCGTACTCCACCTGCACCCCGGAGGCCCGCAGCGGGGCGACCGCGGCGTCCACCCCGGCCAGGTAGTCGTCGCCGAGGAGGGTGGGGTTGGTGTCGAAGCGGACGGTGATGTAACCCGTCAGGCCGTCGGCGGCCAGCGGCCCGCCGGGCGGGGCGGGCTGCCCGGCCGGCGGCAGCGGGCTCTGCGCGCCCAGCACGTGGGGCAGCTCGGCCAGCGAGGCGACGGCCTGCGAGACCTGCGGGGCGAAGCCGGTCAGCGGCTGGGCGTCGTGCAGCACCACCTGGGAGCTGGTGCCGGCGGCGGCCGGCACGTGCGCCTGGAGGACTTGCTGGCCCTGCTGCGCCTGGGAGCCGGGCAGCGAGAAGTCGTCCGAGTACTCGCCGCCGACCGTCTTGTTCGCCGTCTGGACGGCGGCCAGCGCCACGATCCACAGCACGATGACCAGCACCGAGTGGCGGGCGCACCACTCGCCCAGACGGCGCAGCGCCGCCCGCTTGGCCGGGGGCGCGGCGGCCGACGGACCGCGGCGGTCGGACGGCGGCGTGGACGGCGGAACGGACGGCGGCATGAACGGCTCCCGGGTCTTCGGCGCGGCTGTACACCGATCCGGAGCAGCGTTCCCGGCCCGCCGCGCCGATCGTCCGGTACCGGCGGGTAGTCCCCCCGACAGCGGCGCGCGGGGTGCCACGGGCGCCGCTGTCGGGGAGCAGCGGGGTCGTCAGGGCGTCGCGACCTCCCGCAGCTCGCCGCCGGCCAGGTGCAGCCGCCGGGTGACGCCGATCCGCTCCAGGAAGCGCTCGTCGTGGCTGACCACCACGAAGGCGCCCCGGTAGGCGTTCAGCGCGTTCTCCAGCTGGCCGACGCTGACCAGGTCGAGGTTGTTCGTCGGCTCGTCCAGGAGCAGCAGGTGCGGGGCCGGCTCCGCGCACAGGACGCACGCCAGGGTGGCGCGCAGCCGCTCGCCGCCCGACAGCACCCCGACCGGCAGGTGGGCGCGGGCACCCCGGAACAGGAAGCGGGCGAGCAGGTTCATCCGCTCGGCCTCCGGCCGCTCCGGGGCGTACGCGGCGAAGTTCTCGGCGACCGTGCGGTCCGGGTCGAGCAGGTCCAGCCGCTGGGACAGGTGGGCGATCCGCCCGTCGGCCCGCCGGGTCTCGCCGCCGTCCGGGGCGAGGCCGCCCTCCAGCAGCCGCAGCAGGGTGCTCTTGCCGGCGCCGTTGGGGCCGGTCAGCGCGATGCGCTCGGGGCCGCGGACGGTCAGGTCGACGCCGGGGGCGGCGAAGACCTCCCGCTCGCCGAGGCGCACGCGCAGCCGCTCGCCGAGGAACAGGGTGCGGCCGGCGGGCACCTGGGTGTCCGGCAGCTCCAGGACGATCCGCTGCTCCTCGCGCAGCGCGCGGCCGGCCTCGTCCAGCCGTGCCTTGGCCTCGCCGACCCGGCCGGCGTGCACCTGGCCGGCCCGGCCGGCGGCCTCCTGCGCGCCGCGCTTCATGGTGCCGGCGAAGATCTTGGGCAGGCCGGCGCTCTTCAGGTTGCGGGCGGCGTTGCTCTGCCGGCGGTCGGCCCGCTCGCGGGCCCGCTGCATCTCGCGCTTCTCCCGCTTCAACTCCTGCTCGGCGTTGCGGACATTGCGCTCCGCGGCCTCCTGCTCGGCCCGGACGGCCTCCTCGTAGGCGGTGAAGTTGCCGCCGTGGAAGCGGAGTTCGCCTCGCTCCAGCTCGGCGATGCGGTCAGTCCGGTCGAGCAGCGCGCGGTCGTGGCTGACCAGCAGCAGGCAGCCGTGGAAGTCGTCCAGGACGTCGTACAGCCGGTGCCGGGCGTCACGGTCGAGGTTGTTGGTGGGCTCGTCGAGCAGCAGCACGTCGGGCCGCTTCAGCAAGCGGCCGGCCAGGCCGAGCGAGACGATCTGGCCGCCGCTGAGGGTGCTCAGGGTGCGGTCGAGGGCGAGGTGGCCCAGGTCGAGCCGGTCGAGCTGGGCGCGGGTGCGTTCCTCGATGTCCCAGTCGTCGCCGATGGTGGTGAAGTGCCGCTCGTCGACGTCCCCGGACTCCACCGCGTCGATGGCCCGGATCACCTCGGCGACGCCCAGCACCTCGGCGACGGTGAGCCCGGCGGTCAGCGGGAGGGTCTGCGGGAGGTGGCCGAGGGTGCCCTCGACGGTCACCGACCCGGCGGTGGGCCGCAGTTCGCCGGCGAGGAGCCCGAGCAGGGTGCTCTTGCCGCTGCCGTTGGGCGCGACCAGGCCGGTGCGGCCGGGGCCCACGGCGAAGGAGAGGTCCTGGAAGACGGGGGTGTCGTCGGGCCAGGAGAAGGACAGGTGGGAGCAGACGACGGAAGCGCCGGACATGGGGGTGACCTCGGGGGATGACGGGGACCGGGGAAGGAGACACCCGGCCCGGTGTCGGACGAAGGGGAGAAGGCGACGACAGCCGGACCGCGGCAGCGGTGCTTCGATGCACCGGCGAGCGGCCTGTCGGCTCCGGGTAGTCACCCGGAGATGTCGTCGTCCACCACCATGTCCGGTCTCCTTGAGGTCATGCCGTGTGAGGCGATCACGTGCGGCAATGAGGAAAAGTCCGAGGAAAGATCAACGGTCTTGCGAGACTAACCGGCCCCGGTTCGGTCGTCCACTGAATTTCCGGCGCCGCGCCCCGGCCGTGGCGCCGCGGTCACCGCACGGCCTGATCATCCGTCACCGTCCGTACCGCACAGGCCCTCTCGACGCGGACGGTCGGGCGGCGGCATGCTCGTCCCCGTGCGGGCCCCGTCGCCGCGAGCCTCCGTCGACGGGCGCCTCCGCCGTCCACCCGACCCGACCGAAGGAGCCCCCGTGGACCGTCTCGTGCTGGACCCGACCGGCCGCGACCGCGACGCCGAGAGCGCCGAGCTGTTCCGGCGCGGACCGGCGACGCCCGTCGACCTCCTGGGGGTGCGGGCCTGGGCGGTGGCCGACCCGGAGCTGCTGGAGGAGTTGCTCAAGGACCCCCGGGTGTCCAAGGACGGGCTCCAGCACTGGCCGGACTTCGCCGAGGTCGTCCCCACCTGGCCGCTGGCGGTCTGGGTGGGCGCCCGCAACATGTTCACCGCCCACGGCGCCGAGCACCGACGGCTGCGCCGGCTGGTCGGCACCGCGTTCTCGGCCCGCCAGATCAACGCCATGACCGAGCAGGTCGAGCAGCTGACGGACGCCCTGCTGGACGAGCTCGCCGCGCTGCCGCCCGGCACCGTCGTCGACCTGCGCGAGCACCTCGCCTACCGGCTGCCGATCCAGGTCATCGCCCGGCTGCTGGGACTCCCGGACACCCTGAAGGACAGCTTCCGCACCACCGTCGACCGGGTCTTCGACACCACCCTCACCGCCGAGGAGGCCGTCGCCAACCTGACGACCTTCTACGGCATGCTCGACGAGCTGATCGCCACCAAGCGCCGCGAGCCCGCCGACGACATGACCTCGCTGCTGATCGCGGCCCGCGACACCGGTGACGGGGAGGATACGGAGGACGGCGAGCACGGTGCGGACGGGACCACCGGCGCCGCCTCGGCGCTGACCGAGGAGGAGCTGCGCGACACCCTCCTGCTGATCGTCTCGGCCGGCTACGAGACCACCGTCAACCTCATCGACAACGGCATCGCCGCCCTGCTCACCCACCCGGAGCAGCTCGCCCTGGTCCGGTCCGGCAAGGTCGGCTGGGGCGACGTGGTCGAGGAGGCGCTGCGCCGCGACGCGCCCGTCGCCCACCTGCCGCTGCGCTTCGCCGTCGAGGACATCGAGCTCCCCGGCGGCGCGACCATCCCCCGGGGCGAGCCGATCCTGGCCTCCTACGCCGCCGCCGGCCGCCACCCCGTCCGCTACGGCGAGGACGGCGGCGTCTTCGACGTCACCCGCCCGGTCAAGGACCACCTCGCCTTCGGCCACGGCCCGCACTTCTGCCTCGGCGCCCCGCTGGCCCGTCTGGAGGGCGCCACCGCGCTGCGGGCACTCTTCGACCGCTTCCCGGACGTCACCCTCGCCCCGGGCACGGAGCTGAGCCCCGTCGAGTCCCTGATCTCCAACGGCCACCGCACCCTCCCCGTCCTCCTCCACGGGGCGCCGTAAGTTGACGGGCCGATGTCGCGGTGCCCGGGCCTGCGGTCAGACCGCCGGCAGCGCGTGGGCGTGCGCGGCGGCCAGGGCAACGCGCACCGCGCGGTCCGCGGTCGCCTCGTCGACCGGCTCGCCGGTGAACACGAGCCGGAAGTAGATCGGCGCGGCGAGGGCCTTGAGGAGTTCGGCGGGGTCGGTGTCCGCGGGTAGTTCACCGCGCTCAATGGCCCGGGTGACCACGGGTTCCGCCCGCCGGAACCGGTCGTCGAAGAGCGCGTGCTTGACTTCGGCGAGCTGCGGGAGGCGCACGGCGTCCGAGAGGACGGTGGTCAGCAGGGCCCGGCCCGCTTGCGTGGCCATGGTGGCAACGAGGGAGCGGGCCAGCGCACGCAGGCCGACCGTCCCCGACCTGCCCGGGGGAAGCTACGTCGCGCCCGCCGGGCCGTTCCAACTCCGCGGCGAGCCCGCCCTCCGCAGCCGGGAGCGTGCGATCCAGGACTCTGCTACGGCCCGCCAGTTGTGGGTGCGCTCCGAACAGCTCACCGGTGTGCACTACTCATGGCCCGCCGAACCGCCTCGGGTGTAGTTCCTTTCCCGGCGCCCACCGCAACACCCGCTTTGTTCGTGGTCGCGAGATCTGATGAAAAGTCAACCACGCCGCGATCTTGTAAGGCCACGATCGAACAGGAAAGGTGGTCAGCGGCCGCCGCGCGTCGGACCGCGGAGACACGGAGACCCGGAGACAGGGAGAGCACGATGACTCGAACACCCCCTCGGGGCAGCGCCGTTGTCATCGGCGGCGGTTACGCCGGCCTGCTCGCCGCCCGCGTCCTGTCCGGGCACTTTCGCCGCGTCACCGTGTTGGAGCAGGACGCCTCGCCCGGGGCGGAAGCCCGCCCGGGCGTCCCCCAGTCGCATCACCCGCACGCCCTGCTGGCCCGTGGCGCCGCACAGCTGGAGGAGTTCTTCCCCGGCCTGCGAGCCGAACTCCTCGCCCAGGGCTGCCCGGTGACGGACTTCGCCGAAGGCGTGAGGATCCTCTTCCCCACCGGCTGGGCGCCCCGCGACCCCATCGGGATCGAGGTGCAGCTCCTGGCCCGCAGCCTTCTGGAACAGGCCATCCGCGAGCGCGTCACCGCCCTCGACAACGTCACCTTCCAGAACGGACTGCGCGCCGACCGGCTCCTGATCGACCGGGCGGACAACGGCATCGCCGTCGCCGCCCGCCCCCGCACACCCGACGGCCCGGGCGCGGACGAGCTGGTGCTGCACGCCGACCTGGTCGTCGACGCCACCGGGCGCGGCAGCCGACTTCCCCAGTGGCTCACCCGAGCCGGCTACCAGCTCCCCGCCCCCCTGGTCGTGGACGGGAAGGCCAGCTACGCCTCCCGGGCCTACACCGTCAAGGACGATCCGGACCGCGACTGGTTCGCCTCCTACCAACCCACCATCGCCCCGTCCGCCCCCCGCGGCGGCATTGCCGTCCGCGTCGGACCGGACCGCTGGCTGCTCAGTCTGGTCGGCGCCGCCGGCCACCGGGCTCCCGCCGACGAGGACGGCTTCCGCGCCTACGCCGCCGGCATGCGCAACCCCGACTTCGTTCGGATCATCGACGAGGGCACGCCCACCGGCCCGATCTTCCGCACCCACACCACCGCCAACCGATGGCACCCCTACCACCGCGTCCCCCACTGGCCCGGCCGCCTCATCGCCCTCGGGGACTCCATCTGCGCCTTCAACCCCGTCTACGGCCAGGGCATGACCGTCGCCGCCCTCCAGGCCGGACTGCTCGACACCCTGCTCACCCGCCACGGCGCCATGGACAGCCTCGGCCCGACCTTCCAGCGCGGCGCCGCCGCCCTCGTCCGCAGCGCCTGGCTGGTGAGCACCTCCACCGACCGACTCTGGCAGGGCGCCGACCTTCCGCTGACCAGTCGGCTCGGCACCGCCTTCATGGGCGCCCTCACCGCCCGCGTCCCGCACCACCCGGGCCTGTACCTGCGGTTCGTCCGCACCATGCAGATGCTCGACCCGGCCACCACCTTCGCCTCACCCCGCGCCCTCGCCCAGTTCGCCTCGCTACCCTCGATCCCCCGCCACCTCACGAACTGCACCTGCCCCGGGGCCGCCACCTGAGGGAGGTGGGTGACGTGATGTCGCACCCGTCGTCACCGGAACGTGTGCCGACGCCGGTGAGTCTGCGCCCGGGCCGTGGTGAGGTCCGACCCGCTGAAACTCCCCACCACAGGCCACGGGCCTGCGACACTGCGATCATGAGTTCCGACCGCCGCCCGTTGTGGCAGCCCTTCTCCGAGCCCGCCGCCGACATGCCCGTCCTGGTCACCGACCAGGCCCGGCTGCTCCCGGTCGACCGGGCCCCGTTCCTGGAGCCGTCCGCCGACGACGTGCCGCCCGCAGTGTCCGGCGCCCGCCGTCGGCTCGGCACCGGCTGCGTACCTTCCTCGACCGGCGGTGAGTAGGAAGGAGATGCCGTCGGTGTCACAGATCGGTCGAGACGGTCAGCTCCGTCCGCCGGGCGTTCGGTGAGTGCCGGTCGGCTGCTTCGGGAGCACGATGACGGCGCGGCCCGAGTGGAGGTCGACGGTCGAGCGGTGCGGTGCGGCGTCGCCCTCCTCGTCGCGGCGCATGGCCTCGGCGGAGCGTTCCTCGAGTTCGGCGGCCTTTCCGGTGTTCACCGAGCCGGTGAAGACGTCCAGGGCCACGGTGGACAGCGAGGGCGCGCCGCCGGCCCGGCTCAGTCGTCGCCGGAGCCGAGCCGGGACCAGCCTGGAATCGGCCAGCTGCCGTAACACCTTCGAGGCGAGCGCCAACAGCACCACCGCCAGCGCCAGGCCGGGCAAGGTGAGAACGAACGCAATGACCATCGAGCCGTGACCTCCGTCGCACGACGCTCCCTGCATCGTGTTCCGACCGACAAACGGCCCGCACCTGAACGTTAGTTCCCCGAACGGGTGGCGCGCAGGGCGCGGTAACCCCGGGTCAGCGGGCCGACCTGCCCGGGCCGTTGAGCCCGAGGGCATCCGCCGGACAGGGCGTCTACCGGCGCGTCCGGCCGTGTCGGGGGAGGGTCGGGCGGCGGGGTTGCGTACGGTCGAGCGCGTCGGCGCCGCGTCCCGGACGGCGGACGGCGGACGACCGGACGACCAGATGCAACGCCGCCGAAGGAGACCGCCAGCCGTGCAACGCAAGTGGTGGACGCTGGTCGCCGTCTCGGTCGCGACGTTCATGCTGCTGCTCGACATCACCGTGGTCAACGTGGCCCTGCCGTCGATCCGCGAGGACCTAGACGCGAGCTTCACCGACCTCCAGTGGGTGTTCGACGCCTACGCCCTCTCGCTGGCCGCCCTGGTGCTGACGGCCGGTTCGCTGGCCGACCGGCTCGGGCGCCGCCGGGCCTTCGCCGCGGGGCTGGTGATCTTCTCGGCGGCCTCGCTGCTCTGCGCGCTGGCGCCGAACCCGGTCTTCCTCAACGTCTCGCGCGCCGTGCAGGGGGTCGGCGGCGCGGTGATGTTCGCGGTCTCGCTCGCCCTGGTGGCGCAGGAGTTCCCGCCCGGCCGCGAGCGCGGCACCGCGATGGGCGTGTACGGCGCGACCATCGGGGTGGCCGTCGCGGTCGGCCCGCTGATCGGCGGCGCGCTCACGGACTCGCTCGGCTGGGAGTGGATCTTCTACCTCAACCTGCCGATCGGCGTGGCGGTCCTCGTCGTCACCTTCCTCAAGCTGGCCGAGAGCCGCGATCCGAACGCCACCCGGATCGACTGGGCCGGGGTCGTCAGCTTCAGCAGCGCCCTGTTCCTGCTGGTGCTCGCCCTGGTGCGGGGCAACGCCGAGGGGTGGGGCAGCGCGCTGATCGTGTCGCTGTTCGCGGGCGCGGCCGTGCTGCTCGCCGTCTTCGTGGTGGTCGAACGCCGGGTGCCGGAGCCGATGCTGCCGCTCGGGCTGTTCCGCCGGCACGCGTTCACCGGGGTGCAGCTGGCGGCGTTCGCGGTGTCCGGCTCGCTGTTCGCGCTCTTCCTCTATCTGACGCTGTATCTGCAGAACTACCTCGGGCTCTCGCCGTTCGCGGCGGGTGTGCGCTATCTGCCGATCACCCTGCTGAGCTTCCTGGTGGCGCCGCTGGCCGGGGTCCTGCTGTCGCGGGTGCAGGCGCGGTTGCTGCTCGGTGTCGGGCTGGCCGCGGTCGGCGCGGGTCTGCTGCTGATGGGGGGTCTGGAGCCGGAGGACACCTGGACCGGACTGCTGGCCGGCTTCCTGGTCGGCGGCGCGGGCGTCGGTCTGATCAACCCGGTGATCGCGGACGTCGCGGTGAGCGTGGTGCCCAAGGAGAAGAGCGGCATGGCGGCGGGCATCAACGACACCTTCCGGCAGGTCGGCATCGCGGTCGGGATCGCCGTCTGGGGTGCGGTCTTCGTCGGCCGGGGCTCCCGTACGGTCCGCGAGGTGGCGGCGGGCACGCCGATCGCGGAGGGGGCCCGCCCGCGCGAGCTGATCGAGGCGGCCTCCTCCGGCAGCCTGCCGCAGGCCCTCGCCGCCCTGCCCGAACCGGCCCGGGAAGCCGCGTCGGCCGCGGCCCGGGCCGGCTTCCTCGACGGCCTGAACCTCGTGCTGCTGCTCGGCGGACTGGTCAGCCTGGTCGGCGCGGTGCTCGCGCTCTGGCTGGTCCGGGAGGACGAGATCGACCGCCACTGAGGGGCGCGGGGCCGCGGTCGGGCGCTCGACCTGCCCGGACTCGGACATCACCGACACTCACCGACACTCACCGCGAGGGTCACGCCCGCATGCTGACGTGACCTCATCAACGATCGAGCTATAGTTGAGAAATCAACTAGGTTCCAACGAGTCGGTTCTTCCCGATCCGTTGGATGTGAGAAACGGGAGGAACTCTTGTTCCGCCGATTGATCGCCGCAGTGGTGGTGATGGCCGGGCTGGCAGCGGCACTTGTCGTTCCGGCCTCCGCCGCCGATTTCCCTGCGGCCAGCACGGCCTTGGTCTCCTGGAACATGCAGGGGTCCAGTATCAAGGCGAAGACCGGCAGCAAGTGGACCAACGCGGTCCGGGCGCTGGCGATGCAGGTGCCGATCGTGATGCTTCAGGAGGCCGGCCCGGAGCTTCCCGCGCGCAGCGACCCACAGCCCAGCCAGACCTTCACCACGACCGACCAAGCGGGCGTCCAGCATCAGTACACCGTGCTGCACCACACCTGGGTCGTCGACACCGGTTACCGCAATCCCAATCCGACCCGTGAGGTCTACTTCCTGCAGACCCGCGACGACGCGGACAACCCGCGCCGGATCGGCGGCCGGGTCAACATCGCGCTCGTCACGAGGGAGGGGGCCGACGAGCTGCTCGTCGTCGGCAACCCGATCGACGCGGGCCGCAACGCGCTCGGTGCGCGGTTCGGCAACGAGTGGTACTTCACCTTCCACGGCCTGTCCAGCGGTGGCGGTGACTCCGCGGGGATGCTCACCGCCATCAGGGACCAGGTCGCGGCTCTCGGGACCCAGCGTGGCGTCACCTACCACGCGACGATCGGTGGCGACTTCAACGTCGAACCGGGGGACCTCTCTCAGCGGTCGAACTTCCCGCGGGGCATGGTGATCCACGGCTCGGGTCGGGCGACCCACCAGGAGGGTCACCAGCTGGACTACTTCGTCACCACCCACCCGAACCTCGACCCGGGGGTCACGGTCCGGTCCGACGGCAACTCCGACCACCGGCCGGTCCAGTTCAACCGGCTCAACGCGGCGGGGGCCACTCCGTCGCCCGCCGCCAGCCCCGAGATCGACGAACTCCGGGTGATGGCGGCCGGTGACGGGATCACGGTCGGTGCGAACAGCGCCGACGAGACCGGCTACCGGGACGAGCTGAACACCAGCGCGAAGGGCATCACCATCGCCGCGTTGTTCGGTGGCGCGGCCACGTTCATCATCAAGCGCACGGAATTCGTCGGCGAGCAGAAGAACGGCAAGCGCGGCGACCCCGACCACATGGGCTTCGACGGCAAGGGCATCGACGACATCCAGGCCCGGACGATCCCCGCGCTGCAGACGCTGCGGCCGAACATGATCACCCTGATCGCGGGCACGGCCGACCTGACCGGCGGTGCCGACGGCGCCGCGACAGCAGGGAAGATGCGGGGCTTCCTGGACGCGATCCACCGGACCTCGCCGACGACCACGGTCCTGCTCGGGACCCTGCCGCCGTCGACGAACCCGACGTACCAGGCCCGGATCGACGCCTACAACGACGCGCTCCGCACGATGGCCTACGCCAAGATGGACGGCGGCGCGCGGCTGGTGCTGGTCGACCTGGGCGCGGTCGGTCCGGAGGACATCACCAACGAGACCTACCCGACCGACGCCGGCTACAAGAAGATCGCGGAAGCCTTCGGCGAAGGCCTGCGGATCGCGCTCCTGCAGCGCATGATCAGCGGCCGCTCGTACGTCTGGCAGCCGATCGGCAAGATCCGGGACGCCGCCGCGACCGGCTCGAAGATCGCCTTCCCCGATCTGAACGGCGACGGCAAGGCCGACTACGCGGTGGTCGGTACGGACGGCAAGGTCACCGGCTGGCGCAACGACGACCCGCTCAAGGAAGCCGTCTCGCTGGGCGACATCAGCCCGGCCGACCGGGGGAACAACCCGAAGCTGGTCTACTTCGCCGACCTGGACGGTGACGGCAAGGACGACTACATCCGGATCCTGCCGGCGGCCGACTCGCCGACCGGCATCGCCGCGATGCGGATGTCGCGCAACACCAGCAGCGGCGGCACCATCAGCTGGGGCAGCGCGACGATCGTCGCGAACAACCTCGGCTACGAGCCGGAGCTGTACTTCGCCGACCTCGACGGCGACGGCCGCGACGACCTGATCACGCTGGACCGGATGAGCTTCCCGACCGCCTGGCAGAACAAGGGCAAGGGAATGCCGACCGAGGGCGGCTGGAAGAAGGTCGAGGGTTTCGCCACTCCGGGCGAGGCGCGCGGCGCGCAGGTCGCCTTCGCCGACATCACCGGTGACGGCAAGGCCGACACCGTCCGGGTCGAGTACACCACCGGTGAGGTCCGGGCCTGGCAGAACACCGGCGCGCCGTGGAGCGTCACCACCGGCTGGACGTCGCTGGGCGTGGTCCGCGCCGACGATCCGTTCCAGGGCACCATCGGGACCTTCGCCGACCTGAACGGCGACGGGATCCAGGACTTCGCCGTGACCCGCTCCGGTACGACCACGACGGCGAAGACCGCCGCCAAGTCGGCCGTCCGGACCGCTGTCCGGACCGCCGCCGAGGCGGCCGCCGCGAGCGGTGCCGGTGACATCGAGGGCTGGCTGGTGCCGAGCTACGGCGACGGCAGCCGCAGCGCCGGCGGCGCCGGTGACCTCGGGGTCAACGGCGGTGTCGGTGACCCGATGGAGTCGCACCCCGGTGGCGACGACGGCGGCCTGCGGCCGCGTGCGAACGGGGACTGCCGGCCGGAGGGTCTGGCGACCACGCCGGGCGTGGTGACGCCGTACTGCAGGGCCTATCAGAACGACGGCCGGGAATGGCTCGGTGAGGGCCGCAGCCGCCGGGTCGTGGGCTACTTCAACGGTGGCCGCACGGGCGCCGACGGCACGCCGCACTACCTGGTGAAGAACATCCCCTGGTCGAAGGTGACCCACCTCAACTACGCGTTCGCGTCGGTGGAGAACAACCGGATCAAGGTCGACGCGAACGCCACCCAGAAGGAGTGGCCCGGCGAGGTCGGCGCCGAGATGGACCCCTCGCTGCCCTACAAGGGGCACTTCAACCTGCTGACGAAGTACAAGCGCCTGCACCCGCGGGTGAAGACGCTGATCTCGGTCGGCGGCTGGGCCGGTACCGGTGGCTTCTACGCGATGACCACCAACGCCGACGGCTCCGTCAACCAGGGCGGGATCGACACCTTCGCCGGCTCGGTCGTGGACTTCCTGCGGACCTACGGGTTCGACGGCGTCGACATCGACTTCGAGTACCCCACCGTCCTGGAGGACACCGGCAATCCGGCCGACTGGGCGGTGTCGAACCCGCGTCGCAAGGGTCTGCCCACGACGTACGCCGCGCTGATGAAGACGCTGCGGGACTCGCTGAACCGGGCTTCGGTCGCGGACGGCAAGTACTACCTGCTCACCTCGGCGTCCTCGGCCTCCGGCTACCTGGCCCGCGGGATGGCGAACCAGACCGCGCTGGACTACCAGGACTTCACCAACCTGATGGCCTACGACTACCACGGCACCTGGAACGACGTCGTGGGTCCGAACGCGGCGCTGTTCGACGACGGCAAGGACCCGGAACTGGCCGATCAGTACGCCACTCCGGAGTACGGGAAGATCGGGTACTTCAACACCAGTTGGGCGATGAAGTACCTGCGTGGCGCGATGCAGGCCGGGCGCGTCAACATCGGTGTGCCCTACTACACGCGCGGCTGGCAGAACGTCACCGGCACGTCGGACGGTCTGTGGGGCAAGTCGCAGAAGCCGAACGGCTGCGAGCCGGGTACCGGCATCAAGCGGCCGTGCGGTGACGGTGCCTTCGGCATCGACAACATCTGGCACGACGAGACCAACAACGGCAGCGAGCTCGGCTCCGGGACGAACCCGCTCTGGCACACCAAGAACCTGGAGAAGAACATCACGCCGGTCTACGCGCCCAGCGTCGGGCTGAAGCCGGAGACCGACAGCACCGACCGGCGCACGGGCCAGTACACCCGGCACTGGGACAACACCACGAAGACCTCGTGGCTGTGGAACGCCGAGAAGAAGGTGTTCCTGTCGACCGAGGACGAGCAGGGCATCGACGCGGTCGCCGATCTGGTCAAGTCGACCGGTGCGGGCGGCGTGATGATGTGGGAGCTCGGCGGCGACTACTCCTGCCCGGCGGACGTCCAGCCGGACACCCCGTGCGGGATGGGGTACACGCTGACCACCCGGCTGAACGAGAAGCTGGGAAATATCGGTGCCTATGACAACAGTCTGCGCACCGGCAGCAGTGGTACCGCGCCGACGGTGACCGCCAACCTGAGCGTCGAGCTGGTCAACTACCCGACCAGCACGGCGAACCTGTGGCCGTTGCAGCCGACCGTCCGGATCACCAACAACACCGGGCGCACGCTCGGCGGCGGCAAGGACACGAAGCTGTCGTTCGACATTCCGGCCTCGACGTCACCGCTGGTCAAGGACGCCAACTGGCAGACCGGTGACCAGGGCGGCCAGTGGAAGCTGACGCCCGGTACGACCTTCCACCGGGTCAGCACGACGCTGGACTACTGCCAGATCATCCCGGCCGGGCAGTCGCTCGACCTGCCGATCATCTACTTCCTCCCGATCACCGGTCCGGTGAACACGAGTCTGTCGATCGGCGGTACGGCGTACGCACCGGTGACCGACAACCTCAAGGGACTCGGTACGGCGACCCCGCCGGCCGGTGGCTGCAGCGCCGGGAACTGGGACGCGGCCAAGGTCTACTCCCCGGCTAGTCAGCCGATCGAGCAGACCACGGTCAAGTACAACGGCAAGGTCTGGAAGGCCAAGTGGGAGACCAAGGGCAGCACCCCGGGCACCGGGGCCGACGCCGACCACGAGCCCTGGAAGCTGGTCGGCAGCGCCGGCTGACCCTTCTCGGCCACCCGGCCTGACACCCCATATTTTGATCGAATAACCGGAGAGTGCTTCTGACCTGCAACGACGGGACCTGTCCAGGGTCCTGTTGGCTGCACGGACAGAAGCACTCTCCGCGTCGTTTCCCATGCTGAATCGGACGCATGTCCGGCGAGTAAGTGCCAGATGTGTCAGATCTATTGACGCCTTGTCATGTCTCTCTATGATCCTAGGTGCCCCAAGGTCAAACATAATTCAATGCTCCATGGCACAAAGTCACACAGTCACGCACGCCATCACCAGCTCGTCACGCCTGTCAGGCCCGCGACAAGCGGGTTCCCCCTTGCCACCCCCAGGAAGGAACCCATGATTCCCATACGGCTACCCAAGCGGCTGCTGAGTGTCCTCGCAGCCACCGCACTGGTGCTCACCGCCGGCGTCACCGCCGCCACCGCCGCCACCGCCGCCACCACCGCCACCGCCGTCTCCGACGCCGGCGCGACCGCCGAGGTCGCGCCGGGCAGCCCCGCGCCGACCCCGCCGCTGGGCTGGAACAGCTGGAACAGCTTCGGCTGCGGCGTCAACGAGTCACAGGTCCGTCAGGCCGCCGACGCGATGGTGTCCTCGGGCATGAAGGAGGTGGGATACCAGTACGTCGTCGTCGACGACTGCTGGTTCGACCCGCAGCGCGACAACGCGGGCAACCTGCGGGCCCAACCGAACCGGTTCCCCAGCGGAATGAAGGCGCTCGGGGACTACATCCACGGCAAGGGCCTGAAGTTCGGCATCTACCAGGCGCCCAACGAGCGCACGTGTGCGCAGGGCGTGGGCAGCTACTCCGGCGCCACCGGCAGCAAGGGCCACGAGGTCCAGGACGCGAACACCTTCGCCTCCTGGGGCGTGGACTTCCTCAAGTACGACTGGTGCGAGCGCAGCGGCACCCTGGACCAGCAGGTCGCGCAGTTCACCCTGATGCGCGACGCCCTGCGCGCCACCGGCCGCCCGATCGTCTACAGCATCAACTCCAACAGCCTCCACGCCATCACCGGCGCCACCTACGACTGGGGCAAGATCGCCGACCTCTGGCGGACCACCGAGGACCTGCTCGACATCTGGCAGAACGGCAACACCAACAGCTACCCGATGGGCGTGGGCAACGTCCTCGACATCGACGCGCCGCTGGCCGCCCAGTCGGGCCCGGGCCACTGGAACGACCCCGACATGCTGGTCGTCGGCCGGCCCGGGCTGTCGCTGACCGAGTCCCGTTCGCACTTCGCCCTCTGGTCGCTGCTCTCGGCACCCCTCATCGCGGGCAACGACATCCGGACCATGTCCGGCGACATCAGCGCCGTCCTGCGCAACCCCCGTCTGGTGGCGGTGAACCAGGACCCGCTGGGCGCGGGCGGACGCCGGGTGCGCGACGACGGCGACACCGAGGTGTTCGCCAAGGCCCTGGCCGACGGCTCGGTGGCCGTGGGCCTGTTCAACCGGGGAGGCGGCACCGCGACCGTCACCACCACGGCCGCGCAGGTCGGCCTCGGTGGAGGGTCGTTCACCCTCACCGACCTGTGGACCGGCGGCACGTCGAGCACGTCCGGCCAGATCTCGGCGAGCGTCCCGGCGCACGGCGTCGCCGTGTTCAAGGTGACCGGCGGCAGCCCGCTGGCCGCCACCACCGCACGCCTGCGCGGCACCGGGTCCGGTCGCTGCCTGGACGTGAGCCGCGCCGCCACCACGGCCGGGTCGACCGCGGTGATCTGGGACTGCCACACCGCCGCCAACCAGTTGTGGACCACGTGGGCCGGCGGCGAGGTCCGCGTCTACGGCGACAAGTGCCTGGACGCCGACCACGCGGGGACCGCCAACGGCACGAAGGTCCTCATCTGGCCCTGCAACGGCCAGAACAACCAGAAGTGGACCGCGCAGGCCGACGGGTCGCTCCGCAACGTCAACGCCGGGCTCTGCCTGGACGCCGACCACGCGGGAACCGCCAACGACACGGCGGCCATCCTGTGGAGCTGCAACGGTCAGAACAACCAGAAGTGGAGCGCGCTCGCGCCCGCGTAGTCCGACAGGGCGTGTCCGACGGGAACAGGGCAGTCCCCGCAGCGGCAGTCGAGCTGCGGGGACTGCCCTGTCGAGGTAACTCAGCCCTGGTACTGGACGACGATCCTGGTGAACTCGTACGGGGACTGCGCGACGCCGCTGCACGCGTCGGCGTCGGTGCCGGAGCCGCAGGCGCGGTCGCGGTTGACCGACCAGAACGAGAACCGGGCCAGGTGGTGCTGCTGCGCGTACCCGAGGATGGTGCGGAAGTCGGCGGTGGTCACGGTCTCGCCCGCCTCGTCGGTCTTGCCGTTCATCGAGGAGACGCCGATGTGCCGGTACGCGGCGTCGTCGCTGTAGCCGTACGCGCTCTTGACCGCCGCCTTCAGGCCTTCGAGCGCGCCGACCGAGGCCTGCCCCATGGTGCCGCTGTGGCCGCCGAAGTCGAACGGCATCACCACCCAGCCGTCGTTGGCCAGGCCCGCCGCCGCGCCGCGCTTGATGAGGTCCTTGCCGGTGGCGTCCGGGCCGGTGGGGGTGGTGCCGAGGGTGATGTAGGTGACGATGCCTGGGTTCCTGGTCTTGACGATCTTCAGTGCGTCGACCACCCGCTGACGGACCGTCGCGTTGCCGAACTCGGTGTTCTCGATGTCGATGTCGAAGGCCTTCAGCTTGTAGGCGTCGATCACCTTCTGGTAGGCGGCGGCCAGCGCGCTCGCGCTGGAACACTTCTCGCCCAGCTTGTTGCCGCTCCACCCGCCGACCGAGACGACCACGTCGCCGCCGGCCGCCCGGATCGACTTGATCGCGGCCTCGTCGGACCCTCCGGTGAGCGGCCGGCTGCCGTCCCACTTCGGGTTGCAGCCGCCGTCGGAGAGGATGAAGGCCAGGGTGAACCACTTGACGCCGGTCGCCTTCATGACGTCGGTCGGCTTCTGCGGGCTGCCCCAGCCGAGGTACTCGTAGGGTGCGGCGGCCATGCCCGGCACGGCCGCGGCGGCGGTGTCCGCGCGGGCGGGGTCCGCCGCGGCGGTGCTCACCGGGGCGAGCAGCAGGGCGGCCGGACCGAGGGTGGCGGCCAGCAGCGGGGCGGTGAGGCGGACTCCGATGGTCTTGCGCATGTCAACTCGCTTTCGTCGATCCACTGCTTCGTCGATCCACTGCACGGGGGTGACGGCAGGTCAAGGGGGCCGGGAGGGGCGCCCGTGGCGGACGACGGCGGTCCGCGGCGGGTGTCTCACAGAATCGGGGCACCGGGGCTGCGGGGTCAATGGATTTGGTTAGGAAAGCTTCCGAATGGTTGGGAGGGTGCCCGGTACGGTGGGGGTGACGGGCGCGGATCGGGTGCGGGGAGTGGTGCGGATGGCCGACGTGGTGCGGGTCGGACTGGTCGGGTTGGGGGTCATCGCGCGGACCCACCTCGCGGTGCTGGCCGAACGGGCGGACGTGGAGCTGGAGTTCACCGTGGATCCGGGCCAGGAGGAGGGCCCCGGGTTCCGTGGCGGGCGGCCGGCCCACTACCGGGGGCTGGCGGAGGCGCTGGCGGTACACCGGCCGGACCTGATCGTGCTGGCCACGCCCACCGACACGCATGTGGAGCTGGCCCGGGAGGCGTTGCTCGGCTCCACGGCGCGGGTACTGGTCGAGAAGCCGATCTCCCATGACCTTGCCGCGCTCGCCCGCCTGGAGGATCCGGCAGAGCTGCCGGAGCAGGCGGACGTGCACGGCCGGCTGTTCACCGCCCACCACTTCGCCTTCTCGCCGGAGGTGGCGTGGGCCGCCGCGCTGATCGCCGGTCACCCCGAGTGGGGGCCGGTGACGACGATCACCTCGGCCTTCCACGACCCCTATGTGCTCACGGGGGAGGCCGCGTTCGCCGTCTACGGCTCCAGCTGGGTCGACTCCGGGGTCAACCAGCTGAGCATGTTCACCCGCTTCGTCGAGTTCACCGAACTCACCGGCGCCCGGCTGACGGACGGCGGCGCGACCGCCTGGTGCACGGCGGAGTTCCGCTCCCGGGGCGCGACGGGCACGGCCCGGCTGCGCAGCAGCTGGCTCACCGGGATCAGCAGCAAGGGGAGCTGCCTCGCGCTCGCCGGCTCGGGCGTCGAGGTCTGGCTCGACCACACCGCGATGACCGGATTCGCCGCCCGGGGCGGCGAGTTGCTCGACGCGTTCGGCAACGACGGCCGGACGGACCGGAAGGTCGCGCACTACCGGCCGCTCTACGCGAGCCTGCTCTCCGACCGTCCCGACCCGGTGCTGGGCTTCGAGGCGGCGGCGAGGATCGCCCGGATCCACCACGCGGTGCCGCGCGACTGAGCCGAGACCCGCCCCGGCCGGGGCGGGTCTCGGGAGAACGGCGGAACCTCAGGAGCCCAGGGGGAGCGGGCGGATGTCGGGCCAGGTGGCGTCGACGTGGGCCTCGCAGGCCTCCTCGGTGCCGGTGAAGCCGGTGGGCCGCCAGCCGGCGGGGGCGGGGAGGTCGGCGGGGAAGAGGGCGTGCTGCCGGGCGTCGTTGACCAGGACGGTCCAGAGCGGGGCGGGGGTGTCGGGCACGGGGACTCCGGGGGAGGGGAGGGGAGCGGGCGGCGGGCGGTCGGGTCAGCGGAAGCCGCCGTCGATGCGGAGGACCTCGCCGGTGAGGTAGCTCGCCCGGTCGGAGAGGAGGAAGGCGACCAGGTCGGCCACCTCCTCCGGGCGGCCGAGGCGGCGCAGGGCGATCTGTTCGAGGGACTGCTCGACGGCCTCCTCGGGGAGCTGGGCGACGAGGTCGGTGTCGATGTAGCCGGGGGCGACCACGTTGGCGCGGATGCCGTAGCGGCCGACCTCCTGGGCCAGGGAGCGGGTGAAGCCGATGATTCCGGCCTTGGTCGCCGCGTAGTTGGTCTGGCCGGGGTTGCCGCAGATCCCGGCGACGGAGGAGAGGTTGACGATGGCGCCGTGCCGGCGCAGCGCCATGCCGTCGACGACCGCGCGGCAGGCGTGGTAGACGCCGCTGAGGTTGACCTGGAGGACGTCCTGCCAGTCCTGGTCCTCCATGAGCAGCAGCGGGGTGTCGCGGAGGATGGCCGCCGAGGTGACCAGCGCGGTGATCGGGCCGAGCGCGTCCTCGGCGCCGTCGACCAGGTCGCGGACGGCCTCGGCGTCCGCGACGTCGGTCCGGCGGACGTAGGCGGTGCGGCCGAGGTCCAGCAGCTCCTTCTCCAGGGCGCGGGCGGACTCGGCGTCGGCGCTGTAGCAGAGGGCGAGGTCGTAGCCGTCCTCGGCCAGCCGCAGGGCGGTGGCGCGGCCGATGCCGCGGGTGCCGCCGGTGATCAGCGCGACGGGGTTGGCCGTCCGGTTCATCGGGTGCCTTTCGGGTCGGAGAGGTCGGGTGAGGGGAAGCGCCGGTCAGCTGGCCGGGCGGTTGCGGACGCGGTGGCGCAGCTCGGCCAGCGGGAGGTCCGGGTGGTGGGCCAACAGGTCCAGGACGAAGGGCCACTGGCGCATCATGGCGGCCATCGAGCGCGGGTCGATGCGGTCCGGCGAGTACAGCCAGAGGCCGCGCAGGCCCGCGTCGGACTCGTGCATCATCAGGTAGAGGTCGGCGTTGTGCGGGCGCATCTCGGTGATCAGCTCCGGGATCACCTCGGCGTCGCCGACGTTGAGGTTCAGCGGAGCCGCCGTCAGGCCGTGCAGGGCCAGCGGCTCGCCCGCGACGTTGAGCAGGTTGAAGAGCAGCCGCAGCGGGTTGTGGTCCTCCCCGGCGTCCCGGCGGAGCTGCCGCAGCGGGACCTCCTGATGCCGGTGGGCGTCCAGGACGCCGGCGCGGACGGCGGCGACCAGGTCGCGGACGGTCGCGTCGGCGGCCGGCCGCGGGCGGACCACGACCGGGTTGATGAAGAAGCCGATCATCTGCTCGGTCTGCGGGTGTTCCCGCCCGGCGAGCGGGAAGCCGACCGCGAGGTCGCCGGCCGCGGCCTCGCCCTGGGCGTAGCTCCGGAGCAGCAGCTGGAAGGCGGACAGCAGCAGCATGAAGAGGGTCACGCCCTCGCGGTGCGCGGCCTCCTTGAGGGCCGCGGTGATCGCGGGCTCCAGGACGAAGCCGCTGGTGAAGCCGGTGACGGCGCCGGCCCGCTGGTGCTCGGGCGCCTCGAACCGGGGCAGCGCCGGCAGGTCCGCCAGCAGCCGCTCCCAGTGCCCGACATGCTCGTCCAGCACGCCGTCCGCCAGCCGTCGCCGCTGCCAGGCCGCCCAGTCCGGGTACTGGACCGCGGGCGTGGGGAGGACCGGCTCGCGGCCCAGGACCCGGGCGGTGTACAGCTCGCCCAGCTCCCGGCCGAGCAGGGCGTACGACCACAGGTCGACGACGATGTGGTGCAGCACCAGGACCAGCACCCACTCGTCGGGGCCGGTGGCGATCAGGGTGCCCCGTACCAGCGGGCCCTCGGCCAACCGGAACGGGCGGTCCACCTCGGCCTCGACCAGGCGCCGCAGCGCCTCCGGCCGGTCGGCCGCGGGCTCGTCGCGGAGGTCGACGGTGGCCAGCGGCCAGCCGCCGACCGGGTCGACCAGCTGGCGCCAGGAGTCGGGGCCGTCCCCGACGATCCTGGTCCGCAGGGCCTCGTGGCGGCGCACGACGGCGTCGAGGCTGTCGCGCAGCGCCGCCGGGTCGAGGGTGCCGCTGAGGACGGTCGCGGTGATGACGTTGTGGTGCGAGGCCTCCGGGTCGACGGGCTGGTGCATGATGTCCAGCTGGGCGAAGGAGAGCGGCACGCCGTGGGTGCGGTCGGCGGGCGGGACGGTGCCGCTGCTCGGGGTGGCCCGGGCGGTCCGGGCGGGCCGGGGGCGTCGGGTGGACGCGGGCCGGGCGGGCGGCGGGCCGCCGGCGCCGGGCAGGGCCGCGCAGCTGCCGACGGCCTTGAGCACGGCGAACCAGGTCTCGGCCAGTTCGCGCACCTCGGGCTCGGTCAGCGGGCCCTCCGCCCACGTCCAGCCGGCCGCCAGCCGGGGGCCGTCGGGGCCGTCGTAGCTGACGGCGTTGAGCTCCACCGGGTGGGTGAGCAGGCCCGCCGGCGCGTCCGGGTCGCCCAGGGCGAGGGCCGCGTCGGCGGTGACCGGGGCCCAGGGGGTGTCCGGTCCGGCGTCGGCGAAGCGGCCGAGGTAGTTGAACGCGACCTGCGGGGCGGGCAGTTCGGCCAGCGCCGGGGCGGTGTCGGGGTTGAGCCGGCGCAGCAGGCCGTGGCCGAGGCCGTCACCGGGCAGCGCGGCCAGCTGCTCGCGGACCCGGACGACGGCGGCGGCCAGCTCGGTCCCGGCCTCCGTCACCTGCGGCCAGCTCAGCGGGCCGGGCGCGAGCCGGACCGGCTGGACGCTGGTGAACCAGCCGACGGTGCGGGAGAGGTCGACCCCGTCGGCGAGGTCCTCCTGGCGGCCGTGGTTCTCCACGGCGACCAGCACGCCGCCGGCCGGGGCGCCGTCGACCAGCACGCCGTCGGATGAGGCGTCCCGGGGTGCGCGGCGGCGGCGCCACTCCTCCAGGGCGATGCCGAACGCGGCGAGCAGCACGTCCTGCACGCCGGTGTGGAAGGCGCCGGGGGCGGTGCCGAGCAGCGGGGCGGTGTCCTCG
This sequence comes from Kitasatospora misakiensis, assembly GCF_042656005.1. Classification (NCBI taxonomy): domain Bacteria; kingdom Bacillati; phylum Actinomycetota; class Actinomycetes; order Kitasatosporales; family Streptomycetaceae; genus Kitasatospora; species Kitasatospora misakiensis. The sequence goes on along the minus strand of NZ_JBHSOF010000005.1, from coordinate 35,799 downwards.
GGCGGCAGGGTGAGGACCAGCCGGCCGGTGCCGGTGGCCGCCGGGCCGGGGGCGGGCAGCAGAGCCGGCGTGCCGGTCAACAGCTCCTGCCACGCGGGGAGTTCGGCGAGCCGGTGCGGGGCGCCGGCCTCGGCGGCCAGCAGCTCGGACCAGCGGCGCACCGAGGTGCCCACCGGGGCCAGGAGCACCGGGCGGTCCGCCAGGACGGCCTCGCCCGCGGTCCGCAGGTCCGGCAGCAGGATCCGCCAGGACACCCCGTCCACCACCAGGTGGTGCAGGACCAGCAGCAGCCGCCCCGGCGCGTGCTCCCCGGCGTCCAGCCAGACGGCGCGGAGCATCACCCCGGCGGCCGGGTCCAGCCGGCGCCGGGCGTCGGCGGCCAGGGCGGCGGTCAGCGCCCGCAGCCCCTCGGCGTCCAGGCCGGCCGCGTCCACCCGGTCCAGGCGATCGGCGACCTCCACCGAGCCGACCGGGCCGGCCTCCAGCGCCCAGCGGCCGTCCGCCCGGACGAGCAGCCGGGAGCGCAGTACGGCGTGGTGGTCCACCAGGGCCCGGAGCGCGGCGGTGAGCCGCGGCAGGTCCAGCGCGCCCGCCGGCGGCAGGGCGACCACCGCCTCCTGGCTGAACTCGTCGATGCTGAACCGGCCGATCGGGTCGTCCAGCGTTCGCAGCCACTCGACGATCGGGGTGGGCGCGATCTCGCCGATACCGGAGTCCTCCGGCCCGTCGGCGCCCTCGGTGCCGTCCGCGGGGACGGCGACGGCGGCCAGCGCGGCCACCGACTGGTGGGCGAAGACGTCCCGCGCGCCGATCACCAGCCCGGCGGTCCGGGCCTGGGAGACCACCTGGATCGCCTGGATGCTGTCACCGCCGAGGTCGAAGAAGCCGTCCTCGGTGCCCACCTCGGGCAGCCCGAGCACCTCGGCGTAGACCGCGCACAGCGTCTCCTCGACCGGCGTGCGCGGACGGCCCGAGCCGGCGGCCGGGACGAACCCGGGGGCGGGCAGCCGGTCCCGGTCCACCTTGCCGTTGGGGGTGAGCGGCAGCGCGTCGAGCACCACCACCGCGGCCGGGACGAGGTACGGCGGCAGCTGCGCGGCGAGCCCGGCCCGCAGCTCCGCCGGGTCCGGCGCCGCCCCGGGGCGGGGGACGAGGTAGCCGACCAGCGTGCGCTGCCCCGGCCGGTCCTCCCGGACCGTCACCACGACCTGGGCGGCCTCCGGGTGGGCGGCCAGCGCGGACTCGATCTCGCCCAGCTCGATCCGGAAGCCCCGGACCTTCACCTGGTGGTCGGTGCGGCCGAGGAAGTCCAGCCGACCGTCCGCCCGCCACCGCGCGAGGTCCCCGGTGCGGTACATCCGCGATCCGGGCGGACCGTACGGGTCGGGCAGGAAGCGGCGCGCGGTCAGGCCCGGCCGGCCCAGGTAGCCGCGGGCCAGGCCGGCGCCCGCCACGAACAGCTCGCCGGGCACGCCGGCCGGCACCGGCCGCAGCCCCTCGTCCAGCACGTACACCCGGGCGCCCGCGATCGGGCGGCCGATCGGCGGGGCGCCCTCGCCGGGTACCAGCGGGTCGGTCAGGGTGGCGCACACCGTGGTCTCGGTCGGCCCGTAGGCGTTGACCATCCGCCGGCCGGCCGACCAGCGGTCGACCGTCCCCGCCGGGCAGGCCTCGCCGGCGACCACCAGGGACAGCCCCGTCGGCAGCCCGCCGTCCGGCACCGCGGCCAGCACACTGGGCGGCAGCGTCACATTGGTGACGCCGTACCGCTCGCAGGTCCGGGTCAGCGGCTCGCCGGGGAGCAGCTCCTCCTTCGGGACGACGACCAGCGCCGCGCCGGTCAGCAGCGCGTCGCAGCGCTCCGCCACCGAGGCGTCGAAGCTCGGCGAGGCGAACTGCAGCACCCGGCTGTGCCCGTCCAGCCCGAAGCCCTCGGCCTGCGCCGCGACCAGGCCCGGGATGCCGGTGTGGGTGACCACCACGCCCTTGGGGGTGCCGGTGGAGCCCGAGGTGTAGATGACGTAGGCGGCGTGCGCCGGCGTCAGCGGCTCCGCCCGGTCGGCGTCGGTGGGCGCGGCGGCGGGGCTCGCGGCCAGCTCCCGCAGCAGCTCAGGACCGTCCAGCCGCAGCACCGGGACGTCGCTCTCCGGCAGCGCGCCGGCCGACGCGCCGTCGGTCAGCAGCAGCACCGGGCGGGCGTCGCGGAGCAGGAAGTCGATCCGCCGTGCCGGGTAGTCCGGGTCGACCGGCAGGTAGACGGAGCCCGCCTTGACCACGGCCAGCATCGCCACCACCGACCGGGCCGAGCGCGCCAGCGCCACCGCGACCGGCCGCTCCGGGCCCGCGCCACGGGCGATCAGCAGGTGGGCCAGCCGGTTGGCCTCGGCGTCCAGCCCCGCGTACGTCAGCTCCCGCTCGGCGTCGACGAGCGCGGTCCGGTCCGGGGTGCGGGCCGCCTGCGCCTCGAACAGCTCGGACAGGGTGGCGGCGGGCAGCGCGCGGGCGGCGCCGTTCCACTCGGTCAGCAGCCGGTGGCGCTCGCCGGGGGCGAGCAGCTCGACCTCGCCGATCGGGCGGTCCGGCGCGGCGCAGACCGCCAGCAGCATCCGCCGCAGCCGCTCGGCCAGCAGCTCCACGGTGCCGGGGTCGAAGACGTCGGCGTTGTACTCGACCACCCCGTCGATCCCGGCGGGCGCGCCGTCGCCAGGCGTGCGCCGGCCGGTCAGCGAGAACACCAGGTCCATCCGGGCCCCGCCGCTGGCCACCGGCACGGCCTCCTCGGCCAGACCGGGCAGGCCGAGCACCGCGTCGGGGACGTTCTGCCAGGCGAGCAGCACCTGGAACAGCGGGTGGTGGGCGGTGGAGCGGCTCGGCCGCAGGGCGTCCACCAGGAACTCGAAGGGGACCTCCTGGTGGGCGTACCCGTCCAGGGCGCGCTCGCGGACCCGGGCCAGCAGCTCCCGGAAGCTCGGCCGGCCGCCGGCGTCCACCCGCAGCACCAGGGTGTTGACGAAGAAGCCGACCAGCTCCTCGGTGGCGGCGTCGGTGCGCCCGGCGACGGTCGCCCCGACCGGGAGGTCCTCCCCGGCGCCGAGCCGGTGCAGCAGGGCGGCCAGGGCCGCGTGCACCACCATGAACTCGCTCGCGTCGTGCCGGCGCGCGAGCGCGGCGACGGCGGTGTGCAGCTCGGCGTCCCAGCGCAGGGCGACGGTGCCGCCGCGGTGGGTGGCCGCGGCCGGGTGCGGCCGGTCGGTGGGCAGCGCGATCCGCTCCGGCAGACCGTCCAGGGCCCGGCGCCAGTGGGCGAGTTGACGGTTCCACACGCTGTCCGGGTCGTCCCGGTCGCCGAGCAGACCGCGCTGCCACAGGGTGTAGTCGGCGTACTGGACGGGCAGCGGCGCCCAGTGCGGCGGGCGGCCCTCGCGGCGGGCCGTGTAGGCGGTGGCGAGGTCGCGCCCGAGCAGGGCGACGGACCAGCCGTCGGCGGCGATGTGGTGCACCACCAGGACCAGCGTCTGCCGCTCAGGGCCGTGCACCAGCAGCTCGGCGTGCAGTGGCAGCTCGCCGGCCAGGTCGAAGCAGTGCCGCGCGGCCGCCCGGACGGCCGGTGCCGCGTCGGCCTCGGGCAGTTCGGTCACCGTCAGCGCGGGACGGGCGGCGGCCGGGTCGAGGACGTGCTGGCGCGGCACGCCGCCGGTGTCGGGGAAGACGGTGCGCAGCGCCTCGTGCCGCTCCACCACGTCGGCGAGCGCGGTCCGCAGGGCGTCGGCGTCCAGGAGGCCGGTGAGGCGCACCGCCATCGGGATGTTGTAGGTGGCGGCGGGGCCCTCCAGGCGGTCGAGGAACCAGAGCCGGCGCTGGGCGAAGGAGAGCGGCAGCTCGGCGGGCCGGGCCTGCGGGGCGAGCGTGGGCCGGGGGTCCCCGGCACCGGGCCGCCCTGGGGCGTCGCCGGCGAGCCGGTGGGCCAGTCCGGCCACCGTCGGGGTCTCGAACAGCGCCCGGACCTGGACCTCGGCGCCCAGGGCGGCGCGGATCTGGGAGACCAGCCGGGTGGCGAGCAGCGAGTGGCCGCCGAGCTCGAAGAAGCTGTCGTGGACGCCGACCGCGGGCACCCCGAGCACCTTGGCGAACAGCGCGCAGAGCGCCTCCTCCTGCTCGTCGCGCGGGGCGACGTACACCGAGTCGAGGTCGCGGCGGTCGCCGTCGGGCGCGGGCAGCGCCTTGCGGTCGGTCTTGCCGTTGGGGGTCAGCGGCAGGGCGTCCAGCAGGACGAACGCGGACGGGACCATGTAGGCGGGCAGGCGTTCGGCCAGGGCGGTGCGGAGCACCGGGACGAGCCGGAGGGCGAGCCGGCGGCGGGTGCCGCTGACGTACCGGCCCCAGTCCGGCTCCTCCGGCGGGAGTTCGGCGGTACGGGGGAGGGCGCAGACGGGTGTGCCGTCGGCGTCGAGCCGCCGGGCGACCAGGGCGAGGGCGCCGTCGGGGCCGTGCTCGGACCAGTCGAGGTCGATCCGGTAGCCGAGCGCCTCGCCGAGGGCCCACAGCTCCTCGGGGTCCACGGCCTCCGGGCGGTCGGCGGGCCGGTCGGCGGACGCCTTGGTGGGTGGTTCGGTGGACGGCTCGGCCGTCGGCCCGGTGCCGGTGAGCTGCCCGAGGGTGTCGGCGAGGTCCCGGAGCCGGGCGTTGGGCACCCCGCGGACGGTCAGCAGCGCGGGCCGCCGTGCCGTCAGCCGCTCGCGCAGCGCGGCCACGGTCAGGCCGTCGGCCGTCCAGTCGAGCGGGACGGACTCGGTGGCGGGCTCGGTGGCGGGCTCGGTCACGGGCTGCGCGGTGCTCAGGACGACGTCGTAGCGGAAGCGGGTCAGCTCATTGGCGGTGGCGGCCCGCTTGGGCAGCACACGGACCTCGTCGACGGCCGGGAAGCGCCGCGGCAGGGCGGTGAACAGCCGTGGGTCGAAGACGAGTTCCTCGTCCTCCGCCAGGTGGCGGCGGGTCCGGGCGAGCACCTGGGCGGCAGGGAGGCCCGGTTCGGCGTGCGCGAGCTGGACCGACAGGTGGAAGGACTCCAGCAGCGGCAGGCTGCGGATGTCGCCGAGGAACAGCGAGCCGCCCGGGGCGAGCCGGGGCAGCGCGCCCTCGATCACCCGCAGCAGGTAGCGCTCGTCGGGGAAGTACTGGACCACCGAGTTGAGCACGATGACGTCGAAGAGCCGCTCGGGCAGGAGGTCGAGGCGGTCGGCCGGGCAGGGGTGCAGCGCGACCTCGCCGAGGGTGTCGGCGGAGCCGTCGACGACCTTGCGCAGTCCGGTGAGGGCGACCTCGGAGATGTCGGTGCCCCAGTACCGGTCGACGTGCGGCGCGACCCGCTGGAGGATCAGGCCGGTGCCGCAGCCGATCTCCAGCACCGAGCGGGGGCGCAGGCCGAGCACCCGCTCCGCGGTGCGGTCGGCCCACTCGCGCATCTCGCCGGCGGGGATCGGCTCGCCGGTGTAGCTGCTGTTCCAGCCGCGCAGGTCCTCGCCGGGGATCCCCGGGGCCGCGGCGGTGGCGGCAGGTGCGGTGGCGGGCGCGGCGGCAGCCGGGTCGACGGGCGTCGCGGCGTCGTCCGGGCCGTCGTAGGCGGTGTCCCAGATCCGGCGCCACTCCTCGACCTGGTCCGGCCACTCCTCCGCCGGGCCGGTGCCGCCGTCGGCCGCCGGCACCAGGTAGGCCACCAGCCGCTGGTCCCCGGGCACGTCCTCACGGACCGTCACCACCGCCTGGCCGACCTCCGGGCGCCGGGCCAGCTCGCTCTCGATCTCGCCGAGCTCGATCCGGAAGCCGCGCACCTTCACCTGGTGGTCCAGCCGCCCGAGGAACTCGATGCCGCCGTCCCGTCGACGGCGCACCAGGTCCCCGGTCCGGTACAGCCGGTCCTCCGGCCCCGCCCCGAACGGGTGCGGGACGAACCGCTCGGCGGTCAGCTCCGGCCGGCCCAGGTAGCCGCGGGCCAGCCCGGCGCCGCCGATGTACAGCTCGCCGGGCACTCCGGGTGGCGTCAGCCGGCCCTGCTCGTCGAGCACGTGCAGTTCGGTGTTGGCGATCGGCGCGCCGATCGAGATCGGGCCGTCGCCGACCTCGGCCACCGCCGACCAGATGGTGGTCTCGGTGGGCCCGTACATGTTCCACAGCCGCACGCCGCCGGCCCGCAGCCGCCGGGCCAGGTCGGCGGGCAGCGCCTCGCCGCCCGCCAGCGCCTTCAGACCCGGCGCGCCCTGCCAGCCCGCGTCCAGCAGCATTCGCCAGGTGGACGGCGTGGCCTGCATGACGCTCGCCCAGGAGGCGGTCAGCAGCCGGGCGAGCTGTTCGCCGTCGGCGGCCGTGCCGCGCTCGGCGACCACCAGCCGGGCGCCCGTCACCAGCGGCAGCAGGAGTTCCAGCAGCGAGATGTCGAAGGAGTGGGTGGTGACCGCGAGCAGGGTGTCCTCCGGGGCGAGGCCCGGCCGTTCCTCCATCGACCGCAGGAAGTTGGCCAGCGCCCGGTGCGGGACCTGGACGCCCTTCGGTCGCCCGGTCGAGCCCGAGGTGTAGATGACGTAGGCGAGGTCGTCCGCCGTCACCGTGGCCGCCGGCTCCTCGCCCACCTCGTCGAACTCGTCCGGCTCGTCCAGGCAGAGCACCTCGGCGGTGGTCGCGGGCAGCCGCCCCGCCACCGGGCGCTGGGTGAGCAGCACCGGCAGGCCCGAGTCGGCCAGCATGTACGCGATCCGCTCCGGCGGGAACTCCGGGTCGATCGGGACGAACGCGCCGCCCGCCTTCAGCACCGCCAGCAGCGCCACCACCAGGTCGACCGAGCGCTCGGTGCAGACGCCCACCAGGACGTCCCGGCCGACGCCGCGCCGCCGCAGCCGGTGGGCCAGCCGGTCGGCGCGCCGCGCCAGCTCCGCGTAGTCCAGCGCCTCGGTGCCGCAGCGCACGGCCTCGGCGTCCGGGGTGCGGGCGGCCTGCGCGGCGAACCGGTGGTGCACGAGACCCGCGTCGGGCCACTCCCGGCGGGTGCCGTTCCCCTGCTCGCGCAGCCGCCGCTCCTCCTCGGCCGGGAGCAGTGGCACCCGGCCGACCGGCACGTCCGGCTCGGCGAGCAGGTTCTCCACCAACAGCCGTAGGTGGCCGGCCAGTTGGTCGACGGTGGCGGCGTCGAAGAGGTCGCTGTTGTACTCGAAGCGGCCGCTCAGGCCCTCCGGCCGGTCGAAGACCTGGAGCTCCAGGTCGAAGCGGGCCGTGCTGCCGGCCACCTCCATCGGCTCCAGGTGCAGGCCCGCCACGTCGAAGGAGGGCATCGCGATGTTCTGGAAGACGAAGGAGACCTGGAACACCGGGGTGCGGGAGAGGTCCCGGCGCGGGTGCAGCTCCTCCACCAGCCGCTCGAACGGCAGCTCCTGGTGGGCGAAGGCGCCCAGGCAGACCGGCCGGACCCGGCCCAGCAGCTCGCGGAAGGACGGCGCGCCGGACAGGTCGGTGCGCAGCGCCAGCATGTTGGCGAAGTAGCCGATCAGCCGCTCGACCTCGGGGCGGCCCCGGTTGGCGACCGGCACGCCGACGACGACGTCCTCCTCCCGGGTGTAGCGGTGCAGCAGCACCTGGAAGGCGGCGAGCAGGGTCATGAACGGCGTGACGCCCTCCGCCCGGCTGAACTCGCGGACCCGGTCCATCAGCGGGGCGGGCAGCGCGAACGGGCGCGAGCCGCCGCGGGTGCTCTGCACGGCGGGCCGGGGGCGGTCGGTGGGCAGTTCCAGGGCGGCCGGCGCGCCGGCGAGCGTCCGCTTCCAGTACTCCAGGTCGGCCGTCGCCCCGTCGCCGTCGAGCCGCTTGCGCTGCCACACCGCGTAGTCGGCGTACTGGATCGGCAGTTCGGGCAGCGCGGGCTCGGTGCCGCCGGCGTACGCGCCGTAGAGCGTGACCAGCTCGTCCAGGAACACCGAGGTGGACCAGAGGTCGCCGGCGATGTGGTGGATGGTCAGCAGCAGGACGTGTTCGTCGGCGGCCAGCCGCAGGAAGCGCATCCGCACCAGCGGGCCGGTGGCCAGGTCGAACGGGCGGGCGAACTCCTCGCGGGCCAGGGCGTGCAGGCCGGCCTCGCCGTCCGGGCCGGCCAACTGCTCGCACGGTACGACGGCGAACTCCGGCTCGGCGCCCTCGGTGACCACCTGGACGGGCTCGCCGTCCACCTCGCGGAAGGTGGTGCGCAGGGCCTCGTGGCGGCGGGCGATCGCGGAGACGGCGCGCCGCCAGAGGTCCAGGTCGAGCGGGCCGCGGATCCGGGTGGCGCCGCAGACGTTGTAGGCGGTGTCGCCGGGCGTCAGCTGGTCCAGGAACCACATCCGCTGCTGCGGGAAGGAGGCCGGGAACCGGTGCTGCCGGGGCTCGGGGGCCTTCGGTCGGCCGGCGGCCCGCTTGCGGCGCAGGTGTTCGGCGAGCAGGGCCCGCTTCTCGGCGGCCGAGAGCTGAGCGGGGTCGGGGGTGGTCATGGCACGTCCGTCCTCGTGTGTGTCGCGGGCGCTCATTCCTGGTCCCCCAGGTCGGCGGACTCCTCGGCGAGCAGGGCCTGGAGGCGGGCCTCCACCTCTTCGTCGGACAGGCCGTCGAGCCCATCAGGGTCGTCGGTGCCGTCTGCCCCGGTGCCGTCTGCCCCGGTGCCGTCGGCCGTGTCGCGGCTCAGGGCCTCGATGCTGTCCCCCGCCCCGGCCCCGCCGCCTCCGGACCCGTCCAGCAGTTCGACGGTGTGCGCGACGGTGGGGGAGTGGAAGAAGTCCCGCAGGTCGAGCTCGGTCCCGAAGCGGCTCTGGATCCGGGTGTTGATCTGCACGGCGGCCAGCGAGTGGCCGCCCAGCGCGAAGAAGTCGTCGTGCACCCCGACCTCCTCGACTCCCAGGACCTCCCGCCAGAGCGCCGCGACGGCCTCCTCCCGCTCGGTGGCCGGCGCCACGAACGGGGTCGGCAGGTCGGGCCGCGGGTGGCTGCCGCCCAGCGGCGCCAGGTGCTCCAGCTCCCGGGCCAGCAGCGCCGGGGTGATCGAGCGGGCCAGCCGGCGCAGCGCGGTGAAGTCCTGCGGGGTGACCACCAGATGGGCGGGCAGCGCGGGCTGCGCCAGGATCCGGGCGAACGCGGCCCGGCCGTCCGACTCGGTGAAGCCCTCGCCGAGCGCCGCCAGCGCCCCGGTCGCCGCCGTCGCCGCGGACCCCGCGTCGGACTCGGCCTCCTCGCCCGCCGACTCGGCCTCCGCGACGGTCTGCGCGATCTGGGCCAGCAGGGCCTCGACGTCATTGATCCGCTTGACCGTGAAGTCGGTGACCCGGACCAGCAACCGGCCCTCGGGATCGAGGAGTTCGAGGTCGCAGGTGAGCGTCTCGCCGGTCGACCCGGCCGGGTGCCTGATCTCCACGGAGACCTCCACCGTGCCGGTCAGCGGGTGCAGGATCCGCAGGCTGCGGTAGGTCAGCGGCAGGTAGTACGGGTCCTCGGCGTGCAGCCGGAAGACGCCGCCGGCCATGTCGAGCAGCGCCGGGTGCAGCGGGAGGTCGGCCAGGTCGCCGAGGAAGGCGTCGTCCAGCCGGAGGGTGGCGAGCATCCGCCGCCCGCCGGTGCGGATCGTCTTCAGCACCTGCCAGCGCGGGCCGAACCAGAACTGCAGCGGCCCGCCGCCCTCCTCGAAGCGCTCGACGCCGAGCCGGCGGCGGATCTCCTCCTCGGTCTCCAGGACCTCGGTCACCTCGCAGCGGGCCGCCACCTCGGCCAGGTCGCGCACGACGTCCTCGCCGCGCTCGTGGAACGAGGCCGAGCCGGTGGCGTGGTCGCGCCACGGGGCGCCCGCGCCGGGGCGGCTGCGGACCGTGAAGTGCGGGCGGCCGTCCCGCTCCTCGATCGTGGTGTACACCGTCCGGTGCTGCCCGTCGGGGACGATCACCGGCGTCATGAACAGCACGTCGTGCAGCTCGATCTCGCGGTCGCCCGCTTGCTCGGCGAGCGCGGCGCGGACGAGTTCGAGGTAGGCGGTGCCCGGCACCAGGCCGTGGCCCATCAGCCGGTGGTCGTCGACGATCCAGTGGTCCGCGGTGGAGAGCACCGTCTCGAAGACGCGGGTGGTGCCCTCGGTATGGACCGGACGCAGCAGCGGGTGGCCGCCCGCGCCGGGCTCGGCGCCCGCTCCGGCGGAGGCCGCCCGGGCGGTGAGCCCGGCGGCCATGCCGACGCCCTCCCAGGTGCCCCAGCCGAGCGAGGTCACCGGACGGCCCTGCCGGCGCCGCTCCTGGGCGAAGGCGTCCAGGAAGGCGTTGGCCGCGCCGTAGTCGCTCTGGCCGGGGCCGCCGAGGACGGCGCTGACCGAGGAGCAGAGCAGGAAGAAGTCCAGCGGGTCGGCCGCGCAGAGCCGGTCCAGCAGCAGGGTGCCGAGGGTCTTCGCCGCCAGCACGCCGTCGGCGTCCTCGCGGGTGCGGCGGGCGAGCATCCCGGTGGACGGCGCCCCGGCCGCGTGCACCACGCCGTTCAACGGGCCGAACCGCGCGCGCAGTCCGGCGAGCGCGGCGGTGAGCGCCGGCTCGTCGGTGACGTCGGCCCGCAGGACGACGATCCGCGCGCCGCGCTCCCGCAGCCGGTCGAGCCGGCGGATCCGGGCACTGGTCGGGTCCTGCTCGCCGTGCGCGGCCGGCCAGTGCGGCCAGGCCTCCTCGGCGGGGAAGTCGGAGCGGCCGAGCAGAGCCAGCACGGGCGCGTCGGCGCGCTCCACGAACTGCTCGGCGAGCTGCTCGGCGAGGGCCAGGCCGACCCCGCCGAGGCCGCCGGTGACCAGGTAGACGCCGCCGTCGCGCAGGAGCGCGGGTGTGGTGGGGTCGTCGGCGTCGTCGGCCGGGAGCGGGAGGGCGTCGAAGTCGCGGACCCACCAGTGCCGGCCGCGCAGGGCCAGGTCGCGCTCCTCGGTGTCGCGCAGCAGCAGCTCGTGCACGGCGCGCACCGCCTCCTCCGCCGGGGCGGCCGGGTCGGTCCCGGTGACGTCCAGCAGGCGGCAGCTGACGTCCGGCAGCTCCTGGGGGATCACCGTGCAGGGGCCGGCCAGCAGGGCCTGCTCGGGCCGGAGCGGCTCGTCGCCGGTGACGGCGTGGACGCCCCGGCAGAGCACGTCGACGGCGACCGGCACGGCCGGGCGGGCGTCGGTGAGGGCCTGGGCGAGGGCGGTCAGGCTGTCCAGGCCGAGCCGGCGGGCCTCGGTCAGCCGGGCCGCGGTCAGCCGGGCCTCGGCGGTGTCACGGGAGGGGCCGTCACCCGGTTCGTCGCCGAGGCTGAAGAGGTGCACCAGGCGGATCGACGTCGCGCCCCGGAGGTCCAGGGCGCCGAGCAGCTCGGCGGCCTGCGCGCGGTCGGCCGGGTCCAGCGACCAGGAGCGCGCGCCGCGGGCGTGCAGGCCGGGGACGCGCAGCCCGTCGCCGCGCGCGGAGCCGTCCTCGACGCCGACCCGGACCACGGCGGCGCCCTGCCCGGCCAGCCGCCCGGCCAGCGCGGCGCCGAGGCCGGTGCCGTCACCGAGCACCACCCAGAGCGGCTCGCCGCCCCCGGCCGACCGCCGGGCGGCCTGCGGCGCGAGGCGCTTCCAGCCGGGCGTGCGGAACCAGTCCCCGATCGGCACCGGGCCGGCCGGCCGGTCCTCCGTGACGGGGACGGCGGTGCCGGCGGTGCCGGCGGACGGCTCCGGGTCCACCCAGTAGCGCTGCCGCTGGAAGGCGTAGCCGGGCAGCCGCAGCACCCGGCCGTCGGCGCCCGGCCGCAGGGCGTCCCGCTCGACCGGCACGCCCGCGCTCCACAGCGCGCCCAGGCCCTGGCGCAGCCGGACCAGGTCGTCCTCCCGCTCCTGCGGGTGGCGCAGCGAGCCGACCACCGTCCGGCCCTCCTGCCAGGCGTCGTGCCGGCGGACGAAGTCGCCGAGGGTGCGGCCCGGGCCGACCTCCAGCAGCACCCAGGACGGGTCGGCGAGCAGCAGGGCGGCGGCGTCGGCGAAGCGGACCGGCTGCCGCAGGTGGCGGCCCCAGTACTCCGGGTCGGTCGCCTCCTCGTCGGTGATCCAGGTGCCGGTGACGTTGGAGCAGAACGGGATCAGCGGCGGGCTCGACCGCACCGCGCGGGCCGCCTCGACCAGCGGTCCGACGGCGCCGTCCATGGCCGCCGAGTGGAAGGCGTGCGAGGTGTGCAGCCGGCGGCAGGGGACGGCGGCCGCCTTGAGCCGCCGCTCCAGCCCGTCCACCGCCTCGGTGGGGCCGGAGACCACGCTCAGCCCGGTGGAGTTGAGCGCCGCCACGGCGAGGCCGTCGCCCCCGGCCAGCCACGGCGCGAGGTCCGGCTCGGACAGGAACACGGTGAGCATCGACCCGGCGGGCATGCCCTGGACCAGCCGGCCCCGGGCCGCCACCAGCCGCACCGCGTCCTCCAGCGGGAACACGCCCGCCAGGCAGGCCGCGACGTACTCGCCGACGCTGTGGCCGACCATCGCGTCCGGCCGCACGCCCCAGGCGTCCCACTGCCGGGCCAGCGCGTACTCCACCAGGAACAGCGCGGGCTGGGCGAACTCGGTACGGGTCAGCCGCTCCGCCGCCGCCTCGGCCTGCCCGGGCGCGGGGAACAGCAGCGCCCGCGGGTCCTCGCCCAGCTCGGCCGCGAACAGCTCGGCGCAGCGGTCGAGTTCGGCCGTGAACACGGGCTCCCGGCGGTACAGGCCGCGGGCCATGTCCACGTACTGGGTGCCCTGGCCGGGGAACAGGAAGGCCACCCGGGCCCCGTCGACCGCCTCGGCCGTCCCGGCGGCGGTCACGGCGCGCAGCGCGGCCACCGCCTCCGCCCGGTCCCGGGCCACCACGGCGCGGCGCCGGCCGAACGCGCGCCGGCGGTGGGTCAGGGTGTGGGCGAGGTCGTCGAGCCGTACCTCGGGGTGGGCGTCCAGGTGCTCGGCGAGCCGCCGTGCGCCCTCGGCGACGGCCTCCGCGGTGCGCCCGGACAGCGGCAGCAGGACGGGCGCGGCGTCCTCCTCGGCGGCGGACGAGGCAGAGGCCGGGGCCGGGGCGGGCTCTGGGGCCGGTCCCTCGCCCAGCACGAGGTGCACATTGGTGCCGCCGATGCCGAAGGAGCTGACGCCGGCCCGCCGCGGCTCCGCGCCCCGGGGCCACGGCCGCAGCCGGTCGTTGACGAAGAACGGGCTTGAGTCCAGGTCGAGTTCGGGGTTGGGCTTGGTGAAGTGCAGGGAGGGCGGGATCGCCTCGTGCCGCAGCGCCAGCACCGTCTTGATCAGCGCGGCGACCCCGGCGGCGGCGTCCAGGTGGCCGATGTTGCCCTTCACCGAGCCGATCGCGCAGAAGCCGGTGGAGTCGGTGTCTGCGGTGTCCGCAGCGGACTCGGTGTCCTCGGCGTCCGAGGTGGACTCGCGGAACGCCCGGGTCAGCGCGGCGAGTTCGATCGGGTCGCCGAGCGCGGTGCCGGTGCCGTGGGTCTCCACGTAGCCGACCGAGCCGGCGCCGACCCCGGCCATCGCCAGCGCCTCGGAGACCACCGCCGCCTGGCCGTCGACGCTCGGCGCGGTGTACCCGGCCTTCAGCGAGCCGTCGTTGTTGACCGCCGAGCCCAGCACCACGGCGTCCACGGTGTCGCCGTCGCGCCGCGCGTCGGCCAGCCGGCGCAGCACCACCACGCCCACGCCGTTGCCGGGCACGGTGCCGGCCGCCGCCGCGTCGAACGGCTGGCAGTGCCCGTCGGGGGAGAGGATGCCGCCCGGCTCGTACTGGTAGCCCTGCTCCAGCGGGGAGCCGACCGACACGCCGCCGGCCAGGGCCACGTCGCACTCGCCGTTGAGCAGGCTCTGGCAGGCCAGGTGGACGGCGGTGAGCGAGGTCGAGCAGGCGGTCTGCACGCTCAGCGCCGGGCCGGTCAGGCCGAGCTTGTAGGCGACCCGGGTGGCCAGGAAGTCCTTGTCGGAGGCGAGCATCGTCTGGTACGGGCCCGCCGAGTCGAAGACCCGGCGGTTGGCCGTGACGTTGTGCAGCAGGTAGGTGTTCATCCCGGTCCCGGCGAACACCCCGATCCGGCCCTCGAAGTCCTCCGGCACGCAGCCGGCCGACTCCAGGGCCTCCCAGGCGCACTCCAGGAACACCCGGTGCTGCGGATCCATGATCTCGGCCTCGCGCGGGCTGTAGCCGAAGAAGGCCGCGTCGAAGCGGTCGGCCTCCGCGAGCACGCCCTTGGCCCGGACGTAGCCGTCCCGGCCGGACACCTCCGGGTCCACCCCGGAGGCGCGGAGCTCCTCCTCGGAGAGGACGGCGATCGACTCCCGGCCCTCCTCCAGGTTCCTCCAGAAGGTGTCGACGTCGGGGGCGCCGGGGAAGCGGCCGGCCATCCCCACGACGGCGATCTGGTCGAGTTCTTCGGACATCTCCGGCATCGGGATCACCTGTCGCTCTCTCACATCGCGCTCTGTCGCGCTCTCAGGAACGGGCACGGCGCACGGCCGCCTGTTGCCGCCGGGCACCGGCCCGGCGTCGGTTCTCCGCGCGCTCGCGCGCGTCCGACCCGGGGGCCGCGGACGGGTCCCCCTCGGGCCGGCTCAGATGGGCGGCCAGCGAGGCCACCGTGGGGTGCTGGAACAGCTCGACCATCGACACCCGGTGCCCGAGGTCCGCCGCGAGCAGCGACCGCAGCTCGGCCATCAGCAGCGAGTGCCCGCCGAGGTCGAAGAAGTTGTCGTGGGCGCCGACCCGCTCGATCCCCAGCACCGTCCGCCACAGCCCGGCCAGCGACCGCTCCAGGCCCGCCCCGGGCGCGGTGAACGGCGCGCCCGCCTCCGGCCGGCCGTCGCTGGGCTCGGGCAGCGCGTTGCGGTCCACCTTGCCGCTCGGGGTGAGCGGCAGCGCGTCCAGCACCTCGAACACCCCGGGCACCATGTACCCGGGCAGCCGGCCGCGCAGATGGACGGCCAGCTCGGCGGGCCGGGGCGGGGCCCCGGCGCCGTCGGCCGCCGTCAGATAGGCGACCAGCCGGACGTCCCCGGCCCGGTGCGGACGGGCCGTCACCACCGCCTCGCGCACCCCGGGGTGCTCGGCCAGCACGGCCTCGATCTCGCCGAGCTCGATCCGCAGGCCGCGCAGCTTCACCTGGTGGTCCAGCCGGCCCAGGTACTCCACCGCGCCGTCCTCGCGGAACCGCGCGAGGTCCCCGGTCCGGTACAGCCGCGCCGCCGGGTCCGGGTCGAACGGGTCCCGCACGAAGCGCTCGGCGGTCAGCTCGGGCCGGTTCAGGTAGCCGCGGGCCAGGCCCCGGCCGCCGATGTGCAGCTCCCCCGGCACCCCGATCGGCACCGGCCGCAGGCCTGTGTCCAGCACATGGATCCGGGTGTTGGCGATCGGCCGGCCGATCGGCACCGGCCGCCGGGGGTCGGCGTCCGGGCGGCACGTCCAGTGGGTGACGTCGACCGCCGCCTCGGTCGGGCCGTACAGGTTGTACAGCCGGGCCCCCGAGCGGGCCAGGAACCGGTCCTGGAGGTCGCGCGGCAGCGCCTCGCCGCTGCACACCACCCGGCGCAGGCTGGTGCACTCCTCCACCGGCTCCCGGAGGA
This sequence comes from Kitasatospora misakiensis, assembly GCF_042656005.1. Taxonomy (NCBI): domain Bacteria; kingdom Bacillati; phylum Actinomycetota; class Actinomycetes; order Kitasatosporales; family Streptomycetaceae; genus Kitasatospora; species Kitasatospora misakiensis. Next base: position 20,180 of record NZ_JBHSOF010000005.1, on the reverse strand, counting down.
AGGCCTGGAGCACGGACGGCACGAAGTGCACCGTCGTCACGGCCTCCGCGCGGATCGTCCGGGCCAGGTAGCCGAGGTCCCGGTGGCCCTCCGGGCGGGCCAGCACCAGGGTCGCCCCGGCCGCCAGCGGCCAGAAGAACTCCCACACCGACACGTCGAAGGAGAACGGCGTCTTCTGCAGCACCCGGTCGGTGGCGTTCAGCGGGTAGGCGTCCTGCATCCACAGCAGCCGGTTGCGGATCGCCGCGTGCACGTTCATGACGCCCTTGGGGGTGCCGGTCGAGCCGGAGGTGTAGATGACGTAGGCGAGGTCCTCGCCGTCCACCGCGACCCCCGGATCGGTGTCCGGCTCCTCGCCCGGCGCGGCCTCGAACTCCTCCACGCAGAGCACCTCGGCCTCGACCGCCGGCAGCCGCCCGAGCACCCGGCGCTGGGTGAGCAGCACCGGCACCCCGGCGTCCCGCGCCATGTGCTCCAGCCGGGCCGCCGGCAGCTCCGGGTCCAGCGGCAGGTACGCGCCGCCCGCCTTCAGCACCGCCAGCAGCGCCACCACCAGCTCCGGCGCGCGCTCCATGCCGACGCCCACCACCACGTCCCGGCCGACGCCGAGCCGGCGCAGCCGGTGGGCGAGCCGGTTGGCCCGCCGGTCCAGCTCGCCGTAGCCCACCGGACGGCCCTCGAACCGCAGCGCCGTCGCCTCCGGGTGCAGCCGGGCCCGCTCCTCGAAGGCCCGGTGGATCCAGCCGGCCCCGGCCGGCCACTCCCGCGCGGTGGCGTTGAACTCCACCAGCACCCGGTGGCGTTCGGCCTCCGTCAGCAGCTCCAACTCCTCCACCGGCCGCTCCGGCGCCGCCACCACCTGCTCGGCCAGCCGGCGGAAGTGGGCCGCCAGCCGGGCGACGGTGGACTCCTCGAACAGGTCGCGGTCGTACTCGAACCAGCCGCTCAGCCCGCCGTCCCGGTCGAAGGCCTGGAGCTCCAGGTCGAACCGCGCGCCGCCGCTGCGCACCAGCACCTGCTCCAGCCGCGCGCCGCCCAGCGTGAGGTCCGGCACCGCCTCCCGGCCGTAGGCGAAGCTCACCTGGTACACCGGCGGCCGGCTGAGGTCGCGCGCCGTGTTCAGCTCGCCGACCACCAGCTCGAACGGCACCTCCTGGTGCTCGTAGGCGCCCAGGCAGGCGTCCTTCACCCGGTCCAGCACCTCGGTGAAGGACGGCTCCCCGTCCAGCTCGGTACGGATCGGCAGGGTGTTGACGAAGTACCCGATCAGCGGCTCCAGTTCGGGCCGGTCGCGGACGGCCGTCGGCACGCCCACCAGCACGTCCCGCTGGCGGCTGTACCGGGACAGCAGCACGGTGAAGACGGCCAGCAGCGCCATGTAGGTGGTCGCGCCACGCCGGTGGGCGAGGGCGGACAGCTCCCGCATCAGCGGTTCGGGCAGCTCGAACGGCAGCGCGCCGCCGTTGAAGCCCTGGACGGCGGGCCGCGGCCGGTCCGTCGGCAGCTCCAGGGCGGCCGGCGCCCCGGCCAGCCGCTCCCGCCAGTACGCCAACTGTCCGGCCCAGCGGCCCTGTTCGTGCTGCTCGCGCTGCCAGACCGCGAAGTCGGCGTACTGGACCGGCAGCTCCGGCAGCGGCGAGGGCCGGCCGGCGGCGAACGCCTCGTACAGTGCGGCGAGTTCGGACAGCAGCACCCAGAACGACCAGCGGTCCGAAACCAGGTGGTGCAGCGCCAGCACCAGCACCGACTCGTCCTCGGCGGTGCGCAGCAGCGTCAGGCGCAGCGGCGGACCGGTCTCCAGGTCGAAGGGCTCGCCGATCGCGGCCGCCACGATCCGCTCGTCCAGCTCGGCGGGGGTGAGGGCGGCGTGGCGCAGGTCGATCTCGGGCAGGTCGGACGGGTCGGGACGGTCCGAGGCCGGTGCCGGGTGCACCAGCTGGACCGGGCGGCCGTCGCGCAGGGCGAAGGTGGTGCGCAGCGCCTCGTGCCGGCGGACCACCTCGCGCAGCGCCGCGCGCAGCACCCGCGCGTCCACCGGGCCGCGCACCCGCACCGCGCCCGGCACCACGTACGCCGGGTTCGCCGGCCGGACCTGCTCCAGGAACCACATGCCCTGCTGGAACACCGAGAGCGGGAAGACGTCCTCGGCGGCGCCGTCCGGGGTGGTGGCGCTGTCCGTGAGCCGCCGCTCGGCGAGCAGCTGGTCCAGCCGCGCCCGCTGCTGCGGGGTCAGCGCGGCGAGGCGCTGTTCGAGGTCAGTCATCGACCGGCTCCGACTCCTCGGTGACCTGCTCCAGGAGGGCGAGCAGCTCGGCGGTGCCGTCGATGTCGGGTGCGATGTCGGCGGCGCGGTCCGTCGAGCGGGTCACCCGGCGGATCGCCGTGCCCTCCTCGCCGGCCGCCGCCAGCCCCTCCACCACCTGGACGGCCAGGCTGTGGACCGTCGCGCCCTTGAGGAAGTCGGCGACGGTCACCTTGACCCCGAGCCGGCCCTGGATCTCGTTGCGCAGCTCCACGGCCATCAGCGAGTCCAGCCCGAGCCCCGACAGCGGCGCGTCGGCGTCGACGGCGGAGGCGCGCGACCCCAGGGCCGTCCGCACACCGGCCGCCAGCCCGGTGACCAGGGCCTCGACCCGCCGCTCGGTGGGCAGTGCCAACAGGTCCTCGGCGGTCGGCAGCGCGCTCGCCGCTGCCCGGCCCGGTGCGCCGGGCAGCTGCCGTACCGGCGCCGTACGGGTGGGCGCGGCCCGTTCGGCGCGCTCGGCCCGCTCGGCCCGTTCGGCGCGCGCGGTGGCCAGGGAAGCCCGCTGCGGTGGCCGTCGGACGGCCGCCGGCGCGGTGCCCCTGTCGCCGCTCGGCTCGTGCCAGCAGCGGGTGGCGGCGAACGGGTAGTGCGGCAGCGGCGTCCGGGCGCGGGCGTGGTCCCGGTCGAACCCGGCCCAGTCGACCTCGGCGCCCTCGACGTACAGCCGGCCGAGACTGCCCAGCAGGACCTCCCAGTCGTCGTACTTCGGCCGCAGGCTGGGCAGCGTCAGCACGTCGTCGCCGGTCAGCACCTCGCGGACCAGGCCCAGCAGGGTCGGCGCCGGGCCGACCTCCAGGAAGGTGCGGTACCCGAGCCCGTACAGCGCCCGCACCCCGTCGGCGAACAGCACCGGCTGCCGGGCGTGCCGCAGCCAGTAGTCGGTGTCCAGCGGCCGGTCCCACGGCCAGAGCGCGCCGGTCAGGTTGGACAGCAGCGGGATCGCGGGCGCGCCGAACGGGACCTTCTCCAGGGCGGTGCGCAGCGGTTCCAGCACCGGCTCGACCAGCGGGGAGTGCGAGGAGGTGGAGATCCGCAGCCGCCGCACCTCGGCGCCGCGCGCGGTGAAGGCCTCGCAGACCGCGTCGACGACCTCCCGGACGCCCGAGACGGTGGTGTTGGCCGGGCCGTTGACGGCGGCGACCGCGACCAGTGCGGCGTCGTAGCGGGCGAGTTCGTCGGCGACCTCCTCCGCCGGGGCGGAGATCGCCGCCATCGCGCCGGACTCGGCGAGCCGCTGCAGCAGTCGGCCGCGTTCGGCGACCAGCCGCAGGCCGTCCTCCAGCGACAGCGCGCCCGCGAAGCAGGCGGCGGTGTACTCGCCGAGGCTGTGGCCGATGACGGCGGCCGGCTCCACGCCCCACGAGCGCCAGAGCCCGGCCAGCGCGTACTCCACGGCGAACAGGCCGGGTTGGGCGAACTCCATGGTGTTGATCAGCTCGCCGTCCGCCGCCGAGGCCGGGTACAGGGCGGAGAGCAGCGGCGCCGGCAGGACGTCCCGGAGGATCTCGTCGCAGGCGTCCAGGGTGCGCCGGAAGGCCGGCTGCGTCTCGTACAACTGCCGGGCCATGCCCGCGCGTTGCGGCCCCTGGCCGGTGAAGAGGAAGACCGGCTCGGCCGCCGAACCGGGCCCGGGCGCCGCGGCCCCCTCCGGCCGGCCCAGCAGCAGCCCCTCGCCGGGGTCGTCCCGGACGAAGTCCGCCAGCCGCTGGGCGAGTTCCCCGGCGGAGGCGCCCACGGCGGCGAGCCGGTGCGGGAAGTGCGAGCGGCCGGTGTTCGCGGAGAAGCACAGGTCGGCGGCGGATTCCGGCCCGGCCGTCGCCAACCGGTCCTGGTAGCGCCGGGCGAGCTTCAGCAGGGCGCTGCCGCTCTTCGCCGACAGGGCGAGCACCGACAGCGGGCGGTCGTCGTCCGGCGCGGCGTCCGGCACGGCGGCAGGCGCGGCGTCCGGCCCGTCGTCCGGCGCGGAGGCAGGCGCGGCGGCCGGGCGCTCCGGCGCCTGCTCGACGATCAGGTGCGCGTTGGTGCCGCTGAAGCCGAAGCTGCTCACCCCGGCCAGCCGCCGGGCCCCGTCGGCCGGCCACGGGGTGAGCGCGGTCGGCACGGCGAAGGTGGTCCCGTCGAAGGAGATGTGCGGGTTGAGCTCGCCGAAGTGAAGGTTGGGCGGGATCTGGCCGCGGTCGACGCAGAGCGCGGCCTTGATCAGCCCGGCGATCCCGGCCGCCGCCTCCAGGTGGCCGAGGTTGGTCTTCACCGCGCCGAGGTGCAGCGGCGCGCCCTCCGGCCGGCCGTAGACCTCGGCCAGCGCGGCCACCTCGATCGGGTCGCCCAGCTTGGTGCCGGCGCCGTGCGTCTCGATGTAGCCGATCCGCTCCGGGCCGACCCCGGCGGCGGCCAGCGCACGGCGGAACACCTCGCGCTGCGCGGCGCCGTTGGGCGCGGTCAGGCCCGAGCTGCGGCCGTCCTGGTTGACGGCCGAGCCGCGGATCACCGCGAGCACCCGGTCGCCGTCGCGCCGCGCGTCCGACAGCCGCTTGAGCACCACCACGCCGCAGCCCTCGCTGCGGACGAAGCCGTTCGCCGAGGCGTCGAAGGTCTTGCAGCGGCCGTCGTCGGCGAGCATCTCCGGGAACTGCGAGAAGGAGATCGCCGCGTCGGGGGAGACCACCGCGTTGACGCCGCCGGCCATCGCCAGGTCGCACTCGCCGAGCCGCAGGTTCTGGCACGCCTGGTGCACGGCGACCAGCGAGGAGGAGCAGGCGGTGTCCACCGAGACACTCGGCCCGCGGAGGTCCAGCAGGTAGGAGAGCCGGCCGCTGGCGATGCTGTGCGCGACACCGGTGCTCGCGTGGGCGGTGATGTCCTGCGGCTCGCGGAACAGCAGTCCGGCGTAGTCGTTGCTGCAGATGCCCAGGAACACCCCGGTCCGGCTGCCGGCCAGCGCGTGCGGCGCCTGCCCGGCGTCCTCCAGCGCCTCCCAGGCGACCTCCAGCACCAGCCGCTGCTGCGGGTCCATGGACACCGCCTCGCGGCGGGAGATGCCGAAGAACTCGTGGTCGAAGCGGTCGATCCGGTCCAGGAAGCCGCCCCACCGGGTGCTGTGCCTGCCGGGGGTGCGCGGCTGCTCGTCGTAGAAGGCGTCGACGTCCCAGCGGTCGGCCGGGATCTCGCCGATGGTGTCGGTGCCGGCGGTCAGCAGCTCCCAGTAGGAGTCCGGGTCGGTGACCCCGCCGGGGAAGCGGCAGCCGACGCCGACGATGGCGATCGGCTCGGAGCGGGCCCGCTCGTGCTCGTCGATCCGGCGCTGCATCCGCTCCATCGTCAGATAGGCGCGCTTCATCGCGGTCATCGAGCCGGAGCGCTCCTCGGGGGTGTCGCCCCGGGTGGTGTCCTCGCGCGTGGTCATCGTCCCTGCCCCCGGTCGGTCGGATCGGCACTGGCGTCGAACTGCTCGGTCCGGGCGAGGAGGAGGGCCTCCAGGTCGCGCTCCGAGAGTCCGTCGAGGTCGTCGAGGTGATGGCGGTCGTGGCGGTCTTCGGTTGGTTCGAAGACGTCGGTGGACCCGGTCGTGGTCTCGGTCGTTTTCGCGGCTGCGGCGGCCTCCAGCGGGACGCCCATCCGCTCGGCGAGGAACGGCACCAGCGAGTCCAGCGTCGGGTACTGCCACCCCAGCGTGGCGGGCAGCGGCACCCCCAGCGACAGCTCCAGCCGCGAGCGCAGCTCCAGCGTGCGCATCGAGTCGAAGCCGAGACTGGCCAGCGGCGCCGCGCTGTCGACCGCCGCCGCGTCCGCGCCGCCGGGCCCGTCGAGCACCACGGCGGCCAGCTCCCGGCAGTGCCGGACGAGCAGGGCCCGGCGGCGCCGTCCCGGCTCGACCGCCAGTAGTTGCCGCCGGATCGCCTCCCCGCCGTCGGACTCTTCGGCCGGGGAGCCGGCGCCGGCCGTCGAGCGGACGATCGCCGCCGGGCTGCCGAGCAGCCGGCCGAGGGACGCCAGGCCCGCGCCGTCCACGCTCAGCGCGGGCAGTCCGAGCGCCCGGCGGTGCTCGGCGAGCGCGTCCAGGCAGGCGCCGAGCGCGGTGTCCCGGCCGGGTGCGGTGGCCGGGTCGGACAGCACGAGGAAGTCCAGGGTCCGGCCGGCGGTGGCGAGATGGAGCCGCCAGGCCTCGGCGGCCCGGGCGGCGGTGGCGCCCAGCGGGTCGTCCTCCTCCTCGGCCGTCCCCGGCGCGCCGTCGTCCGGCGCGGACGCGAGGTGCACCACCCCGGCCAGGGGCGCCGCAAGGGTGTCGAGCCCGGCCTGCGGGGCGGTCGGCTCCCCGGCGCCGGTCAGGTCCGCGACCGGGAGCGCCACCTCGACGCCCCGGGCGCGCAGTTCGGCCACCGCCTGCTCCGCCGCGGCGTCGGGGGCGGCCCCGGGGGAGCGGAGCAGGGTGATCCGGCGGGCGCCCAGGTCCGCCAGCCGGCGGGCCGCCGCCAGGGCGGCCGGCGTGGTGCCCCCGGTGACCAGGTAGCCGGCCTGCGGTCGGACGACCGACCTGGTCGGCGGCACCGCGAGCTCCGGCGCCGGCTCCGGCCGCAGCACCAGTTTGCCGATGTGCCGGGCCTGCGCCATGGTGGCGAAGGCCTCCCGGGCCTCGGCGAACGGGCGGACGGTGACCGGCAGCGGCCCGAACTCCCCGCTGTCGAAGCCCCGCACCACCTCCTCGAACAGCTCGGCCAGCAGCGCCGGCCGGGCGTGGAAGGTGTGGTCCAGGTCGACGGCGAACAGCGCGCGGTTCCCCTTGAGGTGGCCGAGGCCGATCGGGTTGTCGTCGTGGATGTCGCGCTTGCCCAGCTCGACGAACCGGCCGCCCGGCGCCAGCAGCGCCAGTCCGGCGCGCAGCGCCTCCCCGGTCAGCGAGTTGAGCACCACGTCGACCCCGCGCCCGTCGGTGGCCGCCGCGACCTCCTCGGCGAAGCCGACCGAGCGGGAGTCCATCACCCGTTCCACACCGCCGAGTTCGCGCAGGAAGCGGCGCTTCTCGGACGTCCCGGCGGTGGCGAACACCCGCGCCCCGCAGCGGCGGGCCACCGCCAGCGCGGCCAGGCCCACGCCGCCGCTCGCCGAGTGGATCAGCACCGTCTCGCCCGCGCCCAGCCGGGCCAGGTGGCCGAGCCCGTACACGGCGGTGAGGAAGGCGACCGGCACGGCCGCCGCCTGCTCCTCGTCGAGCGCCGCCGGGCACGGCGCCACCAGGTGCGCCTCGGTGGTGGCGTACGCCGCGAGCGCGGACGGCACCACCGCCATCACCCGGTCGCCGACCTTGAAGCGCTCGACGTCCGCGCCGACCGCGCTCACCCGGCCCGCGCACTCGACCCCGAGCGGGACCGTCCCGGCCGCGCCGGGGTAGGCGCCCATCGCCTTGAGTACGTCGCTGAAGTTCAGCCCGGCCGCCGCGACCTCGATCTCGACCTGGCCCGGGCCGGGCGCGGTCCGCTCCCAGCGGGTCGGCGTCAGGCTCTCCAGGAGGCCGGGCCGGACCGCCAGGATCCGCTGGTTGGTGTCCAGCTCCGGGTCGAACGGCCGCCGCTGCCACGCGGGTTCGGTGCCGTCGGCGGAGTCCTGCGGCACCCGGACGGGGGCGTACCTGACCCGTCCGCGCAGGGCGGCCGACGGCTCCCCGGCCGGGCGCAGCAGCACGTCCAGCAGCCGACCGGCGTCGTCCCTGGCCGGGTCGGGGTCGAGGTCGACGACCAGCGGGCGGGGCATGCCGTGCGCGGCCCCGGCCGTGCCCCGCAGCAGGGCCTGGACCGGGTCGGGCGCCCCGTCCCGTTCGGTCACCCGCTGCGCGCCCCGGGTCAGCAGTACCAGGCGCGGGGCACCGGGCAGGCCCTCGTCGGCCAGCTCCCGGACCAGCCGCGCGGCCGGGTGGACGGCGGCCTCCCGCTCCTGGGTCAGCGGGAACGGCCCCGGCCCGTCCGGCGCCGCCGGACCGGTGGCGGCGTCCAGGCCCCAGGCGTACAGGACGCCGGCCCACGGTTCGTCGCCGGCCGCGCGCAACTCCTTGAGCAGGGTGGTGAGATCCTCGGGCCGGCGCGGGTCCAGCTCGTACCGCAGCGGGTCCAGCCGCCGGGAGTGGCTGCCCGCGGTGACGGTCACCCAGCTGCCGCGCCGGGCGAGGAGTTCGGCGCCCAGGGCCGCGGCCGTGCCGGCGCGGTCGGCGAACAGCAGCCACCGGCCGGGTGCGCCGGTCATCGCCGCGCCCGCGCCGTCCCCGGCGGCCGCCCACTCCAGGGCGAACAGGGCGCGCCCGTCGGCGGTGACGGTCTCGGCGGGGACCGGAGGAGCGGTGACCGGCTCGGCGGCGGGTGCCGGCTCGGGGGCGTAACGGCGGCGCTGCCAGGGGTAGTTCGGCAGGTCGAGGACGGCCCGGGGCAGCGCCACCGACCCGCCGTCCGGGTCGTCCCGGCCGCTCTCCCGCTCGGCGAGCACCACACCGGACGGCGTACCGCCCTCGGCGAGCCCGTGCAGCGCCCGCAGCGCGGCGGCCCGGTCGGCGGCGGTGATCCGCGCCCGCCAGCGGTGCCGGGCGCGCCCGGCGCCCGCCGTGTACGCGAACGCCGGGTAGCTGTCGTCCGGCAGCCCGGCGAGCCGGCCGTGGAAGGCGCCGGCCAGCGCGCGGACCGCCTCCGGGGTCCGCGCGGAGAGCTCGAAGCCCTCGACCGGGGCGGCCCCGGCGGCCGGCGCGGCGTCCTCCTCGGCCGCGCCGAGGATCACCTGGGCGTTGGTCCCGCCCATGCCGAAGGCGCTCACCGCCGCGTGCCGCCCGGCCCGCTCCGGCCAGGGCCGCAGCGCCGTCGGCAGGGTGATGCCGGTGCCGTCCAGGTCGATCAGCGGGTTGAGGGTGGCGAAGTTGACCAGCGGCGGCACCTCGCGCCGCCGCAGGCACAGCACCGCCTTCACCAGGGCGATCACCCCGGCCGCGGACTCCGGGTGCCCCAGGTTGGCCTTGACCGAGCCGACGGTCAGCTCGGCCCCGCCGTTGCGGCGGCCCAGCGCGGCGGCGATCGCCTCCATCTCGATGGCGTCCCCGAGCGAGGTGCCCGTCCCGTGCGCCTCCACCAGGCCGATGTCGGCGGCGGCGAGCCCGGCGTCCGCCAGCGCCGCCTCGATCAGCGCGACCTCCGACAGCACGTTGGGCGCGGTGAAGCCGGTCGAGCGGCCGGTCTGGTTCACCGCCGAGCCGTGCACCACCGCGTGCACCCGGTCGCCGTCGCGCCGGGCGTCCTCCAGGCGCTTGAGCACCAGGACGCCGCAACCCTCGCCCCGGGTGAAACCGTTCGCCCGGGCGTCGAAGGGCCGGCACCGCCCGTCCGGCGACAGGGTGCCCGCCAGCTGGTGCAGCCGGGTCGCCCGGGGCGAGAGCACCAGGTTCACCCCGCCGGCGAGCGCCACGTCGCACTCCCGGCGGGCCAGCGCCTGGCGCGCCAGATGGACCGACACCAGGGAGGAGGAGCAGGCGGTGTCCACCGTGATGGCGGGGCCGGCCAGCCCCAGCGCGTACGCGACGCGGCCCACCGTGAAGCAGTGGCCGTTGCCGCCGGCCCAGTGGGTGTCCGGCTCGCCGCGGTGCCAGTCCCAGTACTCCTGCCCGGTGATCCCGACGAACAGCCCGGTGCGGGCCGCGTCCAGCCGGTCCGGCGGGAGCGCGGCGTTCTCCAGGGCCTCCCAGGCGACCTCCAGCAGCAGCCGCTGCTGCGGGTCGACGCCCCGGGTCTCGGCGGCGCCCATGCCGAAGAACTCCGCGTCGAAGTCCATCACCTCGTCCAGGAACCCGCCGGTGTGCGGCAGCCGCTCCCACTCGGCGGCGAACGGCCCGCGCCGCCCGGCGGGCAGCGGGCCCACCAGGTCGCGGCCCTCGGCCAGCGCGGCCCAGTAGCCGTCCAGGTCGGTGATGCCGCCGGGCAGCCGCAGGCCGATGCCGACCACGGCCAGTGGGCCGGTGCCGCTCGCGGCGTCCAGTTGCGCCCGCAGCTTGCGGACGGTGTCGAGCGCCCGGGTGAGCGGGGTGGGCGCGGGGGCGGGGGTCTGCTCCGTCATGGCGCTCAGCCCTCGCCGTCCGTGGCGGCGGCCTCGGCGCGCTCGTCGGTAGCTCCTGGAGCAGCCTCCTCGCCCGCCGCCGGGTCACCGAGCAGCCGCTCCGCCAGCACCGCGGAGAGCGCCCGCGGCGTGCCGTACGTCCACAGCAGGGTCGGCGACAGCCGCAGCCCGAACGCCGCCTCCAGCCGGTTGCGCAGCTCCAGGCCCATCAGCGAGTCCAGCCCCAGCGACTTGAACGGCGTGTCCCGGTCGATCGCCCCGGCGTCCAGCCGCAGCACCCGCCCGGCCAGCTCCTGCACCTTGGCCTCCAGCAGCTCGGGCCACCGCTCCCGGGGCGCCTCGCGCAGCTCGGCGAGGAAGGCCGCGCCCGCGCTGCTGCCGCCCCCGCCGTGCTTGGCCAGCTCGCGCAGCGCGCTCCAGCTGTCCAGCGTCGCGGTGTCCGGGTACGCCTCCAGGTACTGCCGCAGGTCGATCGGCACATAGGCGACCACCGGCTCGTCGCCGCCGAGGAAGCCCTCCAGCGCCCGCCACGCCTCGCCGGTGGAGAACCCGGCCATGCCGCGCTCGGCGAGCCGGGCCCCGCGGTTGTCCTCCGCGGCGGCCAGGCCGACATCGCTGAACGGCCCCCACTGCACGCTCAGCGCGGGCAGCCCGCGCCGCCGCCGGGCGACCGCCAGCGCGTCCAGGAAGGCGTTGCCCGCCGCGTACGCCGCCTGGCCGGCGTTGCCGAACAGCGCCGCCGCCGAGGAGAACAGCAGGAAGAAGTCCAGCGGGTCGCCCTCGGTCACCGCGTCCAGATGGACCGCGCCGTCCACCTTGGGCGCCAGCACCCGGTGCAGCTGGTCCTCCGTCAGATTGAGGACGGTGGCGTCGTCCAGCAGACCGGCCGCGTGCACCACGCCGCGCAGCGGCGGCAGTTGCTCGCGCACCCGGCGCAGCGCCGCGCGATCGGTGACGTCCGCCGCGAAGGTCTCCACCCGCACACCGCGCGCCCGCAGCGCCTCGATCCGCGCCACCGCGTCCTCCCGCGGCGCCGAGCGGCCGACCAGCGCCAGCCGGCCCGCCCCGCGCTCGGCCATGAACTCCGCCAGCGACAGGCCGAGCGCCCCGAGCCCACCGGTGATCAGGTACGTGCCGTCGCCCCGGAACCGGCCGTCGCGCAGCGGCTCCGGCGCCACCGCGTCGACCGTCGACGGGTCCGACAGCACGAACTTGCCGATGTGCCGGCCGCGCGACATCTCCCGTAGCGCCTCGGCGGCCTGCGCGAACGGGTAGGACAGCACCGGCAGCGGCGCCAGCTCGCCCGCCTCGACCCGCTCCCACACCTCGGCGAACAGCCGGGTGAACAGCGCAGGCCGGCGGGCGATCACCGCGGCGAGGTCCAGCGAGGCCAGCGTGATGCCCTTGCGGAACGCGTCCAGGGCCAGCGTCCGGCCGCCGTAGATGTCGGCCTTGCCGACCTCGACGAACCGCCCGCCCTCGGCGAGCACCTCCAGGCCCAGCGGGATCGCCGCGCCCGTCAGCGAGTTGAGGACGACGTCCACCCCGCGCCCGCCGGTCGCCGCGCGCACCTGGTCGGCCCAGGAGAGGTCCCGGGAGTCGAAGACGTGCCGGACGCCCAGCTCGCGCAGCCGGGCGCGCTTGGGCTCGCTGCCCGCCGTGGCGATCACCTCGGCGCCGAGCAGCCGCGCGACCGCGATCGCCGCCAGCCCCAGACCGCCCGCCGCCGAGTGGATCAGCACCGTCTCGCCCGGCGCCAGTGCGGCCAGGTGCCGCAGCCCGTACCAGGCGGTGATGGTCACCGCCGGGAACGCCGCCGCGTCGGCGTCCGCCATCCCCGCCGGGACGAGCTGCGCGTGGTCGGCGAGCACCGTCCAGTGGGTGGCGAACGCGCCGCCGCCGGTGCAGGCGACCACCCGGTCGCCCGGGGCGAAGCGCGTCACGCCCTCGCCCGTCCTGGTCACCACACCCACGCCGTCCAGCCCGAGCAGCCGGGCGTCGGCCGACGGGTCCGGGTAGGTGCCCATCACCTTCATCACGTCGATGAAGTTCAGCGCCGCCGATCCGACGGCGAGCTCGATCTCCCCGGCGCCCGGTGCGCGCCGCTCCAGCGGGCGGAACGCCAGGCCGTCCCAGCTGCCCTGACGGTCCGGGGCGAGCCGGAACGGCTGCGGCAGCGCCGCCGCCCGCCAGTACGGCCGGGCCGCGTCCGCCGGGTGGTCCGCGGCCCCGGCCGCGCCGCGCACCAGCCGGCCGACCAGCCGCTCCCCGCCCCGCAGCACCACCTGGTCCGCGCCGTCCTCGGTGAGCAGCTCGACGGCGCACCGCGCCGCCCAGTCGGCCTCCTCGGCGGCGACGTCCACCAGCACCGGCCGCAGCTCGGGGTGCTCGCGGCGCAGGACCCGCCCGAAGCCCCAGTACTGGGCCGCGCCCGGGTCGGCCGTCCCGGCCGCCGACGGCGGCAGCTGCGCGTCGGCGGTCACCACGACCAGCCGGGGCACCAGCGGGCGGGCGGAGCAGGCCCGCACCAGCGCGGCCAGCGCCAGCAGGCCGGCCCGCTGGGCGGCCGGACCGGCGTCCGCGCGCGGCGCCAGGAAGACCACGCCGCCGAGCCCCTCGACCGGGGCCAGCCGCTCCTCCCAGAGTTCGGTCCGCTCGGCCGCCGGGCCGTCGGCCACCTGGGCCAGCGCCGCGCCGCCGTGCGCGCCCAGCGCCTCGGCCAGCTCGCCGGCCCGCCCTCGGGCCGCCGTGCCGCCCGCCGTGTCGGCGGCGCAGACCACCCAAGCGCCGATCCCGTTCCCGTCGCCGGTCCCGTCCTCGGCCCCGGCCTCGGCCTTCGACCGGAACTCCAGCCGGTGGATCCGCTCGGCGTCCGCCGCGCCCGGATCGGCCGAGGCCGCGAGCGCCCGCATCCGCAGCCCCAGCAGGCTCAGCACCGGCCGCCGCAGCGCGTCGAACAGGAACAGGTCGACCATCTCGCCGCCGTCCCGGCGCACCGCGTGCGACCAGAGCGCCGTGACCGGCTCCGCGAGGTCCTGGTGCAGGTGGACCCGGTCGACCCCGACCGGCACCGCCGCCTCCTCGCCCGGGAACAGCGGGATCGACGCCTGCAGGGCCGCGTCCCACAGCGCCGGGTGCAGCCGGTGCGGGTGACCGCCGGCCAGGCAGCCCTCCGGCAGCCGCACCTCGGCCAGGCACTCCGCCGCCCCGCCGCGCAGCCCCACCACACCCTGGAACGCCGGACCGTAGTTCAGGCCCCGCGCCGCGCAGTCGGCGTAGAACTCGGCGGCCGGCGCGGCCTCCAGCCCGAGCAGCCGCTCGGGGAAGGCCGGCACCCGCGGCGCGGTGTCCTCCGCCAGCACCCGCGCCGAGGCGTGCCGCACCCAGCCCTGCCCGCCCGGCTCCAGCGAGGAGAGCGTGAAGCTGCCACCGCCCGTGACGTCGTCCCGCCAGCCCAGCGCCACCGTCACCGGCTCCTCGGTGAGCGTCAGATGGCCGTGCAGGCCGACGTCCGCGAGTGTGCGGTGCGCGCCGCCGGTGCGGGCCAGCGCCGTCCGCAGCGCCAGCTCCAGCATCCCGGTCCCGGGCAGCACCACCGCGTCGTACACCCGGTGGTCGCGGACCCACGGGATGTCCGCCGGGGCCAGCTCCAACATCCCCGTCCAGGCGCCCTGTTCGGTCACCGACGGCACCAGCCGCAGCTCCTCCCCGGCGCCGCTCCCGGCCCGCCGGCGCACCTGCTCCACCCAGTGGACGGTGCGCTGCCACGGGTACGGCGGCACCGGCGCCCAGGCGTCCCGCAGCAGGCCGCCGAACGGCTCCAGACCGCTCACGTACGCCCGGGCCCGCGACTCGCGCACCGTGTCCGGCGAGCCCTGGTCGCGCCGCAGCGTCGACAGCACCTGCGGGGGGACGGGCCGCTGCGCCGCCAACTGCTCCAGCGCCGGGGTGAGCACCGGGTGCGGGCTGATCTCGACCACATGGGTCACCCCGGTGTCGAACAGCCGCTCCATCGCGTCGGCGAACATCACCGGACGGCGCAGGTTGTCCACCCAGTACCGGGCGTCCAGCTCCGGCCCCTCCAGCGGGGCCACCCGCACCGTCGACATCAGCTCGACGGCGCCCGGGCCCGGACGCACCGACCGCAGCGCCGCCAGCAGGTCGTCCTCCAGCTCGTCCATCTGCGGGCTGTGCGAGGCGTAGTCCACGTTGACCAGCCGGCAGAAGGTGCCCTCGGCCTCCAGCAACTCCTTGAGCGCCAGCACGAGTTCGGTGTCGCCGGAGAGCACGCAGCTGTTCGGCCCGTTGTTCACGGCCAGCGAGACGCCCTCCTCGAAGCCGGACAGCGCCGCCTTCGCCGCGTCCAACGAGAGGTCCACCGCCAGCATCCGGCCCTTGCCCGAGGTGCGGCGGGCGATCGCGCTGCGCCGGGCGACCACCATCGCGCCGTCCTCGTAGGAGAGGATGCCCGCGGCGGTGGCCGCGGTGACCTCGCCCTGGCTGTGGCCGACCACCACGTCCGGTACGACGCCGGACGCCCGCCACAGCTCGCACAGGCCCAGCGAGACCGCCCACAGGGTCGGCTGCAGCATGTCGATCCGCGACAGCCACTCCTCGCCGGCCTCGCCGGAGACGACCCGCACGAGGTCCCACTCGACGTACGGCTCCAGCGCTTTGGCGCAGCGGTCGATCACGGCGGCGAACACCGGCTCGGCGGCGAGCAGTTCGCGGCCCATGGCGTGCCACTGCGAGCCCTGGCCGGGGAAGACGAAGGCCGTCCGGCCCCTGGTCGCGGCGCGCCCGGTGAAGACCCGGGCCCCGGCGTCGGCCGGGTCGGCGGCCAGCCGCTCCAGCTGCTCGGCAGCCTCGGTGGCGTCGGCGGCGAGGAGGGCGGCCCGGACGGGGAACTGGTCGCGCTGCCAGGCCAGGGTGCCGGCCAGCGCCGGCAGCGGGGTGGGCGCCGCGCCGGTGAGGAGCGTGCGCAGCTCGCGGGCGCGCTCGGCCAGCGCCTGCTCCGAGTGCGCGGACACCGGCAGCAGGACCGTCGCGTCCCGCGCGGTGGCTTGAGTCGCTACAGTCGTTGCAGGGGCCGGCTGCGGCGCCCCGGTCAGCACCACGTGCGCGTTGGTGCCGCCCCAGCCGAAGCTGCTCACGCCGAGGAAGACCTGCTCGTCCGCCGGCAGCGGCAGCGGCTCGCGGACCACCGTCACGTTCAGCTCGTCGAAGGCGATCTCCGGGTTGAGGTCGGCCGAGTGCAGGCTCGGCGGCACGACCCCGTGGCGCAGCGACAGCAGCACCTTGAACAGGCCGGGGATGCCGGCGGCGGCCTCCAGGTGCCCGATGTTGGTCTTCACCGAGCCGATCGGCAGCGGGCCCGCGTCCGCGCTGCGGGCCTGCCCCAGGACCCGGCCGACCGCGCCGGCCTCGATCGGGTCGCCGACCGCGGTGCCGGTGCCGTGCGCCTCCAGGTAGGCGACCCGGTCCGCCGGGATGCCCCAGTGCCGGTAGGAGTCCCGCAGCAGCCGCTCCTGGCCGAGCGGGCTGGGGGCGACGACGCTCTGCCCGCCGCCGTCGTTGTTCACCGCGGTGCCGGCGATCACGCCGTGGATCCGGTCCCCGTCCGCCTGCGCGCGGGC
Source organism: Kitasatospora misakiensis (assembly GCF_042656005.1). NCBI lineage: Bacteria > Bacillati > Actinomycetota > Actinomycetes > Kitasatosporales > Streptomycetaceae > Kitasatospora > Kitasatospora misakiensis. The sequence goes on along the minus strand of NZ_JBHSOF010000005.1, from coordinate 4,163 downwards.
GAGGGTCTTCACGTACAGGGCGCCGACGCCCTCGCCGCGCACGAAGCCGTTCGCCCCGGCGCCGAAGGCCTTGCAGCGGCCGTCGGGGGAGAGCCCGCCGAAGTGCGTCAGGCCGATCGAGGCGGTCGGGTCGAGCATCAGCGCGACGCCGCCGATGATCGCCGCGTCGACCTCGCCGGCGCGCAGCGCCTGGGCGGCGAGGTGCGCCGCGACCAGCGCGGAGGAGCAGCCGGTCTCGACGACCAGGCTGGGCCCGGTGAGCCCGAGGAAGTACGAGACCCGGGCGGCGATCATGTCGAGCGCGTAGCCGGGCGCGGTGTGCTGGGTGACCCCGCTGCCGCTCTTGCGGCCGACGTGCTCGTAGTCGTGCCAGCCGGCGCCGACGAAGACGCCGGTCCGGCTGCCGGCCAGCGCGCGGGCCGGCGTCCCGGCGTCCTCCAGCGCCCGCCAGGCGGCCTCCAGCATCAGCCGCTGCTGGGGGTCGAGCATCTCGGCCTCGCGGGGGGAGATGCCGAAGAAGGTCGCGTCGAAGCGGTCGACGTCGTCGAGGAACCCGCCGACGGCCTGGACCTCCCGCTGCGGATCGAGTTGGGCGGTGGCGTCCCACCGGGTGGCGGGGACGGGACGGACGGCGTCGTGCCGCTCCATCATCAGCCGCCAGAAGCTCTCGACGTCCGGGGCGTCGGGGAACCGTCCCGCCATGCCGACGACGGCCAGCGCCTGAGTCGGGTCCTGGACCACAGGGTCTGTGTGCATGTCCTCTTCCTCGGGCATCCGTGGTGAGCCGGCTCGGGCCCGGGCCGGCACCCGGCCCGGGGCGTGCGGGGGCACGCGGCGGGAGGGAGGCCGGCGGGGCGCGGGCAGGGGTCGGGCAGACAGGTGCCGCGCGGGAGGGTGCCGCGCTGGCGGTGGTGGGTGTCGTCGGGTGGACGGCCCGTCGCGGTGGACGGCCGTCGGAGCGGCGGGGGGTCGGGGGGCGGACGGGTGTCGGGGGCCGTGCGGGGCGGACGGGCCCCGCACGGCAGTCGATCACCAGTGCGCATCGTGGTCCCGGCCGGTCACCGCCGACAAGGCTTTGACCTGCTTTTACTGACACTTGTCACGTCCCTGCCCGAGGTCGTCGGGTCGGCGCCAGGTGGGGGTTAAGTTGAGGGGTCATCGAATGACACGCGTAGACCGCCCAGAGCCGCACAGGCCGGCCCGGCCCCGCCCAGATCCGCGTAGCCCCGCCCAGACCCGCCCGCACCCTGACCCACCGGTCCTGCTGAGGACATGTCCGCACCCGGACGCCGGGTGCCGTCGACGGGACCGGGCGGCCCGCCACACACTGGGCGCGGTCGCATCGATCACCATGAGTTCCGTTCACGGGATCCTCGGGGGAGACCTAGTGATGACCATTCGTGTGTTGGTAGCCGACGAGCAGTTGCTGCCCCTGGACGCGATCGCCGAGGTGCTCTCCTCCGTGCAGGACTTCGAGGTCGTCGGGGCGGTGAACCGGAGCTCGATGATCGTCCCGGTGGCGGTGCGCCGCCGCCCGGACGTCGCCGTGCTGGGCATGGGCACCGCGCAGGGCGGCTTCCGCCTGGTGCGGGAGCTGGGCAAGCGCCTACCGGACTGCCGGATCGTCCTGATGGCGGCGCGGCCCACCCGCACCCTGGTGGACCGCGCCGTGTCGGCGGGCGTGCTCGGGGTCGTCACCAAGCAGACGAAGATCCCCCGCCTGGTCGACGCCATCCGGGACGCCGCCGCGGGCGGCCGCCCGGCGCCCGGCGACACCGAACCGCCGGCCGCCGGCCCGGCCCCCCGGACCCTCGTCGCCGAGCAGGTGCTGAGCGAACGCGAGCGGGAGATCCTGCGGCTCACCGCGACCGGCGCTTCGGTGAAGGAGGTGGCCCGCGAGCTCTACCTGGCGGCGGGCACCGTCCGCAACCTCACCTCGGGCGCGATGCGCAAGCTCGACGGGCGCAACCGCTTCGACGCCGCCCGGATCGCCGCCGAACGGGGCCTGCTGTAGGGCCCGTTGGGGCGCACCCGGGGGCGTCGGAGCACTCAGCCGTGGGCCGCCCGCACCTCCTCGGCCTCGTTACCCTGCTTGCCGTCGTGCTTGCCGTCATGCTTGCCGTCGTGCCTACCGTCGTGTTCGAGGAGCCCGAGGCGGGTGGCGCGCACCATCGCGGTGAGCCGGTTGTCGGTCTCCAGCACCCGCAGGATCTCGGCGACGAAACGCCGCACCGTCCGGTCCGAATACCCGAGGTGACGGGCGATCGACTTGTCGGTGGCCCCGGCGGCCATCATCCGCAGCACCAGCCGGTGGGTGCCGGAGAGCACCGGTGCCGAACCGCCGCCGCGCCGCCGCCGGCTGTACGGCGCCGCGGTCGACCAACTGTGCTCGAAGACCCGGGTGAAGAGCTGCGCGAGCAGCCCGCCGTGGATCACCACGCTCCGGCGCAGCCCCTCGACCTGCGACCGGGTGACCACCTTCTCCCGGTCGACGATGACCAGCCGCAGCGGCAGCGACTCGGCGGTGCGGATCTCGGCGCCCGCCTCCTGCAGCGCGTTGACGTACTCGACGACGGCCGGGCTGCCCAGGGCCGAGGCCGGCGCCACCAGCCGGTAGTGGACGCCCCGGCGCAGCAGCTCGACGTCCTCGCCGATGCACGGGTGCAGCGACTCCGGCTCGGCCGCGGTCGGCAGCATCACCGCCACCTCGGACCGGCTGGAGAGGTGCAACTCACGCAGGCGCCGCCCCAGTTGTTCCCTTGACTCGACCACCTCGACCGCCGGACTCTCCCCCGCGGAGGCCGGAGTGGCGAAGAAGCCGTCGGTGAGGTCGGAGATCAGGTCGTGCGTCCGGGTGAACTCCGCCAGACGCTCCTGCTGATCGGCGACCAAGCGTCTCAGTACGCTCTGCGGTGTGGCCGGCGGCACCCCTCTGTCGCGGTCGAGCAGGCCGTTCCCGGCCAGCCAGTCCACGGCCTCCCTCACCTCCCCGGGCTCGGCGCCGAGCTCCCGGGCGATGTCCTCCGGGCATCTGCCGCCGTCCTCGGTGCGAAGTAGTGAATGGTAGACGCGGTACGCAAAGCGAGCGTCAATCCCGGTCGCCGCCGTCATCGCCTTGAACTCCAGCCGTAGATCCGGATCGTGAGCAGCAAGGAAGTCCCGAGCCCCTCCCCTGGGGCTCGGCTGGCGACACTACTTGAAGTAATCGACCGGTCAAGGGCGCCCAGGTTGAACACCTGTCGCCCGGGGCCGCTGGAGTGGTGCGACGGGCCGGGGGGTTTCGGGTGGGCGGCTTCTCCCGTTCCGCCGGCTCGCGGTCGGCGGCCGTGCCTTTCCGGGGGAGCGGCGCCGGCGGCCTTACACTGGCGCCCGCCGGGGCGCGGGGCCGTCGCGGTTCCGCCGTCTCGTCAGCCCCCGTCCTGAGGAGCCCGCCGGTGCACTCCTGGCTCTCCGAACGCCGTCGGTCGGCCGCGAGCCTGCTCGTCGCGGCCGTCGTGGCGGCCGTGCTCGTCCTGCTGCTCGCGCTCCATGAGGGCCCGGCGCCGCTGTCCGGCGCGGATGTGGCGGTGCTGGTGCTGTTCGCCTATCTGTCGGTGTACCTCATCGCCACCGTGGCCGCCTTCTCCACTGCCTCACCGGAGCGGATCCGCGACTGGGCGCGGCGCACCGAGCGCGGCACGGTCCTCCAGCGGTACGTCCTCGGCAGTGCCCCCGGGCCGGGTGTGTCGATCTCCGTCGCGGCGGCCGCCATGGTGGTGTCGCTGGTCTGGCGCCCCGGTCATCTGGGGTCGGCGCTCCCGGTGGGCGTCCGGGTGGGGATCGCCCTGGCGCTGGTCGTCGACGCCTGGGTCTGCGTGCTCGTCTCCTTCGCCGTCGCCTTCCACGCCGACAACCTGGTGGAGGAGGAGCGGGCCCTGGAGTTCCCGGGGACCGAGCCGGCCGCCTGGCCCGACTACATGTACTTCGCCGTGTCGGTCATGGCCACCTTCGGCACGACCGACGTCAACGTGCTCTCCCGGGAGATGCGGCGGACGGTGGCGGCCAACGCGGTCATCGCCTTCGTCTTCAACACGGTGACGGTGGCGAGCCTGGTGTCCGCCCTCGACCGCTAGACGAGTAGATCCGAAGTTCCGGCCCGCCAAAGGGCAGAGGGCGTCCAAGAT